>NZ_JBFBGL010000002.1:0-281986 GCF_040684635.1 Amycolatopsis sp. NPDC089917 | reverse complement strand
ACCGGCAACTTGCCGGTGGGGTTGTAATCACCGAAGAGGACGTCCGCGACGTGAGGGACCCTGGGTCCCTCAAGGAGGCCTTCACGGACTGGTGCTCGGCGGCGATGAGCGAGGGGAAGGGGCGCCGAAGGGTTCAAAGGTGTCGCGAAAGCCACTTTCGCCTCACCTCTCACTAACGTCCCAATTCACTCACGACATCTTTCAACTCGGCCCGCGAGGTCACTCCCACCTTCGGGAAGATCCGGTGCAGATGCGTCCCCACCGTCCGGTGGGACAGGTAGAGGCGCTGCCCGATCTCCCGGTTCGTCAGTCCCTCCGCCGCCAGTTGCACGATGCTCAGCTCGTGCGGGGTCAGCTTCTCGCGCGCGTCGGGGCCGCGATTGGGGCTGGACTCCCCCGCGCTCCGCAGTTCACGACGTGCGCGGTCCGCCCAAGCGGTCATGCCGAGCGCGTCGAACGTCTCCCGCGCGGTGCGCAGATGCGCCCGCGAGTCCACGGCGCGCCGCTGCCGTCGCAGCCATTCGCCGTAGGCCAGGTGCAGGCGCCCGCGTTCGGCGGGCCATCCGTCCAGCTCGGCTCCCAACGCGGTCTCGAAGAGCTCGTCGCTCGGGTCGAGTACCGCGCGGGCGTAGCGCAGTCCGATGTGCAAAGCGGGCGCCGGGCTCGACAGGGCCAGTCGCTCCATCTCCGCGACGATCTCGCGCAGCGCGTCGACCTGTCCCGCCCGGATCGCGACCTCGGTGAGGTCCGCGACGAAGTAGACGCGCAGCGCCAGCTGGTAGGCGGGATCGGCGGGGTCGAACAGCCGCCGCAGATCGGCGAACGCGTCGTCGAACCGGCCCTCGCTCGCCGCCGTGATGCCCCTGGCCAGCTGCACCGTCGCCAGTACCGGCCGGGCGCCGGCGGCGAGCCCGGTCCGTTCGGCCTCGTCGGCCAGGGCCTTGGCCTGCTTGTGCTCGCCCCGCAGCGCGGCGATCTCCGCCTGGACCGCGGTGGCGAGGCCGTACATGAACGGCTGCCCGGTCTCCTTGGCGAATTTGGCCGCCTCCGCCGCGACCGGGACAGCCGTCGCGAGGTCGCCGAGCCGGACCCGGCTCCACGCCTGGACAGCCAAGGCCCGAGGCAGCAAGCCGAGCCTGCCCTGCGCCCGCAGTCCCGGTGCCGCGGCGGCGGAGAACCGGGCGGCCAGGTCGACGGCGCCGACCTGGAGTGACGCGCTGCCGAGAAAGCGGTCGACCTCGGGGTCGGTTCCCGTGGTGGCCGCGAGTCCACGCAACTCGCCGAGCACGGATTCCGCCCGTTCGAACGGCGCCACGTACGCGGCGACGGCGACCAGGCGCGGGTCCGAGTTCTCGACCGGGAGACCGTCCGCGACGGCCAGCAACGTCCGCCGCGCCTCGGCGCCGGGTTCGGCCCAGAAGCAGCGCATGGCCGCGCCCCACAGGACGCGCATCGCCGGATCCGGGGTTCCTTCTCCCGCGACCGACTCGGCCAGCCGCGCCAGTTCGCCGACCCGGGAGAGGTCCTCGCGGACGCCGTCCTCGAATCCGCTGAGCAGCCAGCTCGCCGTCGTTCGTTGCCGTGGCGTGAGTTCCCCCGCGCGCGCGTCCCGGACGAGGCGTTCGGCCGTCTCGCGGCCGCCGGATTCGACGGCGAGCTCGGCCGCGCGCAGCAACCGGTCCGCCCGCCGTTCCGGATCGCCGCTCAGCCGGGCCGCCTGCTCCAGCGCGGCGACGGCGGCCGTCGTGCCGCCGCGATGCCGCGCCCGGTCCGCGGCGTTCTCCAGTTCCCGCGCCACGGCTTCATCGGCTCCGGTCGCCGCGGCCGCCTGATGCCAGGCCCGGCGATCGGGCTGCTCGTGGAGCATCCCGGCCAGGGCCAGGTGTGCGCGCCGCCGTTCCTCCAGCGGCACCGACGCGGGGATCGCCGACCGCATCAGCGGGTGCCGGAACGACACCGTCCTCGGTTCGAGGTCGATCAACCGCGCGTCGGCGGCAGGCGCCAGGGCAGACAGCTGGACGTCTTCGCCCAGCAGCGTGCTCGCCACCGCGAGGGTTTCCGTGATCGAGCCGGTCTCGTTGAGCGCGGCGACCAGCAAGGTCGTGCGCACGGGTTCCGGCAGGGCGGTGAACCGGGCGCCGAACGTGCGCTCGAGCCGTTCGGTGAGCGGCAGCACGGGATCGGGCGCCTCGGTCACGGCCGACGGCAGTTCGGTCAGGGCCAGCGGATTCCCGGCGGCCTCGGCGAGCAGGCGGGACCGGACCGGGGAGCTCAGCCCGGGGGCGACGGAGTCGAGCAACTCGGCCGCCACGTCGCCGGGCAGGCGTTCCAGGTCCATTGAGGATAGTCCCGCGTCGCGCAGCGGCGACGGCTCGCCGTCCCGGAGGGTCGCGATCAGGACGATCGGCTCGGTGTCGATCCGCCTGGCCACGAACGCGAGGACGTCGGCGCTCTCGCGGTCCGTCCAGTGGACGTCCTCGGCGACGATCAGCAACGGTTTGACCGCCGCCTCCTCCGAAAGCAGCGTCAACGCGGCGAGGCCGACGAAGTACGGGTTGGGCTCCGCCGATTCGGCGAGCCCGAGTGCCGCCCAGAGCGCGGAACGCTGCGGCGCGGGCAAGGTGTCGATGCCGGCCCGCACCGGATGGAGCAGCTGGTGCAGGGCCGCGTAGGCGAAGTTCCGTTCCGCCTCGACGCCGGTCGTGCGCAGCACCCGCAGGCCGCCGACCGTCGCCGCGGCGACGGCCTCCGCCACGACGGCGGACTTGCCGATGCCGGGTTCCCCCTGGACGAGGACCCCGCCGCAGCCCGCGGCCGGCCCGTCGACGAGCTCGCCCAGGTCCTTCAGCTCGGCTTCCCGTCCGAAAAGCGGCATGGTGCGGCGTTCCTCCCCTCGGCCGGATGGCCCGGTCCGACGATACCCAAACGGTCCCATCAGGACTCCCCGGCGGCGTCCACAGGATGTAGACGCCGTGTCAACACGATCGGCCTAACTTCGGGAAAGTGATGAGACGCAAGAAGATGTTCCTGGCGGCGGCGCCGTTGGCCGCCTTGCTGCCGCTGGTGCTGACCTCGGTCACGCAGACGGCGCCCGCCGAAGCGGCGACGACGTCGTCGTGCGCGGCGGTCCCCGTGTCGGCCCCCTCGGGCGCGCGGATCGAATCGGTCGAGGCGGCGCAGAAGCCGGGCGGGACCGTCACGTTCCCGCCCACGCCGTTCTCGGCGCCCGCCCCGATCACCGGCGTGCCCGCGTACTGCGAAATCACCGTCACGCTGACCCACGGGAAGGCGGGCGACCACGTCAAGGTCGCCATCGCGCTCCCGCGGACCGGGTGGACGGGCAGGCTCCAGGCGGTCGGCGGCAGCGCCTACACCGCCGGCGACTTCGGCGCGCCGCTCGTCCAGGCGGTCAAGGACGGCTACAGCGGCGTGACGACCGACGCCGGTGTCCCCCTGACCTTCCTCGACACCTCGTGGGCGCTGACTCCCCAGGGTGAGATCAACAAGCCGCTGGTCACGAACTTCGCGACCCGTTCCGTGCACGAGGCCGCCGTCATCGGGAAGGACGTGACCCAGAAGTTCTATCAGCGCGCGGTCGGCTACTCGTACTGGAACGGCTGCTCGACCGGTGGGCGGCAGGGCTACTCCGAAGCCCAGCGGTATCCCGGGGACTTCGACGGCGTCCTGGCGAACGCGCCCGCCGTGCACTGGGCGGAGTTCGCGGTCGCGACCCTCTGGCCGCGGGTAGTGATGAACCAGGAGAAGACCTTCCCCTCCAGCTGTGTCTTCACCGCCTTCCGGCAGGCCGCGATCAAGGCCTGCGACAGCCGGGACGGCGTCACCAACGGCATCGTGGACCGGCCCGACGAATGCGGCTACGACCCCCGGTCCCTCGTCGGCACGAAGGTGCTCTGCGAAGGCAAGGAGGTCACCGTCACCGCGGCGGACGCCGAGGTCGTGCGCAAGATCTGGGCCGGGCCGGCCGACGAACACGGGCGGCGGCTCTGGGCGGGTCTTCCCCAGGGCGCCGACTTCGGCCCGGTGACGGACGCTCCCGGGTTCCCGGTGGCCACGGGCTGGGTGCGGACGTTCCTGAAGAAGCAGCCCGGGTTCGACACCGAGAAGATCACCTACCGCCAGTTCGCCGACCTGTTCCGCCAGTCGATGCGGGAGTACGACGACGTCATCGGGACCTCGGACCCGGATCTGTCGGGCTTCCGCCGCGCGGGCGGCAAGCTGATCACCTTCGTCGGCAGTGACGACCAGCTGATCCCGCCGGGCGGGACGCTGCGGTACCGCCACGAGGTCGAGCGGGAGATGGGCGGCCCGAGGCGGGTCGACGACTTCTATCGCCTGTTCCTCGCCCCGGGCGTCGCGCACTGCTTCGGCGGCGCGGGCGCGGCACCGACGAACGCCCTGGGCGCGCTCGTGGACTGGGTCGAACACGGCAAGGCGCCGTCGACCCTGCCCGCGGCGAACGCCGACAAGACGCTCACCCGCGATCTCTGCCCGTATCCGCAGGTCTCGCGCTACCGCGGCCACGGTGACCCGGCGGTGGCGTCGAGCTACCGCTGCACCGCTCACTGAGGTCCCCGCACCCGTGCCCGTCGTGCCGCCGCCCCCTCCGGCACGACGGGCACTTCCTCACTCTGTGAGAACTTCCGGGGTTACCTTTGCCCTACCCCTCAAAAGTACGGTATTCACAATCGAGGACATCGCGGCGGAGCAATTCGGACACTCGAAACGGCACCGTTCCCGGTGACCGAAACTCTTTGCACCGCAACGAAATCACCACGACATACCGTCATATCACCCCGCGTTCGAGCCGGGCGATATGACCCAAATGGTATGTACCAGTCGAGTGATACGCCTCGTACGGTCGGGAACGCATCTCCCCTCCCCCGCCCGTTTCCGAGGAAAGCGTCGACATGAACAGAAAGATCCTCGCCGCGACAGCCGCGGCCATAACCGGGGCAGGCCTGCTCACCGCCATCGCGCTCACCCCCAGCGCGAGTGCCGGTCAGCAGGCCACCTCGGCAGACCAGACCCAGTCGGACGTCCTGGCCGCGATGGCGCGCGACCTGAAGATCAGCCCCGAGCAGGCCAAGCTCCGGCTCGCGAGCGAGCAGCGCGCCGCGGTCGCCGACAACACGCTGAAGAAGCAGCTCGGCACGTCGTACGCGGGATCGTGGCTGGATGCCTCCGGGACCACGCTCACCGTGGCGGTCACCGACGCCGCCCAGGCCGACCTCGTGCGCGCCGCCGGCGCGACCCCGAAGACCGTCACCCGCAGCGCCGCCGACCTCGACGCGGCGAAGCTGCGGCTGGACGCCAAGTCCACCAAGGCACCGAAGACCGTGCCCGGCTGGTACACCGACATCCTCACCAACTCCGTCGTCGTGCTGGCCAACGCCGGTGGCGAGGCCGCCGCGAAGTCGTGGGCGGCCGAGTCAGGTGTGCGGGCCGACCTGCTCCGGATCGAAGCCAGCACCGAGCAGCCGCGCGCGCTGATCGACATCATCGGCGGCAACGCCTACACCTTCGGCTCGGGCCGCTGCTCCATCGGCTTCGCGGTCGACGGCGGTTTCGTGACCGCGGGCCACTGCGGCACCACCGGGACCCGCACTTCGAACCCGAGCGGGAGCGTCGCCGGTTCGAGCTTCCCCGGCAACGACTACGCCTGGGTCCGCGCCGACGCCGGCAACACCCCGCGCGCGCTGGTGAACCGCTACCCGGGCACCGTTCCGGTCGCCGGTTCGACCGAGGCCGCGCTCAACTCGTCGGTCTGCCGTTCCGGGTCCACCACGGGCTGGCACTGCGGCACCATCCTGCAGAAGAACGCCTCGGTCACCTATCCCGAAGGCACGATCACCGGCCTGACCAGGACCAACGCCTGCGCCGAACCCGGCGACTCCGGCGGTTCGTGGATCAGCGGCGACCAGGCGCAGGGCGTCACCTCCGGTGGCTCCGGCAACTGCACCTCCGGCGGCACGACCTACTTCCAGCCGATCTCGGAGATCCTGAGCGTCTACAACCTGCGCCTGACCGTCAGCGGCGGCGGGCCGACCAGCACCAGCCAGCCGACGACGACCACCACCCCGACCGGCCCGACGACGTCGAACCCGCCGGGCGGCACCTGGGCGCCGTACACCTACTACGGCTCCGGCGCGACCGCCACCTACGGCGGCAGCAACTACCGCGTGATCCAGCCGCACACCTCCATGCCCGGCTGGGAACCGCCGAACGTGCCCGCGCTTTGGGAACTCGCCTGACCTGGACCGCCCCCGGCGACCTCACCTCGCCGGGGGCGGTTCCTCCCCCTGACGACGGCGCGTGGGCGACGGATCTCGAATCCCTCGTCCCCCGCGCCAGCCGCGGTGACGCCGCGGCCACGAACGAGTTGATGAACATCGTCCAGCCGGTCGTCGCGGACTACTGCCGAAGCCGGATGGGCGGGACGGACGTCCGCGTGATCGCCGCGGAGGACGTCGCGCAGGAGACTTGTCTCGCGGTCCTCGCCACGCTTCCGACGGCCCGCGCCGCCGGCGGTTCCTTCCTCACCGCCGTCCTCCGCATCGCCGCCCGGAAGGTCGCCGCCGCCTTCCGGAGGCGAGCGCGGGACAGGTCCGAACCCACGCCCGACCCGCCCGACCGCGCGACGCCCGAGACCGACGAACCCGAGTGGCACGCCCTCGCCGTCGACGGTCACGACCGGCTGACCCGGTTGATGAGCGCCCTGCCCGGCATCCAGCAGGAGATCCTCCGGCTGCGGATCACGGTCGGCATGTCGGCGCCCGAGACGGGTGCGGTCCTGCGGGTGAGCCCCGGCATGGTCCGGGTCGCCCAGCATCGCGCCCTGCACAAACTTCGCACGATCATCAGCGAGGACGACCTGTGATCAGCCCCCTCATCGGCCCCGGGGACGGCCATACTTGGCCGGTGGAAATCGACGTCCGGCACCTGCGCCTCCTCGACGCGATCGCGTCGGCGGGCAGCATCGCGAAGGCCGCGTCCACGCTCGGGCTCTCCCAGCCGGCGCTGAGCGCGCAGCTGCACCGCGTCGAGCGGGCGCTGGACCGGACGGTGTTCGAACGGGACCGGCACGGCGTGCGGCCCACCGCGCTGGGCGAGGTGCTCCTGAACCACGCGCGACGGGTCCTGGCCGCGGCCGACGAACTCGACCTGGCGATCCGCCGGTTCCATCGCGCGCCGTCCGAGGGCCTGCTCCGGATCGGCGCGCTCCCCACGGTCTTCGCCGAGACGCTGAGCGGCGTGGTCGCCGCGGCCGCCCCCGGACGTCCGGTCGAGCTGTTCGCGATGAACAGCCGGACCGCGTTGTTCACCGCGCTTCTCGACGGCACGGTGGAACTGGCGCTGTACGTGGACCATCCCGGTCAGGAGATCGTCCCGCCGGACGGGGTCCACATGCTTCCCGTCGGGACGGAACCCGTCTTCGTGATCGTGTCCCCGAAGCATCCCATCGCCGGGCGCGGCGAGGTGTCACTGGCGGAACTCACCGATTCGTCCTGGCTGGCGGTGGCGGGCGGGGACGACGAGTTCCACGACCACCTGACCGACCAGTGCGCGCGGGCGGGCCTCGGCACGATCACCGTGCAGGAGCTGGAACCGATGGTGCTGCGGCAGACCGTCCGGCGCGATTCCCGCGCGGTGGCGCTGGCCCAATCGCTCGATTCCGGATCGACGATGCCGGGTTCCGTGGTGGCCCTGCGGGGTGTGCCGCTGAGGACGAGGCATCTCCTGCTGTGGCGCGACGGATCACCGGTGGACGTCTCGGCCGTCCGAAGTGGACTGGTACGCGCGATCACCGAGCTGGCCGCCATCCGGCACCGCCTTCCCGAGTGGGCCGCCGCCAACCCCGGCTGGCTCGGCACCTGACCTGGCCTCCTCGAAGGAATCCACCGTGGTCGTCCACTGTGGATTGCCGGCGAGCCACGAGCGGTACAGGTCCGGCAGCTCCATCACGGCGTGCTGCGCCCGTTTGAGCTCTTCCCACAACGCGCGGACGGCGTCCCCGGCCAACGGCCCGCGCTCGTGCCAGTACAGCCGGGTCGTCATGCGCAACGGGCTGCCGCGCAACGGGATGACGTCGATCCCGCCGCGGCGCCGGGCGGCGGGCACCATCGGGAGGACTGCCTCGCCCAGCTCGCACAGCTGCGCGCAGACACTCGCCGGCAGGGTGCGGATCCCGGGGCTGAACCCGGCCGCCCGGCACACGTCGCCGAGATAGCCGGTGAACTCCGTGTCGGAGAGGTCCGCGGTGTCGGCGACGCTCAGCCAGCGTTCGCCGGCGAGTTCCTCCAGCGCGATCTCGGAGCGGCCCGCGAGCCGGTGATGTTCGGCGACCGCGACGAACAGCGGTTCCCTCGCGACCGTGGCCCGGACGACCTCCGGCGGCGGATCGTGGACGTAGCCGGGGAAGTCGACCACGACGAGCACTTCGAGCCGATGGTCGGCGAGCAGGTCCAGCGCCGCCGGGACGCTCAGCGCGCCCCGGACCTCGACCCCGGTGGACAGCACCCGCGGCACGGCCACCGCGAGATTCCCCACCAGCTGACCGGGGATCCCGCAGATCCGGACGGGATCGGGCAGCGTGCCGAACCGGTTCCGGTCCATGGCGGACTCGAGGCGGGTCAGTTCCTCCAGCACGGTGCGGGCGTGGGCCAGGACCAGCTCGCCCAGCGGCGTGATCCGCGCGCCGCGTCTGTCCCGGTGGAACAGCGGGCCGCCCGCGGCGCGTTCCGCCCGGCGCAGGCTTTCGGTGACGGTGGGCTGGGTTAGGCCGAGGGCGGCCGCGGCGGCGGACAGCGTCCCCGTCTCGGCGATGGCGCGGACCACCCGCAACTGCCGGAACCCCAGTTCCATAGACGAACGCTATACAAAGCCGGGAGTTCTCCGGAAGCCCTCGCGCGGCGAAGGTGAACCAGACATATCCCCTTCAACGTCGAGGAGGACTCCCCATGAGACTGCGTACCCTGCTGCGCGCCGCCCTGATCCCGCTGGTCGCGGGCGCGGCGGCGCTGTCGGTGTCGTCGCCGGTGGCGGCCCAGGAACCGGGACAGGTCGGCCCGGCCATCGTCGGCGGCGGACAGGCGTCCGGCGACTTCCCGTGGATCGCTTCGCTCCAGGTCAACGGCAGCCACGGCTGCGGCGGCTCGCTCATCTCTTCGCAATGGGTCGTGACCGCGGCGCACTGCATCCCGCAGCAGACGCTGCAGTTGCGCATCGGCTCGAAGACCTGGCAGTACGGCGGAGTCCTCACCTCGGCGTCGCGCATGATCAAACATCCGAGCTACACCGGACAGGCCGGGCCGAACGACATCGCCCTGGTGCGGCTCGCGCAGCCCGTGCAGAACACTCCGATCCAGATCGCGGCCGGCTCGCCCGCGTCCGGGACCGGGGTCACGCTGTACGGCTGGGGGCAGACCTGCCCGCAGCGCGGATGTGAACCGAGGCCGCCGGCGAACCTGAAGCAGCTCAACACCCGCATCGATCCGGACAGTCGTTGCCAGGGCATCCAGGGTTCGTCCGAGCTGTGCGTCTACAGCACGAACTACCAGACCGCCTGCTACGGCGACTCCGGCGGACCGCTGGTCGTGCAGGGCGCGCTGGCGGGTGCGACGAGCCGCGCGGGCCACAACAGCCCGTCGTGCGGTACCGGCGACACGATCTACACCGACGTCACCGCGCACCGGCAGTGGATCGCCTCGGTCACCGGGGTGTGAGCTTCCCGGTGCGGTGACCGGTGAACCGCGCCGGGAAGGGGAGCCGGGTGGGTGCGTCGCAGGGACGCCCACCCGGTTTCCGTCCGTTCAGCGCTGGATGCAGTCGAGCCCCAGCCCGAACCCGGTCATCACGTACTGACAGAGGTGGGTCGCGTGCACTTCGTCAGTCTCCAGGCATCCCACCGGGACGCCCAAGAGGTCGACGGCGCACGACGCGTAGAACTTGTTCGGGCTGCCGGGAACCGGGTCCGCCGAAGCCGGCGACGCGGCGATGGCGCCCGCGGAGACCAAGAGCGTGAAGGTGGCCGCCAGCGCGGCGAGACGAGACTTCATCGTGCTCTCCCTATCTTCCGCCCCCTGTTCGATATCTCTGGTATTCCCCGGATCACCCCGGTTCAGCTGGTGATCACCGGAAAGTGTCACGGCGACGTACAGCGATGACGTCGTCCGACGGGCGCCGCGGTCCCGGTGCCGCTCCTAGCGTGAAGTCCATGCCCGCTCTTGGGAAGTTCGCCCTCACCTCCGCCCTGTTCACCGCCGTCTTGGCCACCACCGCTTGCAGCGCTCCGCCGCCCGCGCCACCGGCTGCCGCTCCCCCTGCCGCCGTCGCCGCCTCCGGCTGGTCGCCCGCTCCCGTGGTGCCGCTGCCCTCGCAGCCGTCACCCTCGCTGGTCGTGGACGCGCCGCTGCCCGAGCAGCTCGCGATGGGCCTGGTCGTGCTGCGATACCGGGCGGAGAACCTCCGGATCGTGCCGGTGTACGGCCCGGCCGCCCTCGACGTCTCACCCCGGATCGGCCACATCCACGTGACCGTCGACGACGCGGCGTGGCACTGGGCGGACGGCAGCGGCGAGCCGCTCATCATCCAGTCACTGCCGGTGGGGCAGCACAAGGTGTGGATCGGGCTTGCCGACCCGACGCACAAGATCCTCGACGAGAAGACGGTCACCTTCGTCGTCCCCGTCCAAAGTGGACACCACTGAGGCCGATCGGACGGCACTGCCGACGCCACGCGGTATAGGCCGTTATACATTCACCGCATTCAGAGGGCTAACCGCGGAACCAGCCGTACGGATCCGCGCGAACCCGGTCGTGGATCGCCCGCAACCACGGCTGCCGAACGGCCGGGAGCCGCGCCAAAGTGTGCAGGAAGACCTCCGCCGAAGGCCGGAAACGCGCGCACGGGTGTTTCGGCAGCGGGTCGTCCCGCAGCACACCCTCCGGCATGGCACCGGAGACGGGAGCGGTCACCGGGTCGCGGCCGAAAGCCAGCCACGTCCACACTTCGGCGGCGACCGGCACCACGTCGGCGGCGCCGGAGCGCGGCCACGGCCGTCCGGTCACCGGATGCCGCGGCACGAGCGCGATATCGCCGGAATCCGGCGAACCCGGACCCACGACGGCCGCCTTCCGGCACGCCGATCCGGCAGGGAGCACGGTGAGTGCCGCCGCGAAGATCTCGCCGATGAGACCTTCGGGGAAGGCGATCGTCCTGTTCCCGGAAACCGCGAGCAGGTGCGCCAGCGCCTCCCCGGCGGCCGCTTCCCAGTACGGGCTCCAAATTCCGTCGAGGTCGACAGGCGGCACCCCCTCGAACGTCCAGTCCGGCACTTCGGGGACCTCGCCGGCGGGCTCGCGCCTCACGGCCTCCGGGACGAGCCTCACCTCCTGCCAAAGGGAGCAATCGTCGAGCCGCGTCCCGACCTCCAGGCCACAACGGGCACACGCGAGGTTGGGACCGTCCCGCCCGTCCACCCCGAAGCAGTCGCCGCCGCATCGCTCGGGGATCAGCACGGTTCCGCGGGTGTCACCCGGCGCCAGCACGATCGATCCCGCGGGTCCGTCCGAAAGCGAGGCGACCGGGGCGAAGATCCCCCGGGCTTCCGCGTCGGTCTCGTTCCACGGCCGCCGTGGCGCGCCGAACGGCTCGGGATCGACGGCGTACGTTCCCGCCCGCATGAGCGGCGGCAGCAGGCTGTGCCCGTACCGGCTGTGCGCGTGAACCGGGAGGGCGACCCGTGAAACGGGCACGGTCAACTCCGCCGCGCAACCCGCGCAGGTGAACACGACCACCGGACCTCCCCGACCGGATTATGCCGACCCGTGCGAGAG
This sequence comes from Amycolatopsis sp. NPDC089917, assembly GCF_040684635.1. Taxonomy (NCBI): domain Bacteria; kingdom Bacillati; phylum Actinomycetota; class Actinomycetes; order Pseudonocardiales; family Pseudonocardiaceae; genus Amycolatopsis; species Amycolatopsis sp. NPDC089917. The sequence goes on along the minus strand of NZ_JBFBGL010000002.1, from coordinate 270,131 downwards.
TCCGCGCCCCCTTTACGCCCCGAGGAACTCCCCCGCCACCGCCGCGAACTCCTCCGGCCTGGCGGAATGCACCCGGTGCCCCGCACCCTCGATGGTCACGAGACGGCAGTCCGGGATCAGCCCGCGCATCCGCTCCAGCGATTCGAGCGTGACGTGGCTGGACGGCCCGCCGCTGACCAGCAAGGTCGGCGCGGTGATCGCGGCGAGCCGCTCCCACCAGCCGGGGTCGGGCGTGCGGAGTTCGGTCATGATCGGATCGATCAGCCGCCAGTCGAACGGCAGCGGCTCGGCCGGCTCGGCCGTCGGGGCCGGCGGCTCCTTCACCGCGGCCGGAGGTGGCGGGGTGTCCTCGACGACCAGCCGCCGCACCCGTCCGGGCAGGCGCTGGGCGAGCAGCACGGCGACCCGGCCACCCAGCGAGTGCCCGACGAGATCCACCTGGTCTTCGACGAGTCCGGCCACGGCGTCGGCCATCGTCTCGAGGGAGTACTTCTCCACGGGGGCGCTGTCGCCGTGTCCCGGCAGGTCGACGGCCAGGACACGGCGCTCCAGCCGTCCGGCGAAATCGTCCCAAGTGCCGGATTTACTGCCCAAGGCGTGCAGCAGGACGACGGGCACACCGGAGCGGGGGCCGGTCTCTCGAAAGGCGAGCGTCACCCCGTCAGGTTAGGCCCGCAGGTGGGCCCGGTCCGGCGCGACGGCGTACTGGAGTCGCTCCCCGAGCACGAACCGCCGCAGCTCCGCCGCCACGAGCTCGCCCATCCGCGCGCGCTCGGCGCCCAGCGCGCCGGCCAGATGCGGGGTGAGCACGACGTTCGGCAGCGTGTACAGCGGCGAGTCCGGCTCCGGTGGTTCGGGCCAGGTGACGTCCAGGATCGCCGTGAGGTCCGGGCGCTCGGCCAGCACGGGGACGACCGACGGCTCGTCGACCACGGCGCCGCGGGCGGTGTTGATCAGGGTCGCGCCGATGCCCATCCTGGCCACCAGTTCCCCGTTCACCAGCCCCTCGGTCTCCGGGAGCAGCGGCGCGTGCAGGCTGACCACGGGGCACGTGGCGAACAGTTCGTCGAGACCGACCAGCCGTACGCCGAGTTCGGCGGCCCGCGCCTCGTCGACGACGGGGTCACTCGCCAGGACTTCCACGTCGAAAGCGCGCAAATGGGACGCGACGAGAGCACCGATCTCGCCAAGGCCGAGCAGGCCGACCCGGGACCGATACGCCCCGGCGACCCGCGGATCCGGCGGGTAGGCCTTCCGCTCCCGGATCTCGCGCGAGATCCGATGCACCTGCTTGAGTCCTAAGAGGACCTGGGCCAGGGTGAACTCGGCGACCGGGACGGCGTTCGCGGCCGCGGCGGACACGATCGGCAGCTCACGCGCCCAGAACTCCGGCGTGGTCAGCGGCCGGACAGAACCGGCGGCGACGAACACGGCACGCAGGTCCGCCGCGTGTCCCAAGAGGACGGAGTCCAGCACCGGGGCACCCCAGCCGGACAACAGGATCTCGACGCCTTCCAGGGCCGCCGGATCCTCCGCCAGCCGCTCCCGGGTGAGCGGCTCACGCAGGTCCACCAGCGTTCCGATCTCCTTCAGCACCGCCTCGGGGTAAACGTCGTCGCGGCGGCGTTCCTCCATCACGAGAAGCGCTGTCGGGCGGTGTTGCAGCTCGGTCATCCCTACCTCCGTCGGCGACCATACATCGGATGCTTAACCCGGTCCACGGACGGCCAGTCCCACACAGAGGCAAACCCTGCCGATTGAAATTCGTAATCATCGGACCATTGACCGGATACCGGGAAAGCGCTTACCGTCCCTCCGGAGTAGACAGCGTGGTCCACAGTGAACAGGAGAAGCGATGCGGAAAACGCGGTGGATCGGCGTGGGGCTCACGGTCTCAGCGCTGGCCCTTTCGGGCTGCTCGGCAGGCCCCGCCGGAACGAACGTCGCGCAGGACACCAAGGCGCCCTTGGAACTGTGGACCCGGACCACCCCCGGCGGCGCGGGCGAGCAGGCCACCAAACGGCTCGCGGAAGCCTTCGAGAAGGCCACCGGATTCAAGGTGCAGGTCACCGCGATCTTCGACGACTTCGAGACGAAGCTCGCCCAGCGCGCCGCCCAGCGCGACCTGCCGGACATCGTGATGAACGACGTCACCCAGGTCGGGACGCTCAAGAGCCAGGGTCTCGTGCGCGAGATCGACCAGGGCAAGATCAAGCACGCCTCGGAACTCACCGAGCAGGCGCTGAAGTCGAACCAGATGCCGGACGGCAAGCTGTACGGCCTGCCTTACAGCGCACAGGCTTCGGCGCTGCTGATCCGCAAGGACTGGCGCGAGAAGCTCGGCAAGAGCGTCCCGCAGAGCTGGGCCGAACTGGCGGACCTCGCCAAGGCCTTCACCACCGGCGACCCCGACGGCAACGGGAAGAACGACACCGCGGGACTGACCGCGACGCTGTCGACCAAGCGGGGCTACGCCTCCTGGTACTTCTCCAACTTCCTGTGGGCCGGTGGCGGCGACTTCATCACCGAAACCGGTGGCGGCAAGTACAAGCCGTCGATGAGCACGCCCGAATCCGTGGCCGCGGTGCAGTACTTCCGCGACCTCGGCTGCAAGGACAACGTGATCCAGCCCGGCTCGGTCACCATGCCGACCCCCGCGACCAACGAGACCTTCGAAGCGGGCAAGGCCGGGATGTACGTCGTCGGCCCGTACCTGTTGCCGCGCTTCGACAAGTCGCTCGGCAAGGACAAGTACGAGGTCGTCCCGATGCCGCAGGGCGCCAAGAACTCCGACGTCCTGGCCGAGGGCCTGTCGATCTACATGATGGCCGGCTCGCCGAACCAGGCCGGGCAGGACGCCTTCGGTGACTTCGCGGTCTCGGCCGACGGCCAGAAGATCGGCATGGAGGGCGAATCGGCCTTCATCGTGCAGCTGCCGGTGAACAAGACCGTCGACATCGCCCAGGTCCGCCCGGACCCGCGCTGGAAGACCTACGCCGAGATCTACGCCAAGTCCGGCCACTACGCGCCGTCCATCCCGAACTGGACGCCGGTCCGCCAGGACACCGCCGACACCGTCAGCGCGCTCGTCGCCGACTGCAAGCTCGACCTCAAGGCGGAACTGTCCAAACTCGACACGAAGCTCACCGCGACCTTGCAGCAACAGGGGATCAGCGCGTCATGACCGTAGATCACGCCAAGCCGGCGGCCGTCGGCGCGGACCGTCCCGCCGCCAAGCGGACGCCCGCGCCGAAGGCCCGCGGGCGCAGCGCCCGCGACGGGAAGTGGTGGACGCCGTGGCTGTTCCTGGCCCCCGCCCTGATCCTGTTCGTGTACTTCAAGTTCATCCCGATGATCACCGCGGTGACGATGTCCTTCCAGGATGTCCAGCCGTACCTGGGCAACCAGTGGGTCGGCGGGGAGAACTACAGCACCGTCCTCGGTGACGAGGCGTTCCACTCCGCGATCTGGCACACCGTCGTGATCGCGATCGGCCAGACGGTCGGGTCGATGGTCATCGGCCTCGCGCTCGCCCTGCTGATGGAGGGCCAGAGCAAGCGGCTGAAGTTCCTGCGGTCGGCGGCGTTCCTGCCGGTGGTCGTGCCGATCGCGGTGGTCGCCGAACTCTGGCGGATCATGTACCACCCGACCGGGGACGGGATGCTGAACTCCATCCTCGGCCTGGTCGGGCTGGGACCGTCGGGCTTCATCAACGATCCCGACACGTCGATGGTCTCGGTCATCGTCACCGGCATCTGGCGCGGCGCGCCGTACGACATGATGATCTTCCTCGCGGGCCTGGCGGGCATCGACCGCGGGCTCTACGAAGCGGCCACTGTGGACGGTGCCTCGCGCTGGCGCAAGATCCTCCACGTGACGCTGCCGGGGCTGCGGTCGGTGTTCTCGATCCTGTTCGTCCTCGCGGCGATCCGCGGCCTGCGGGTGTTCACCGAGGTGTTCCTGCTGACCAACGGCGGGCCGAACGGCTCGACCGAGGTGGCGATGACCTTGATCTACAAACTCGGACTGGAACAGAACCGGCTGGGCGTCGGCGCGGCGGGAGCGGTCCTGCTGTTCCTCGCGACGCTCGTGCTGACGCTGTTCGTCCAGGTGCTCCGACGGAGGCGAGACGCATGACCGCGGCCAACGATTCGGCACTCGGCCTCGACGCCGTCAAGTCGCCGGGCGGACGGATCCTGAAATACGCCGTGTACGCCCTGGTGCTGGTGGTGTTCGCCGGGCCGCTGCTGGCGCTGCTGGTCAGCGCGTTCAGTGACGTGTCCGATCCGACGGCGCTGAGCGTCGTCCCGTCGAGTCCCACGCTGGACAACTTCGGCATCGCGTTCGACCACGGCGTCGGGCTGTACCTGCTCAACTCGTTCCTGGTGGTCGGCTTCGGCCTGCTGCTGCAGGTCGTCATCTCGGTGCTGGCCGGATACGCGCTGGCACGCAAGAAGTTCCGCTTCATGACCTTCGTGCTGGTCGCGATCCTGGCGACGCTGATGCTGCCGGAGGAGATCCTCGCGATCCCGCTGTCGCTGATCCTGTCCGACCTGCCCGTGGTGCACATCAACCTGATCGGCAGCCTCGCCGGGATGATCGTGCCGCTGGGCGCGTGGGCGTTCTCGATCCTGGTGATGACCGAGTTCATGAAGGACGTCCCTCGCGAGCTCGAAGAGGCGGCGCGCATCGACGGCGCCGGGGATCTGCGGATCTTCGCGCAGATCATCCTGCCGATGTGCAAGCCCGCGCTCGGCGTGATCGGGGTCTTCGGCTTCACGATGATCTGGGACCAGTACCTGCTGCCGATGCTGGTCTCGTCCGACGCCTCGACCTACACGCTGCCGCTGGCCCTGCGCACTCTGCGCATCGACGCGGACGTGACACCCGGCGTGATCATGGCGGCGTCGCTGCTGGCGCTGCTGCCCTCGGTCGCCGCGTTCCTGTTCTTCCAGCGTTCGTTCGTCCGGGGCCTCGCCTCGGGCGCGCTCAAGGGCTGACCCACACCGTCTGAAGGAGCGATCCCGCAGTGAGTTCCACCGCCTGGTTCACCCACGACCGGTTCGGGATGTTCGTCCACTGGGGACTGTATTCCCTGGCCGCCCGGCACGAATGGGTGCAGAACCGCGAAAAGCTGACCGACGAGCAGTACCGGGTCTACTTCGACCACTTCGAGCCGGACAAGTACGACCCGCGTTCCTGGGCCAAGGCCGCGAAGGAAGCGGGCATGACCTATGTCGTGCTCACCACCAAGCACCATGACGGTTTCTGCCTGTGGGACAGCGATCTCACCGACTTCAAGGTGACGAACACCCCGTACGGCGAGGATCTGCTCGAACCGTTCGTCGACGCCTGTCGCGAAGAAGGCTTGAAGGTCGGTTTCTATCACTCGCTGATCGACTGGCATCACCCCGCGTTCCCGGTCGACGGCACCCACCCCCGCCGTGACGACCAGGAGTACATCGCGGCGCACCAGTACGCCGACATCGCCGAGTACCAGCTCTACCTGCACGGTCAGGTCCGTGAACTGCTCACCCGGTTCGGCAAGATCGACTACCTGTTCTTCGACTTCTCCTACCAGGGCCGCAAGGAATGGTGGGGCGGCAAGGGGCCGGACGACTGGGACTCCCCCGGCCTGCTCGCGCTGGTCCGCGAACTCCAGCCCGGCATCCTGGTCAACGACCGCACCGGCATCCCCGGCGACTTCATCACCCCGGAGCAGTACCAGCCGTCCGGGCCGATGACCCGCGACGGCGTCCCCGTGGTGTGGGAGGCGTGCCAGACCCTCAACGGCAGCTGGGGGTACGACCGCGACAACCTCGACTACAAGAGCCCCGAGCTGCTCATCCGCATGCTGGTCGACGGCGTGTCCAAGGACGGCAACCTGCTGCTCAACGTCGGGCCGAACGGCCGGGGCGAGATCGACCCGCGGGCGCACGAGGTGCTCGCCGAACTCGGCCGCTGGATGGACCGGCACGAACGATCGGTCCGCGGCTGCGGTCCCTCGGAGTTCACCGCGCCCGCCGACGGCCGCTACACCCAGCGCGGGGACCGGCTCTACCTGCACCTCTTCAGCTGGCCGATGAACCACGTCCACCTGCCCGGCCTCGCCGGGCGCGTGCGCTACGCCCAACTGCTCGACGACGCCTCGGAAATCCTGCAGGTGCACACGGATCCACGGCAGACCGCGCAGAACACCCAGATGGGCGCGCTGCCGGAAGGCACGCTCACCCTCAAGCTCCCGATCCGGAAACCGGACACCCCGGTCCCGGTGATCGAGCTGTTCCTCACCAGCCCCGCCGCCGCGGAAACCCTCCCCACCGATTGAGCACGGAGGCATCATGGATCGCAGAAGGTTCCTCACCGGCGCCACTCTCGGCGCCGCGCTGGTCACCGTTCCCTGGGTCACCGCCGGAACGGCGTCGGCCAAGCCGAACGGTCTGTGCGCGCTGAACGTCAGCTCGCTGACCGAACTCCAGAACGCCATCAACTCGGCCGCCGCCGGTGCGGTCATCACCGTGAACAACGGCACCTACACCGTGCCGGCGGGCAAGCCGATCACCATCACCGGCAGGCGCGGCACCAAGGACCAGCCGATCACCATCGTCGCCCAGACCGGTGGCGGGGTGACGCTGAACGGCGAGCAGAGCTTCGTCTTCGACGACTCCACCGGCGTCACGATCAGCGGGTTCAACTTCCGGCAGAGCACCACGCTGGAGATCCCGCCGAACTGTTCGCGGATCCGCCTGACCCGCAACGACTTCCAGCTGGCCGACATCGAAGGCCTGCACTGGGTGATGGTCCGCGCCGACTACAGCAAGGTCGACCGCAACCACTTCCACAACAAGACGACGCTCGGCGTCATGCTCTGTATCGAGGGCGCGGACGAAGACAAGATGGCCGTGGGCGTCCACGTCCTGCGGAACTACTTCTCCGACCACACCTTCGCCGGCGACAACGGCGGCGAGCCGATCCGGCTCGGCGTCAGCCCGCGCGCGCTGAGCACCGCCGGCGCCACGGTCGAGTTCAACCTGTTCGAACGCGCCAACGGCGACCCGGAGGCGATCTCGGTCAAGTCGTCGGGCAACTTCATCCGCAACAACACCATCCGGAACAGCTTGGGCGGCATCGTCCTGCGCCACGGGAACAAGACCGTCGTCGAATCCAACTTCATCATCGGCGGCAAGGAAGGCATCCGGATCTACGGCAACGACCACAAGATCCTCAACAACTACGTCGCCGGGCTGTCCAGCAACGCGCTGGTCATCGGCAGCGGCAGCGTCCGGGACCACTTCCCGGGCGAATCGAAGGAATCACGCCGCGGCAACGACGCGGCGGACCGCGTGCTCATCGCGCACAACACGCTGCTGAACAACAGCAGCACGCTGTCCGGCGAGACGAAGCGGACGATCGAACCGCGCGACTGCACGATCTCCGACAACCTCTTCGTCGGCAGCAACGGCGACCTGGTCGCGATGAGCACCACGGGCAACTTCACGTGGTCCGGCAACATCCTCTGGGGTTCGGGCGGGAACGGGAACATCCCGGCGGGCTCCTTCCAGCGGGTCGACCCGAAGCTCGTGCAGGGCACCGACGGCGTCTCGCGGCTCGCCGCGGGCAGCCCGGCGATCGACGCGGCGACCCTGTCGGCCGCACCGGTCACGCTCGACATCGACGGCCAGCCTCGCGGCAGCAAGCGTGACGTCGGGGCGGACGAGTACTCGACGGCCGCCATCACCAACCGGCCGCTCACCACCGCGGACGTCGGCCCCGGCGCTCCGTAGCCAGGCGGTCGACACCAGAGCCGGGCTCACGCCGGCGTCAGCCCACGCCGGCGTGAGCCCACCGCACCACCGAGGAGGAACCATGCCGCAGCGCGCCGCGGGTTCGGCGACCTTGGCCGACGTCGCCCGTGAGGCGGGAGTGTCGCTCGCGACGGCGTCGAGAGCGCTCAACGGCGGGACCAGACAGGTCAGCGGGACGCTGCGCGAATCGGTGCTGCGGGCGGCGGAACGGCTGCAGTACACGGCGAACGTGCCCGCGCAGGCGATGGCCCGCGGCCGCGGCAACGTCGTCGGGCTGCTGGTGCACGACATCGTCGACCCGTACTTCTCCTCGATCGCCTCCGGGGTCATGCGCGTGGCCGCCCGGCACGGGCTCACCGTCACGATCGCGAGCACGGAGAACCGGCCGGAGAAGGAACTCGAGTACGTCACGACGTTGCGCGGGCAGCGGGCGCGAGCGGTCATCCTGGCTGGGTCACGCAACGAAGACAGTGCCCTGCAACGGAATCTGACCAAGGAGCTCAAGGCGTTCGAGGCCGCCGACGGCCGGGTGGTGGTGATCGGGCAGCGGAAACTGCCCTTCGACACCGTCATGCTGGAGAACGAGTCCGGGGCGGCGGCGCTGGCCGGACGGCTCACTGGGCTCGGGCACCGCGACTTCCTCGTGCTGGCCGGGCCGCCCGGGCTGCTGACCTCACGCGATCGCGTCCTCGGCTTCCGGGACGGCCTCGCCCGCCACGGCGTCGCCTTGCCCGCGCACCACGTCCTGCACGCGGAGTTCACCCGCGACGGCGGTTACGCGGCGATGGTGCGCGCGCTGAAGATCGGCTTCCGGGGCTGCGTCTTCGCGGTCAACGACGTGATGGCCGTCGGCGCGATGGCGGCCTGCCGCGACCACGGCCTCGAAGTGCCGGAGCACATCGCGATCGCGGGCTTCGACGACATCATCACCTTGCGCGACATAAGGCCTTCGCTGTCCACAGTGCGCGTGCCGATCGAGACGATGGGCGAACAGGCCCTCGGCTTCGTCCTCGCCGACCGCGCGGGAAACCCCCGCGTCAAACCGGTCGCCGGCGAGGTCGTGCTGCGGGAAAGTACTCAACCGTTGGAGGAACGATGATCCGCCCGGGACTGTGTTCGGTGACGCTGCGGCGGCTGGACGCCGACGAGGTCGCCGACCTGGCCGCGAACGCGGGGCTGCAGGTGATCGAATGGGGCGCCGACGTCCACGTGCGCCCCGGCGACGACTGGGCGGCCGAGCGCGCGTTCGAGGCCATGGCCCGGAACGGGCTGACCTGCGATTCCTACGGTTCCTACTTCCGGGCGACCCCGGTGGAATCCGGGAAGTTCGGCGAGATCGCCGCCACCGCCGTGCGGCTCGGCGCCTCGCGGATCCGGGTGTGGGCGGGCAAGGCGGGCTCCGAGGACGTCGACTCCTACGAGCGTGAGCAGGTCGTCGCCGGTCTCCGCGAGGCCGCCGACGTCGCGAACGAACACGGGCTGGAAGTCGCGCTGGAGTTCCACGGCGGGACCCTGACCGACACCGCCGAATCGACCGTCCGGCTGCTCGACGAGGTCGGCCGCGACAACCTCGGCACCTACTGGCAGCCACCGCAGGATCTGCCGGACGAGCATGCACTGGCGGGGCTGGAACTGGTCCTCGAACGTGTCCGCGCGGCACACGTGTTCTCGTGGTGGCCCAGCAACGAACGGCGTCCGCTGACCGCCAGGACGGAGCTGTGGACGGCCGCGTTCGGGCTGCTCGCGAAGGCCGGACGGCCGCTGGACGCGCTGCTGGAGTTCGTCCCGGACAACGATCCCGATCTGATCCCCGGCGAGGCCGACTCCCTGCGCAAGCTGATCGAGGCGGGTGCGTGAAGTTCACCGAAGCGGACCGGCTGCTCTTCGCCGGCGACTCCATCACCGACTCCAGCCGCGATCGCGCCGATCCGGCGTCGCTGGGCAAGGGGTACGTGCGCCGGATCGCGGACCTCCTGGGCGACGGGCCCGAGGTGCTCAACAGGGGCGTCAACGGCAACCGGATCTACGATCTGGAGGCCCGCTGGACCACCGACGTCCTCGCGGCGCGACCCACCGTGCTGACCGTGAAGATCGGCATCAACGACACCTGGCGGACCTTCGACCGCGGTCTGCCGAGCCCGATCGGGAAGTTCCGCGCCGCCTACACCCGGCTGCTGGCCAGTGCGCGGCAGCACCTCCCGGCCGAGTTGTACGTGATCACGCCGTTCCTGCTGCCGGTGGAGCCGGAGCAGCGGGAATGGGCCGTCGATCTGGCGCCTCGGATCGAAGCCGCGATCGACGTGGCGACCGAGTTCGGCGCGCGGCTGATCCGCGCGGATCTCTTCATGCCGCGCGCGGCGGCCGAACACGGGGCGGCGACGCTGGCCCCGGACGGCGTCCACCCGAGTCCGCTCGGTCACCGGCTGCTCGCCGAGGCCTGGCTCGCGGCGGCCGGTGCGCCGGTCGAGGAGGTCCCGCTCCCCTAGCGGATAGAGTTGGCGCCGTGAACCGGGATGCCAGCGGATCCGTGTGCGCTCCAGGAGATCAGGGGGCGGCGTGACACGTGAAGGCGAGCTCGTCGCCGGACGGTACCGGCTGGAGCGCAAGGTCGGCCGGGGCGCGATGGGCGTGGTGTGGCGGGCGCGGGACGAGCGGCTCGACCGCACGGTCGCGGTCAAGCAGCTGCTGCCCGACACCTCGCCGGACGACGCCCCGTTCCGGTCGATCGTGCGCGCGATGCGGGAGGCCAGGGTCGCCGCGCGGCTCAAGCATCCGCACGCCGTCACCGTGTACGACGTCGCCGAGCAGGACGGGACGCCGTTCCTGGTCATGGAGTTCCTGCCGTCGCGGCCGCTGACGGAGCTCCTCGCCGACGACGGCCCCCTCCCCGCGGGAAGGGTCGCCGAGATCGGCGCGCAGATCGCGTCGGCGCTGGCCGCGGCCCACGCGGACGGCATCCTGCACCGGGACGTCACGCCCAACAACGTCCTGATCACCGCGGACGGCAAGGCGAAGATCGCCGACTTCGGCCTGTCCCACGCCGCGGGCGAAGGGACCATGACCGGCGGCGGCCTGGTCGTCGGCACGCCGGCGTTCCTCTCCCCCGAGGTCGCGGACGGCGGCGATCCCGGCTACCCGTCGGACGTGTTCTCCCTCGGCTCCACGCTCTACACCGCGCTGGAGGGCACGCCGCCGTTCGGCACCGACGGCAACCAGATCGCGCTCCTCAAACGGGTCGCGCGCGGCGAGATCACCGCGCCGAGGTCCACCGGGCCGCTCACGGACGTCCTGCTGCGGCTGCTGCGGCGCGATCCCGCGGAACGGCCGGACATGGCCGAGGCCGAACGGATGCTCGGCGCCGTCGCCGACGGCCGCCCGGCGATCCTGGCCGGGACGAAGCGGCTTCCCGCGCCCACGCGCCGTTCCCGGCTCCCGTTCGCCATCGCGGGCGGCGTGGTGGTGGCGAGTGGTGTCCTGGCGGGGATTCTCCTGTTCGACGACTCGCCTGATGTCCCCGTAGCGCTGCCGAGCGCTCCTCCCGCGAGCACTGTCGCGCCGAAACCGGCGTGCGAAGCGCGCTACGAGGTGGCCAGCCGCTGGCCCGGCGGCTCGGAGATCCGCGTATCCGTGCGGAACGCGAAGGACACCCGCCTCACCGGCTGGGAGGTCAGCTGGACCCTGCCGCCCGGGACCAAGATCGCGAATCTGTGGAACGGTTCCCTGGCGCAGGACGGCGACCGCGTGCGAGTGTCCGAAGTGGACTGGAACGCGGTGCTGCCCGCGGGCGGGACGACCACGTTCGGTTTCATCGCGACCAGCGGTGACGACGGCGGGGACGCTCCGGTCGCGGAGTGCCGAAGCTCCTAGCGGCTGGTGGATTCCCGCGCGTTCAGCCGGACCGGCACTTCGATCCGGCGCGGCTCGCCGTCCGGGGCGACGCCCTCGACGAGGTCCATCAACGCCGTGGCCGCGCGGCCGCCCACCTCGCGGGGGTGCACGAACATGCCGGTCACCTGTGGCGACGTCAGCCGGAGCGAGCCGCTGTCGACCGCGCTGCAGATCCCGAGCGCGCCGGGCACCGCGAGCCGCCGTCGACGGGCCTCGTGGAGAACACCCAGGGCGAGGTTCTCCGACGTCGTGAAGACGGCGTCCGGGCACACCGGCCGGTCGAGCAGCCTGCCCAGCGCCTCGGCCGTGCCTTCGGCGGTCGGCGGTTCGTCGATCTCGGCCACCACCGGCTCCAGTCCCCGGTCTTCGGCCCAGCCGGTGTAGCCCGCGACCAGATCCGCCGCGTAGGAGCGGCTGGTGTCGGTGGTGATCATCGCCGGCCGCGTGTACCCGTTGCCCGCCAGGTGGTCCAGCATCTGCCGGGCGGCCGCGACCAGGTCGTTGTCGACGACGACCGGGACCGGGCACGGCGCCGCCATCGGTCGCCCGACGGTCACCAGCGGCCGGTCACGGCACCAGCCCGAAGCGAAGAACGGCTCGTCGCCGCGAGGGTCGACGAGGATCGCTCCGTCGACCGAGAACGCGTTGAGCCGGTCGAGGTCCGCGTCCGTGGGCGTCAGCAGCAGGGCGTACGACCGTTTCGACGCGACTTCGGCCGCCCCGTTGAGGACTTCGAGGAAGTAGTCCGAGTTGGGCACGAGAGCGCAGGCGCTGCTCGCGTCGACCGAATTCGCGAGCTGGATCGCCAACGTGCGGCTGCGCCGGGTGACCAGCTGCTGGGCGTGCACGCTGGCCTGGTAGCCGAGTTCGGCCGCCGCCCGCGCGACGCGCCGCCGGGTCTCCTCGGAGATCCGCCCCTGCCCGCTGAGCACGTGGGAGACGGTGGTGATCGAGACCCCCGCGGCGGCGGCGACGTCACGGATGGTCGGCGACACTCAGACCTCCACGGGCGGTCCCCAAACGCGGTTCGGCCGGTCGGTGTCCAGCCGATAGTCGGTGACGTGGGCGTCGCCCAGCCTACGGCCGAGGTCGGCCGCCGCCTCCAGCGGCCGGGCGGGGTCGCGCTCCACCTCGCCCCGGCTGTTGCCGACGCCGACGACGATCCCGGCGAGGTCCTGGCGCAGGTACCGGGTGAGTTCCTGGAACTGGGCTTCGAGGCCGAGTGTCGCGCCGCGGTAGCTCTCCTCGCAGGAGATCAGCACGGCGGCACGTTTGTTCATCAGGCCCGGCACGACCTCGGCGTTGTGCGGCGAACTGGCCGAGGTGTAGCAGAAGAACCGGTCGAGGAAGGACTTGAGCCGCCCCGTCATGCCGTACCAGTGCAGCGGGGTCGCGTAGACGATCGCGTCCGCGGGGAGCACGTGGTCGAACAGCAGCCGCTCGTAGTCGTCCGCGATCCCGCAGGACCCGTCGCTCGACCGGCAGTCGCGACAGTCCCCCAGCGGCGACTGGACGAAATCGGAGAGCCGGACGAAGTCGACCGTATGCCCCGCTTCCTCCGCCCCCTTGCCCAGCGCCTGGGCGAGCGCCCAGGAATTGCCCTCACGACGCGGGCTCGAATCCAGCACCAAGATCTTCACGTGGTTCTCCCCGGAGAGACTGCAAAAGCGTTTTTGCAGTCTCTCCGGGGACGTTTCCCCTGTCAAGCGGCCCGATCCGGGCCGCTTGGATCAGGCGACCTTGGCGGCCGCCGCGAGGATGACCTCCGCGACGACGTCCGGCCGCGAGACCGACACCGCGTGCGAGGCGTCGATCCTGGTGACCTCCGAACCGGCACGCTCGGACATGAACGCCTGCGCGGCGGCGGGGATCGCGTGATCCCGCTCGGCGATCAAGGCCCAGGACGGCACGTTCTTCCACGCCGGCTCGCCGTCGAACGGGGTGGCGAGCGCGCGCTCGGTGACCGGGCGCTGGGTGACGGCCATGACGTCGGCGGTCTCCACGGGAACGTCGGCGGCGAACACGTCCGAGAAGTTCTCGGGCTTGATCGACAGCTCACCCTGGGCGGCGAGGACGTTCGTGGTGTCCGGTCCGAGCTTGCCGCCCTCGAACCGGCCGGACAGCTCGAACACGCTCTCCCCCGCTTCCGGCTGGAAAGCGGCGATGTAGACGAGCGCCTTGACGTTCGGCGCGGTGGTGGCCGCGCGGCTGATCACCACGCCGCCGTAGGAGTGCCCGGCCAGGACCACGGGGCCGTCCACTCCGTTGACGACGTCGGCGACGTAGTCCGCGTCGGACTCGATCCCGCGCAGCGGGTTCGACGCGGCCAGCACCCGGTAGCCCTGCTCACGCAGCTTCGGGACGACGCCGTTCCAGCTGGACGAGTCGGCGAAAGCACCGTGGACCAGGACGATGGTGGACTTCTGGTTGCTCATCGTGGCTCCTTCGAAATCTGCGAGAACGATCGGTCTTTCTGCCTGAACAATGCTCGCCCGGAACCCCTTCCGCAACGTGACGAAGGCGACCTGGCGGAATGACCGTTCTTTCTCTAGAGTTGAGAGATGCCGACCGCCGACCGGGACGTACACCCGAAAGTCCGGCTGCTCGAGACAGCGTCACGGCTGTTCTACGCCGAGGGCATCCACGCCGTCGGAGTGGAGCGCCTGGTCTCCGAAGCGGCCGTGACCAGGGCGACCTTCTACCGTCACTACCCCACCAAGGACGACCTCGTCGCCGCGTACCTGAGCACGACGAGCGAGCGGATCCGCGCGGGCGTCAGCTCGGTGACCAGCGACAAGCCCGCCCGCGAAGCCCTGCTCGCCGCGCTGGGCATCGTCGGCGACCGGACGCTCGACGACGACTTCCGCGGCTGCCAGTTCCTCAACGCCGCAGCCGAATACCCCGACCCCGCGCACCAGGTCCGCCGGGTCATCGACGACCACCGGGACTGGTTCTTCGGTGCCCTCCGCGATCTGGCGCGCGACGCGGGGCATGCCGACCCCGAGCACGCCGCCCGCACCCTCGTCCTGCTCCGCGACGGAGCGCTGCACGGCGGGAATCTCGACGACGCCGAGACCGTGCGCACGACGTTGCGGCGAGCGGTCACCGACGTCGTCAGCTGAGCCTTCGCGCGGCCGCGGCACGGACCCGCTTGGTCCGGCCGCCCTCGGCGAGCACCGCCAGCGCCTCCGGCGACGTGCTCTGCTCGGAAACCTTGCGCTGCAGCCAATCCGTCGCCACGAGCAGGTCCTCGGCCCGCCACGGCGTGCCGAGGACGATCGCCCGGAGCAACGTCCACTCCCCCAGTCTGCGCCGCAGGAACAGGCGGCCTTCGACCAGGCCCGCGATCCGGTCCGCCCACGCCGGATAGGACGGCAGCAGGTGCAACGCGGCCGCCCGGTCGTCGAGATGGCCGGAAACGGCCGATTCGGCCATCACCGTGTCCGGATCGCCGAGCACCTCGGCCACCAACGCCGCTTCGTCGGCATCCTTCACCCGGGCCAACGACAGGCGGTAGCCGGCATGGCGCGCGTGCTCGGGCGGTTCGTCGTCCACAGGGGACATTCTTGCCCATGTCCCGCCCGGCGTCGTCGTCACGGACAGGACATCGCGCCTTCTCGACGGTCGTAACAAGTGCTACCTTCGCGGGAGGGGGCAGGCCGGACCGAGGAGCGGCGACGATGAGGCTTTCCCCCAGCGCGCACGTCGACCCCTTCTGCCGCGACCGGCTGCCGCCCGCCGACCAGTGGCCGGAGCTCGTGTTCGACCTCCCGGAACTGCGCTATCCCGACCGCCTGAACGCCGCGGCCGCCCTGCTCGACGAGACCGTCGCGCGGTTCGGACCGGACAGGCCCTGCCTGCTCTCCCCCGCCGAAACGTGGACCTACGGCGAGGTCCTGGCCCGCGCCAACCGGGTCGCCCACGTTCTCGTCACCGACTTCGGTGTCGTACCCGGCGACCGGGTCCTGCTGCGGGGCACCAACACCCCGTGGCTCGCGACGGCCTGGCTCGCCGTGCTCAAGGCGGGCGCGGTGGCCGTCACGACCATGCCCATGCTTCGGCGAGCGGAACTCGACAAGATCGTCGCCCGCGCGAAGCCCGCGATCGCCGTCTGCGACGAGCGCCTGGTGGACGAACTCCCGCCGGAGCTGCCTGTCGTGTCCTATGGCACGGACCTCGCCGCCCGCGCGGAACGGCATCCGGCGACCTTCGACGACGTCCCGACCGCGGCCGACGACGTCGCGCTGCTCGCCTTCACCTCCGGTACGACCGGATCCCCCAAGGCGACGATGCACTTCCACCGCGATCTGCTCGCGATCGCCGACACGTTCTCCCGGCACGTCCTGCGGCCGACGCCGGACGACCTCTTCTGCGGAACGCCGCCGCTGGCCTTCACCTTCGGCCTCGGCGGGCTGCTGATCTTCCCCTTGCGCGCGGGAGCGGCGACGCTCCTGGTCGAACGCGCGACTCCGGCGGAACTCGCCGCCATCGTCGCCGGCAAAGGCGCCACCGTCCTCTTCACCGCCCCGACCGCGTATCGGGCGATCCTGAACGCCGGCGACGGAGTACTCCTGGCCGGAGTACGCCGGGCGGTCTCGGCGGGCGAGTCGCTCCCCGCTCCCGTGGCCGAGCGGTACCGGGAGGTCGTCGGACGGCCGCTCATCGACGGACTCGGCAGCACCGAAATGCTGCACGTCTTCATCTCCGCCGCCGACGACGACGCGCGTCCTGGCGCGACCGGGAAGGTCGTCCCCGGCTACCGGGCCACCATCCTCGACATCGACGGCTCGCCCGTCCCCGACGGGACGCCGGGGTTCCTCGCCGTGCGAGGCCCCACCGGTTGCCGGTATCTCGAAGACCCGCGCCAGCGGGACTACGTGCGCGACGGCTGGAACCTCACCGGCGACACCTATGTCCGCGACGCCGACGGCTACTTCCGGTTCGTCGCGCGCAGCGACGACATGATCATCTCGTCGGGCTACAACATCGCCGCCCCCGAGGTCGAAGAAGTCCTGCTCACGCATCCGGACGTGGAGGAATGCGCGGTGATCGGCACCCCGGACCCGGACCGCGGTTCGATCGTGACGGCGTTCGTCGTGCCGCGCTCCGGCGTCGAACAGGGTGCCGAGTTCGCGCAGGCGCTGCAGGACCACGCGAAGGCGACCGCGGCGCCGTACAAGTACCCGCGCCGTGTCCGGTTCATCGAGGCGTTGCCGCGCAACGCGAGCGGGAAGCTGCAGCGCTATCGGCTGCGGGACCTGTGAGCTCAGTCCCGCAGTTCGGGCGTCAGCACGCTGCTGCGCTTCAGCCCCTTCGTCACCAGCCCGGTGTGCACGGACACCGCGAGCCGCGACCAGGCCGAGCCGGCGACGAACCGGTGCAGTGCCTCGACGTCGGGGAGGGTCACATCGGCCATCATCTGATGCTCTCCCATGGTGGCCGCGGCGTAGCGGACGTACGGCGAAGCGAGCAGTTCCCGCCCGAGTTCGTCCACATCGGACGGACGGCTGCGGATCCACAGCAAGGCCTCGATCGGCAGGCCCAGCACAGCGGGTTCGACCACGGCGCGGATGTACATCTTCCCGCTCCGGCGAAGCGACTCCACCCGGCGCCGCACGGTCGACTCCGACACCCCGGCGAGCCTGGCGAGTTCCTCGTGGGTGCGCCGTCCGTCCTCGCGCAGCGCCCGCACCAGCGCACGCTCCTCCGCGGTGAGGACGTCGCCGTCCGGAGACCGCGGCCGCGGGGTCGGCCGCGGCGGTCCGGCCAGCGCGGCCGCCTCCTCCGGGGTCAGGATCCCGGGCTGCCATTCGTGCACGGTCCGGTGGTACCTGGTGATCGGATCGGCGGTGACCTCGTGCAGCCCGGGGGTGGCTGCGAGCTCCTCCGACACGTAGACCGCGAGACGCTCCCGTGAGCAGCGCACTTCCGCGACCACTTCGGCCTGCCCGGTCAGCAGGTAGCAGAAGCTCGTCTCCGGGCGGCGCGCCAGCGCGGTGCCGGCGGTCCTGGCCAGACCGGGGCGGCTTCTGGCGCGCACCAGCATCGGCACCCCGTGCGGTGTCACCGCGATCACGGTAACGGTCCCGTTCTCCAGCAGCCGGGCCCCGCGCCTGGCCACGGTACGTTCGGGGGCGCCGAGCACCTCGGCGATCCGCCGCCAGGACGCCCGCCCGTCCACCTGAAGCGCACCGACGACGCGGAGATCGAGTGGATCCATTCGCCCATAATGTGGCCGATTCCACCAGATGTCGAGCAGACCTTGTCGGTCCTGGTCACCACGGCCGAGAATTCGACCACTCCCACTAGCCGATGGAGGACGTGATCGAAACCGAACTCTGCCACCTCCCCGCGATCGAGCTGGCGAAGCGGCTACGCACCCGTGAAGTCAGCGCGCGAGAAGTGGTGACCGCCCATCTCGACCGCGTCGAACGGGTCAATCCCGGGATCAACGCGATCGTCACGCTGACCGCGGACCAGGCCCTCGCCGACGCCGCCGCGGCGGACGAGCGGCTGGCCCACGGCGAGGAAGTCGGTCCGCTGCACGGGATCCCGGTGGCCCACAAGGACAACCACGACGTCGCCGGGGTGCGCACCACCTACGGTTCACCGCTGCTCGCGGACAACGTCCCGACCGCGCATTCACCCATCGTGGAACGGATGCGCGCCGCGGGCGTGATCACGCTGGGTAAGACGAACATCCCCGAGTTCGGCGCGGGTTCGCACACGATGAACCCGGTCTTCGGGACGACTCGCAACCCGTATCGGCCCGAGTTGTCCGCCGGTGGCAGCAGCGGCGGGGCGGCCGCGGCACTGGCCGCCGGGCTGCATCCGCTCGCCGACGGCAACGACATGGGCGGGTCGTTGCGCAATCCCGCGTCGTTCTGCAACGTGGTCGGGCTGCGGCCGTCTCCCGGCCGGGTCCCCGCCGGACCCGGCGGCCTCCCCGCCTCGTGGCTCGCCGTGCACGGCCCGATGGCCCGCACCGTCGCGGACGTCGCGCTCCTGCTGTCGGTGATCGCCGGCCACGATCCCCACAGCCCGTTCAGCCTGCGGGAGCCGTCCGCGCCGTTCGCGGAGCCCTTGGACACCGACCTCACCGGGCTACGGGTGGCCTGGTCCCCCGATCTCGGCGGACTCCCGGTCGACCCCGCCGTCAGCCGGGTGCTCGAACCGGCGGTGAAGGTGTTCGGCGACCTCGGCTGCGAGGTCGAAGAGGCCACCCCCGACCTCACCGACGCGGACGAGGTCTTCCGGACCCTGCGTGCCCGGATCTTCCACCTGAACCTCGGCGCGCTGGCCGAGGCCCATCCCGGCCGGATCAAGAAGACTCTCGCCGCCGAGATCGCGTACGGCGGCACGCTCAGCGGGCAACAAGTGGCGAACGCCAACGTCCTCCAGTCCCGGCTCGTCGCCTCGACGCGCGAGTTCTTCTCGAAGTACGACCTGCTGCTGGCGCCGGTCAGTCAGGTGGCGCCGTTCCCGGTCGGCTGGGAGTACCCGGAAACCGTCGCCGGGCGCGGAATGCGCGACTACATCGACTGGATGCGGTCGTCCTCCGCCATTTCGGCGACCCGATGCCCGGCGATCTCGGTCCCCGCCGGCTTCACTCCCGACGGCGGCCCGGTGGGGCTGCAGATCGTCGGCCCGCATCGAGGTGAACTGAACCTGCTTCGCGCGGCCCACATGTTCGAGCAGGCGACACGGTACGGCGAACGTCGTCCCGAGCTTCCCTGACCGCCGTCCGGTCGTCCGTCACGCCTCCTCGCCACGCCGTCCGAGAGCGTGGAACAGCGCCGTGGCGAGGACGAGGCCCTCCCGGGCGATCGGGGCGAGCAGATGCTCGTCGGGCGCGTGCTGCAGGCAGCCCGGGTAGGAATGCGGCAGCCACAACGTCGGCAGGCCGAGGACGTCGGTGAACACGTGGTTCGGCAGGCCGCCGCCGAAGCTCGGCAAGATCGCGACCGGACGATCGGAAACCTCGTCGAGGACACCCTGCGCCCAGCCCGCCCACGGGTCGTCGACCGGAGTCCGGCTGGCGACGAAACTGGCTTCGGCGATGACGTCGACCATCGAGAACCCCCGCGCGGCGAGGTGTTTCGTGATCGCCTCGCCCACTCCGTCGACGTCGGTGCCCGCGACGTAGCGCAGCTGGAGCATCGCGCGAGCCCGGCCGGGAATGGCGTTCACCGGCCGGTCGATGTCGGCCGCGCCGAGCGACAGGACTTCGAGGGTGTTCCAGCCGTACAGCCGCTCGGCCGCGGTCAGTGCGGTGTCGCCCCAGCCCTCGTCGAGCGCCGGATCTCCCGGCGTGGTCCCGATTTCGAGGTCGGTGAGCGCCGCGCGGACGCTGTCCGGGAGTTCGGGCGGCAGGAGTTCCGGCACCTGGACGCGGCCGTGCCCGTCGACGAGACAGGCGATCGCCCCGGTGAGGGTGGTGGCGGGATTGCGCAGCACGCCTCCCCAGTTCCCGGAGTGGTAGGCGTCGGGACGGAGGTCGACGTCGAGGGCGATCCGGACGCTGCCCCGCGCGCCGAGGAACAGTGTCGGCGTCGCCGCGTCCAGGCGCGGGCCGTCGGAGGCGATGAGGACGTCGGCGCTCAGTTCCTCCCGATGCGCCGCGACGAACGCGTCGAGACCGGGTGAACCGATCTCCTCCCCGGTCTCGAACAGGAACTTGAGGTTGAACCCGAGCGACCCGGTCTCGGCGAGGAGCAGCCTGAGCGCGGTCAGGTTGACCAGATGCTGCCCCTTGTTGTCCGCCGAGCCGCGGCCGTACCAGCGTTCGCCGTCGGCGGTCAGCGTCCACGGGTCGCGGCCTTCGCTCCACTCGCCCTCGTGCCCGGCGACGACGTCGGCGTGGCCGTAGCACAGCAGCGTCGGCAGCTCCGGGGATTCGGCCCGGGCGCCGATCAGGAAGGGGCCGCCGTCCGGATCGGGGTTGGGATAGGTCGTCACGACACAGCCGAGCGCGTTCAGCGCCGGGGTCAGCACCTCGTCGAGGTATGCCTTGATGGCCACGCGGCCGCTCGGACGGTCGCTCACGGTCGGATACCGGACGAGTTCGGCGAGCTCGGCGAAGAAGGCCCCCGAGTCGACGTGTTCCTGCGCCTTCGAGACCAGTTCTGCGGGGATGGCCACGGTGTCTCCCGGTTCGGTCAACGGATCAGCACTCCGGGATTGAGGATGCCGGCCGGATCGAGGGCGGTCTTGGCGGCGGTGAGCGCGGCCGCGAACGGATCGGGGCGCTGCCGGTCGTACCAGGGCCGGTGGTCGCGGCCGACGGCGTGGTGATGGGTGATCGTGCCGCCGTGGCCCGCGATCGCCTCGGAGACGGCGGCCTTGATCTCGTCCCACTGCGCGACCGTGCTCCCCCAGCGTCCGGCGGCGTAGATCCCGTAGTAGGGCGCGGGTCCGTCGGGATAGACGTGGGTGAAGCGGCAGGTGACGACACCGGCGCCGCCGCACACCTCGTCGATCGCGGCGCGTGCCGCCGAGGTGACCGCGTCGTGGAACTCGTCGAAGGCGTCCCAGGTGCAGGCGGTCTCGAAGGTCTCGACGATGAGCGACCGGCGGGCCAGGGCGTCGCGCTGATACGGCATCCGCAGGAACGACGAACGCCAGGCCGACGCGCTGTCCTGGCTTCGGGAATCCTTGCCGCGTCTGGCTTTCACGACCCCGCCGTGCCCCGCGGTCAGTTCGAGCGCGCGCTCCAGCCAGGTGCCGACCGGATGATCCGCGGACTCGAACCCGATCAGGAGCAGTCCGCCGCCCACGCTCGCGCCCGCGTTGATGAAGGCTTCGGCCGGGTCGAGGAGACGGCAGTTCGACGGGTGGAGCCCGGACTGCGCGATCGCGCGGGTGGCGGCGACCGCGTCTTCCTGGCGCTCGAAGGCGACCGAGGCGGTGACCTGCCAGACCGGCCTGTCCTGCAGGCGCATCCAGGCTTCGGTGATCACGCCGAGCGTGCCTTCGGAACCGAGGAACATCCGGTCCGGCGAGGGGCCGGCGCCCGATCCGGGCAGGCGCCGCGATTCGCTGATCCCGGCCGGGGTGACGACGCGCACCGACTCGGTGAGGTCGTCGATATGCGTGGCGAGCGTGGCGAAATGCCCGCCCGCGCGGGTGGCGAGCCAGCCGCCGAGCGTGGAATGGGCGAACGACTGGGGGAAATGCCGCAGGGTCAGGCCCAGCGGGCGCAGACGGTCTTCCAGCGCCGGACCGAAGATCCCGGCCTGGATCCGGGCCGCGCGGCTGACCGTGTCCACTTCGAGCACGGTGTCGAGACCCGCCAGGTCCATCGACACCGCCGGACCGTCGAACCTCGGTTCGATCCCGCCGACCACGGAACTCCCGCCGCCGTAGGGAATCAGCGGGACTCCGGAGGCCGTGCACCAGTCGAGGAGGTCGACGACGTCCTGTTCCGTGCGCGGGCGGGCGACCAGATCCGGGACGTGGTCGAGTCTTCCGAGCAGGTTGCGGACGACGTCGCGGAAGGCCTTGCCCCGGGCGTGGGACAACCGGTCGACGGGTTCGTCGCTGCACAACGCGGCAAGCGTCCCGGGAGGCCGGATCCGCGATGCCGGGACGCCGAGCTCCGAAGGTTCCGGCGGGGCGTGGTCGGTGAAGTCGTGTCCCGGCAGGACGCCCGACGTGCGGGCGACCAGCGCGTCGGACTCGTCCTTGGACAGTTCGCCGTCGGTGGTGCCCCAGCCCCACCAGGACCGCTCTTCGGCCGGCATCGTCGCCTCCCTTCGATCTGACTCGCTAGTAAGTTACTTATCGGTCAGTTCTCGTGTCAACGCTCGCCAGGACGCTTCGCTAACGTGTGCCGTCGTGGTTCCCGCGAGACTCCCGCTGATCTACCTCGACGTCGACGGCCCGCTCATCCCCTTCGGGCTCGATCCCGGCCGGTACCCGGCCTTCGGACCCGCGCCGCGAGAAGACGAGAACCCGCTTCTCGGCAGGCTCGATCCGTCCCACGGCTCACGTCTGAAGGCACTTCCCGGCGAACTGGTCTGGGCCACGACCTGGACGCAGGACGCCAACGACTCCCTCACCCCGCGGCTGGGCCTGCCCCGGCTGCCGGTGGTGGACTGGCCCGAGCCGTCCGACACCGACGAGGCCGACGCGCTCATCGGCCTGCACTGGAAGACGCGCCCACTGCTGAACCACGCCGGAGACCGCCCGTTCGCCTGGATCGACGACGAGATCGCCGACGCCGACCGCGAATGGGTGACGGGACAGCACCCCGTTCCGGCTCTCCTGCTCCGGGTCGATCACCGCCGCGGCCTGACCGACGCCGACTACCGGCAGCTCGACGCGTGGCTGCGGGAATCCCGCCTCGCCTGACAACACAGGACAGCTCTGTTCCCCAGGACCGATTCGAGGCCTTCGACGCTTTACAACGTTGTATCAACGATGTAAAAACGTCCTGACGGCCAGCCGTGGCCCGGCTCACACCGGTTCCCACCGGCCACGGGGCCGTGGTTTCACGCCTGCACAAGTCCAGCGGGAGGCGCACCTCCGCCGAGGCGGCCGCCCCCGGAGAAGGGTGTCGAGCAGATGTTGCCAACGTTGTCACCACAACGCCCCCGGAAGCCGAGACGGTTTCGGAAGCCTCTGACCGCCGCGGTGGCCGCCATGGCCGCTTTGGCGCTGACGTCAGGATCCGCGACGGCCGCGGAGAGCGGCTGGAAGATGGGCAAGCCACGCATGACCACCCCGTGGACCGGCCAGGTGTCGCCCACCAACGCGTTGCCCGAGTACCCCCGGCCGCAGCTGGTGCGCGAGAACTGGCAGAACCTCAACGGGGTCTGGGAGTTCGCCGGCGCGGCAGCGGGCGAGGTCCCGCCGTTCGGCGAGAAGCTCGCCGAGAAGATCCTGGTCCCCTACCCCACCGAATCGGCGCTTTCGGGGATCCAGCGGCACGAGGACTACATGTGGTACCGCCGCACGTTCACCGTGCCCAAGAACTGGAACGTGGGCCGCGACAACACCCTGCGGATCAACTTCGGCGCCGTCGACTACAAGGCGAAGGTGTACGTCAACGGCAAGGAGGTGGCCGCGCACCAGGGCGGCTACGGCGCGTTCTCCGCGGACGTGACGTCGGCGCTGAAACCCAAGGGAGAGCAGGAGATCATCGTCGGCGTGGAGGACCGCGCCGACGCGACCTGGCAGCCCGTCGGCAAGCAGCGTCTCGTCCCCGACCGAGGGATCTTCTACGAAGGCGCCTCGGGCATCTGGCAGACGGTGTGGATGGAACCGGTCGCGGCCAAGCACGTCGGCACGCTCGGCATGGTCCCGGACCTCAAGTCCTCCACGCTCAAGCTCACCGTCGACACCGGCGGCAGCTCCGGGCTGACCGTCGAGGCCGTGGTCCGCGACGGCAGGAAGGTGGTCAGCCGCAGCAAGGCGTCCGCCGCGGGGACGATCTCGCTGCCGGTGCCCAAGGCGAAGCTCTGGTCGCCGGACTCGCCGTTCCTCTACGACCTGGACGTCGAGCTGAAGGACGGCCGCCGCACCGTCGACAAGGTGTCCTCCTACTTCGGCATGCGCGAGTACGGCACCACGAAGGGCGCCGACGGGAAACTCCGGTTCACCCTCAACGGCAAGATCCTCTTCCTGCAGTCCACTTTGGACCAGGGATACTGGCCGGACGGCATCTACACCGCGCCGACCGACCAGGCGCTGCGCTTCGACCTCGAACAGCACAAGGTCCTCGGCTTCAACACGGTCCGCAAGCACATCAAGACCGAACCCGATCGCTGGTACCACCACGCCGACAAGCTCGGCCTGCTCGTCTGGCAGGACATGCCGTCGATGCGCACCGGCGGCCGCCCGCCCGTGGACGCCCAGCAGCAGTTCAAGACCGAACTGAAGGAACTGGTGGACCAGAAGAAGAACTGGACCTCGATCGTCGGCTACGTGCCGTTCAACGAGGGCTGGGCGGAGTGGTCGCGCGAGGAGACCGGGAAGATCGCCGAAAGTGTCAAGGCCCAGGACCCGACCCGGCTGGTCAACGCGCACAGCGGGGTCAACTGCTGCGATTCGCTCGGTGACTCCGGCAAGGGTGACGTCCTCGACTGGCACTCCTACCCCGGTCCCGCCAAGCCGATGCCCGACGCCCACCGGATCTCGATCGACGGCGAACACGGTGGTTACGGCCTGGAGGTCAAGGACCACATGTGGTTCGGCGAAGGTCACGCCTACGAGATGGTGAAGGATCAGGCGACTCTCAACAGCCGCTACGTCCAGAACCAGCGCGACGTGCTCGCGTCGGCGCAGAGCTGCGGCATCAGCGGCTCGATCTACACGCAGATCACCGACGTCGAGCACGAGGTCAACGGCTTCTTCACCTACGACAGGCAAGTGAAGAAGATGGACTTCGCGCAGGTGCGCGCGGTCAATCAGGCGATCATCCGCAACGCCGACGGCAGCGGTTCCGGCGCTCCCGACCCGGGCCCCGGCACTCCGGGGATCACCGGCGTGCACGCCTACAAGTTCGACGAGGGCACGGGATCCACCGCCGCCGACTCGGTCGGCACGGCGAACGCCGCGCTGACCGGCACGCACTGGACGGGCGGTGTCGAGGGCGGCGCGCTGGCCTTCGCCGGCAACGGCCAGGCCGACACCGGGGCGACCCTCGTCACCACCGCGGGCAGCTACTCGGTCTCGGCGTGGGCGAAGCTGGACGAGGCCGGTGGCGCGTTCCAGACCGTCGTCAGCCAGGACACCGGCCGCGACAGCGCGTTCTTCCTGCAGTACTCCGGGCAGGACCAGCGGTGGGCGATGAGCTTCGTCGGTCTCCGAGCCCTGTCGCCGGAGAAGCCGGAGGTCGGCAAGTGGTACCACCTGACCGGTGTCCGTGACGCCAAGGCGGGCACGCTCTCGCTGTACGTCGACGGCAAGAAGGTCGCCTCGCAGAACGCCTGCTCCGCCGCCGCGAGCACCGGTCACACGGTGATCGGGCGCGGTCAGTACGGCGGTCAGCAGGTCGACTTCCTGCGCGGCGCGGTGGACGACGTCCGGGTCTACGACCGGCCGCTGTCCGACGCCGAGGTCGCGACGCTGGCGAAGCGCGACTGATCCGGGACACGCGGCGCCGGGCCGGTCCCGGCGCCGCGTGTTCGGCACGACGGAAGATCCGGATCCCGCGCGGCACGAGAAGACTGGACGGCGAATTCCGTGATCGTCCGCGTGGAGGGATCGACTTGAAGGTCATCGCCATCGAAGAGCATTTCACCCATCCGACCTTGTACAACGAGGAAGGCGAGGGTGAACTGGGCGATCACCCGATCATGGCGGGGATCCGGAAGAAGCTCCGCGACCTCGGGCGCGGCCGGATCGCGGACATGGACGCGGCGGGCATCGACGTCCAGGTCCTGTCCCACGCTGTTCCCGGCGCGGAAGCGCTGAAGCCGGCGGAAGCGGGCCGCGCGAGCCAGGCGAACGACGCGCTCGCCGACGCGATCTCCCACCATCCCGGCCGGTTCGCCGGTTTCGCCGCCCTCCCGCTCCAGGCGCCGGACGCGGCGGCCGACGAACTCCGCCGCGCCGTCGAAGAACTCGGGCTGAAGGGCGCGATGCTCAACGGCCTCACCACCGGGCGTTTCCTCGACGACGCCGCGTTCCAGCCGGTGCTCGCCGCCGCCGAATCGCTCCGGGTCCCGCTCTACCTGCATCCGGCGCTCCCGCCGAAACCCGTGCTGGACGCCTATTTCTCCGGGCTTTCCGACCTGCAGGCGGACAACCTCGCGACCGCGGCCTGGGGCTGGCACTCCGAGACCGCGCTGCACCTGCTGCGGCTGATCGTCTCCGGCGTCCTCGACGAGTACCCGGATCTGCAGATCGTCATCGGCCACATGGGCGAGATGATCCCGTTCGCGCTGTCGCGGATCGACGTCGTGCTGACGCCGATCAACGAGCAGCTGCGCCAGCCGGTCGCGGACTACTTCAAGACCAATGTGCACATCACCACGAGCGGTTACGCGACCTTCCCGCCGCTGCACTGCGCGCTGGCCGTGCTCGGGGCCGACCGGATCATCTTCTCGGTCGACCATCCCTACACCCCGAACGAGCCGATGGTGAACCTGCTCAAGACCGCGCCGATCGACGAAGCCGACCGAGAGAAGATCGCGCACGGCAACGTCGAAAAGCTACTGAAGCTCAAGTAGAGGTCGCTGCTGGACTCTGGTACCTGAAGGCAGGCGCCGGTACCGAATGGGTCCAGGGGGTCGTGAGTGGTAAGTGTCGTTCTGACGGACTCGTATTTACCTACCTACTGGTGTGGCTGGTGAGTGTGGAGGATTTGGGACGTTGAACGTCCTAGATCCTCCACGCTCGGTTTCGTTGGTGAGGGATTCGGAGACTGAACGGGTCCAAGTTCTTCATCAAGGGGGCTCTGCTTCGTCTCTGTGGTGGGTGAAGCTTGTGCTGGATGGTGGTGTGGTCGACGGGGGAAGATTCCGGCCGTTGAGCGTCCGGAATCTTCCCCCGTCGCACCGTCTGCCACCAGGGGCGGCCCCGTCCCTGGTGGCGGTGAGGGAACTGGGACATTCAGCGTCCCAATTCCCTCACCGTCGAGCCCGGCAGCCGAGGAACCGCCACCCTCGCGCAGGTCAGGCGTAGGTAGGTAAATGCCGGTCCGTTCTAACCCCACTTACCACTCACGACCCGCTGACCCGCTCCACCCAGTCGCGCACGACGTCGTCGAGAACGGGCAGCGGCACCTGCCCGTTCCCCAGCACGACGTAGTGGAAGTCGCGGATGTCGAAGGCCTCGCCCAGGCGTTCCTCGGCGAAGGCGCGCAGCCGCTGGATCTCCAGCCTGCCCGTCATGTACGACAGCGCCTGGCCGGGCCATTCGATGTACCGATCGGTCTCCGATCGCACCTCGGCGTCGCTGAGCACGCAATGCTCGGTGAGGTAGTCGACGCACTGCTGCCGCGTCCAGCCCAGCGCGTGCAACCCGGTGTCGACGACGAGCCGCGCCGCGCGCAAGGAGTCCTCCGCGACCATGCCCAGCCGCATCACGTCGTCGGAGTACAGGCCCATCTCGTCGGCGAGCCGTTCGGTGTAGAGCGCCCAGCCCTCGTCGAACGCCGAGAGCGGGACGAGCTTGCGCAGCGGCGGCACTCCTTCGAGCCCGAAGGACACACAGGCCTGGAAGTGGTGTCCTGGAACGGCTTCGTGGAAGGCGACGGACTCGGCGATGAACCGGAACCGCTCGGTCACCCGGTAGGCGTTGGTGGTGTAGACGCCGGGACGGCTGCCGTCGGCCGAAGGTGGCATGTAGTAGGCCTGGGCGGCCGACGGGCCATCCGCCTCCGGCACGGCGCGGACGACGCATTCGGCGGACGGCACCTGCCGGAACCAGCCGGGTGCCGCGGCCGTTGCCCGCGCGACCGCTTCCGTCGCGGTCGTGATCATCTCGTCCGCGTCCCGCCAGCGCAGCGAAGGATCCGTGCGCAGCAGCCGCCGGACCGCGACGGGGTCGTCCTCGCCGAACACGACGGCGCCGAGCCTCCGGTACTCCTCGTCGAGCGCCCGCCCGATCGCGAGGCCGGTCTCGTGCAGTTCCTCCGGCGAGGCCCCGGTCGTGGTGTGCGTCTTGACCAGCCCCGCGTAGCTCTCCTTGCCGCCTTCCAGCCAGCAAAGACCCGGCCGCTCGTCGGGACGGCCGTGCCCGGCGATCTCCCGGGCGAGCACCTCTCGATAGGCGACGAGCGCCGGCCGCACCTTCTCGGTGAACAGCCGCTCCGCGCGGTCACCGGTCACGGCCGGGACGATCAGTGAGCTGGGTTCGGCGGCCAGGAGCCGGTCGAGGTGCTCGACGGCGTTGCGCACGGCGCGTTCCACCGGCGTCCGGCCGCTCTTGATCCCGGCGCGATGCCGGCCCGCCAGCGTCGCGAAGAATTCCGGCAACGCCGCCAGCCTCGCCAGGTAGTCCTCCTCCGCCTGCTCCCCCGACGGTTCCAGCTGCGGAAGCCAGGACAGCGCCCCGATGCCCTCGGAGGCCATCGGCTCGGCGACGATGAACTCGCACAGCCGCGCGTCCAACCTGGTCAGGAGCGATTCGGCGTGATGCGTCACCACGCCGAGCGTGATCCGGTCCGGATCCGCGGACCGGGCGGCCTGTCCGGCAATCCGGACGGCCTTTTCCCTCAGCCGGGCGTCACCGGCCTCCGAGACGTCCCGTAACTCACGATCGTGCCCCGGGATGTTGTCGAAAGTCGCCATCAAGGGCATCTCGGTCGCGAGTACGTCAAGAAGTTCGTCGGCCAGCTCGGCCGCCGTCGGCTCATTCCCCATATCCGACACTTACCAGAGCGGATCCGTTCCTCGCTGGCAATTCGCCTTATCCGACCAGGCCGACGACGCGTTCCGTCGGCCCGGTGTAAGCGCTCGACGGCCGGATCAGGCTGTTGTCCGCCAGCTGTTCGGCGATGTGCGCCGTCCAGCCGGTGATCCGCGCGGCGACGAAGATCGGGGTGAACACCGGGGTGTCGAAACCGATCAGGTGATACGCCGGGCCCGCGGGGTAGTCCAGATTGGGATGCAGTCCTTTCGCCGCGTACATCGCGCGGGCCAGCGCTTCGTAGAGGTCGAGCAGATGACGGCCGTCGCGCAGTTCCGCGATCTCCTGCAGGGCACGGCGCATGGTCGGGACGCGCGAATCGCCCTTCTTGTAGACACGGTGCCCGAAGCCCATGATCTTGCGCTTCTCCGCCAACGCCGTGGCGAGCCAGGCCTCGGCGTCGCCCGCGGTGCCGATCTCCTCGAACGTCGTCATGACGGCTTCGTTCGCCCCGCCGTGCAACGGTCCCTTGAGCGCGCCGATCGCCGCCGTGACGGCGCTGTAGAGGTCCGACAGCGTGGAGGTGACGACTCGCGACGTGAACGTGGAGGCGTTGAAGCTGTGCTCGGCGTAGAGGACCAGCGACGTCTCGAAGGCCCGGACGATCACGGGTTCGGGAATCTCGCCGAGGGTCATGTACAGGAAGTTCTCCGCGTACCCGAGGTCGTCGCGCGGGGTGAGCGGGAGGAGGCCGTGCCTGCGGCGCTGGGTCAGCGCGACGACGGCGGGAAGCGCGGCGAACAGCCGGAGCGCCTTGGCCCGGTTGGCTTCCAGGCTGTTGTCGTCCTCATGCGGGTCATGCGCGCCCAGGATGCTCACCGCGGTACGCAGGGTGTCCATCGGATGCGCGGTCTCCGGCAACGACAGCAGGGTCAGCACGAGATCCCGCGGCAGGGCGCGGTGCGCCCGCTCGGCTTCGTTCTGGGCGGCGAGTTGCGCCGGTGTCGGCAGTTCGCCGTACCAGAGCAGGTACGCGACCTCCTCGAAACGACATTTCCCGGCCAGCTCCTGGACGGGGTAACCGCGATAAGTCAGGGAATTGGTGTCGGGATTGACCATCGACACCCCCGTGGTGTCGACGACGACCCCGGCGAGTCCTTTGTGGATACTGGACATGGTGCTCTCCTCAGAGGCGGAAGGTGAAGACGTTCTCGTCGAACGCGTTGTAGGACTCGTAATCGAGCAGGTCGTACAGGTCGCGCCGGTGCTGCATGCTGTCGAGCAGGCCCGCTTGCGTGCCCTGTCCGGCGATCGCGTCCAGTCCGGTCTCCGCGGCGCGCATGGCCAGCCGCAACAGGGTGACCGGGTAGATCACGACGTTCACGCCGAGGGATTCCAGCGTTTTCACGTCCAGGAGTTCGCTCTTCCCGAACTCGGTCATATTGGCGAGGATCGGGATGTCGACGGCGGCGCGCATCCGCGCGAAGTCGGCGGGATCCCGCATCGCCTCGGGGAAGATGAGGTCCGCTCCCGCTCCAGCGTAGGCCTTGGCGCGTTCGACGGCGTCGTCGATGCCGTGGACGGCGGCCGCGTCGGTCCGCGCGGCGATGACGAAGCCCGGATCGCGGCGCGCGGCGACGGCGGCGGTGATCCGCCGGACCGCGACGTCGCGTTCGACGACGTCCTTGCCGTCGAGATGTCCGCACCGCTTGGGATTCACCTGGTCCTCCAGATGCATTCCGGCGACGCCGGCGTCCTCCAGTACCTGCGCGGTGCGGGCGGCGTTCATCGGCTCGCCGAAGCCGGTGTCGGCGTCGACCAGCGCGGGCAGCCCGGTGACCCTGGCGATCTGTTGCGAACGCCCGGCGACCTCGGTGAGCGTGGTCAGGCCGATGTCCGGCAGGCCGAGATCCGCGGAAAGGACGGCGCCGGAGACGTAGACGCCCTCGAAGCCGCGGCGCTCGATCAGTTTCGCCGACAGCGGGTTGAACGCGCCGGGAAAGCGTTGCAGCGTCCCGGAATTCAGTCCGGCGCGGAACGCGGCCCGCTTCTGTGCGGCGGAGGGAGCGGCGTGCAGCATCAGAAGATCCCCTTGCTCGTCGGCGCGGCGTCGAGCCCGGCCGGGAGCGCGATCCCGGCGACCTCGGCCGCGTCCAGTTCCCCGAGCCGGGTGACCGTGTCGAGGAACCGGTCCTGATCGGCGGCGGTGATCACCCCGTCGGCCAGCGTACGGAACTTGGCGACGTACTGCGCTCGGGCGAACGGACGGGCCCCGGCCGGGTGAGCGTCGGCGACGGCGATCTCGTCGGACAGAACGGTGCCGTCCGAGAGGGTGATCTCGACACGTCCGCCGAACGCCGGTTCGGGCGCGTGATAGCGGCGAGTCCACTCGGGATCCTCGACGGTCGTGATCTTCTGCCACAGTTCGACGGTGTCGGGACGCGCGGCGCGATCCGGCGCGTAGGACTTCTCGTGGTGCCATTCCCCGTCCTGGAGCGCGACCGCGAAGATGTACGGGATCGAGTGGTCGAGCGTCTCACGGCTGGACCGCGGGTCGTACTTCTGCGGGTCGCCCGCACCGGAGCCGATCACGTGGTGCGTGTGGTGACTGGTGTGGATGACGATCTTCTCCACCTTGCCGGACTCGCCGATCCTCGGGCCGAGCCGTCGAGCGAGGTCGATCAGCGCCTGGCTCTGGTACTCGGCCGAGTGCTCCTTGGTGTACGTGTCCAAAATGGACCGCTTCGGCTCACCGGGAGCGGGCAGCGGAACGATGTACTCGGCGCGGGGACCGCTCAGCAGCCACGCGATGAAGCCGTCCTCGCCTTCGTAGACCGGGCTCGGCGCGCCCTCGCCACGCATCACCCGATCGACGGACTCGATCGCGGTCTTGCCTGCGAAGGCGGGCGCGTACGCCTTCCACGAGGAGATCTCGCCCTTGCGGGACTGGCGGGTCGTCGTCGTGGTGTGCAGCGCCTGCCCGATGGCCTGGTACACGGTCTCGGTTTCCAGGCCCAGCAGCGCGCCGAGGCCGCCCGCGACCGACGGGCCGAGATGGGCGATGTGGTCGATCTTGTGCTCGTGCAGGCAGATCCCGCGGACGAGGTCGACCTGGAGTTCGTAACCCGCCACGATCCCGCGCAGCAGGTCCGCGCCGCCGCGGCCGGTGTGCTGGGCGACGGCGAGGATCGGCGGGATGTTGTCCCCGGGGTGCGAGTAGTCCGCAGCGAGGAAGGTGTCGTGATAATCCAGTTCCCGTACCGCGACGCCGTTGGCCCAGGCCGCCCATTCCGGTGAATACCGGCCTTCGACACCGAAGACCCTCGCCCCCGGCCTGCCGGGGTGGGCCAGCGCCTGGTCCCGGGCGGAGACGACCGGACGCCGGGCCAGCGACGCCGCGGCCACCGCGGCGTTGTCGATCACGCGGTTGATCACCATGTCGGCGACCTCGGGGGTGACCGGGACGTCGTCGGTGGCGACTTCGGCGAGCTTCCATGCGAACTGGTCCTCACGGGGCAGCGACTCGGCGGAACGATGGGTACGGACGGTGTGATCGATCATGGGTCCCCTCGGTTGTGAACCTTGCGGTGCGCTGCCTCCGAGCGTGGCAGCTCCGGAAAACCGTTGCCAGTACTCGCCCCTGTGAAGGTTTGTGAAGGTTCGCGAGCGTCTTGTAAAAGTTGTTACAGTCGAGGTGTGGAGAAGATGTACGCGGGTGCCCGGCTGCGCCAGCTGCGCGAAGACCGGTCCATGACCCAGTCCGAGCTGGCCAGGCTGCTGGAGATCTCGCCGAGTTACGTCAACCAGCTCGAACACAACGGCAGGCCGCTGACCCTGCCGGTCCTGCTGAAGGTCACCGAGACCTTCGGCGTGGACACCGAGTTCTTCACCGCCCGCGACACCGCCCGGCTGATCGCCGACGTACGCGAGGTGTTCGACGACAACACCGTCGGCGGCGCGATCTCCGACGCCGACGTCGACGCGCTGACCACCACCTTGCCCGACGTGGCGCGGACGCTCGTCGCCCTGCACCGCCGCTATCGGGAAGCGGTGGAGAACGTCGCCACGCTGGTGACCGAGCAGGGCTTGGACCGCTCGACCGCGCAACAGCCGCACGAGGAGATCCGTGACTGGTTCTACCTGC
Source organism: Amycolatopsis sp. NPDC089917 (assembly GCF_040684635.1). NCBI lineage: Bacteria > Bacillati > Actinomycetota > Actinomycetes > Pseudonocardiales > Pseudonocardiaceae > Amycolatopsis > Amycolatopsis sp. NPDC089917. Next base: position 236,996 of record NZ_JBFBGL010000002.1, on the reverse strand, counting down.
GCCGCAACCACGTCGCCGAACTCGACGCCCCCGCCGAAAAGCTCGCCGCCGAACTACGCCTCCACCCGGGCGAGGTCCGGAATGGACTGACGGCGGGGCTGCTGGAGCGACACGGTGTCAAGGTCACCGCCGAAACCCTGGGCCCGGACAGGCATCACTTCGACACGAAGACGAGAACACTGCGTCTCTCCCCCGCGCTGCGTCCCGGGCAGGCCGCGTTCCGGCTCGCGTCGGAACTCGCGCTGCTGGAGGCAGGCGACGTGATCGGCAGGCTCGTCGACGGCGGGAAGTTCAGCGGGGACACCGCCCGGCGGCTCGCGCGGATCGGGCTGGCCAACTACTTCGCGGGTGCGCTCGTACTGCCGTACCGCGTGTTCCTCGGCGCGGCGGAGCGGTATCGCTACGACATCACGCGGCTGTCCGATCATTTCGGCGTCGGGTTCGAAAGCGTCTGCCATCGGCTGTCCACCTTGCAGCGTCCGGGCACCCGCGGCGTGCCGTTCTCGTTCGTCCGGGTCGATCGCGCGGGCAACATCTCGAAACGCCAGTCCGCCACCGGGTTCCACTTCTCCCGGGTCGGCGGCTCGTGTCCACTGTGGATCGTCTACGAGGCGTTCGGTTCACCGGGCCGGATCGTCACCCAGATCGCCGAACTCCCGGACGGCAAGAAGTACTTCTGGCTCGCCAGGACCGTGTCCCGGGCGGCGGGCGGGCACGGCGATCCGGCGAAGACGTTCGCGATCGGGCTCGGCTGCGAACTCCGGCACGCGGAACGACTCGTGTACTCCGACGGCCTCGCGCTCGGCACCGGCGCGGCCGTCACCCCGATCGGCATGGGCTGCAAGGTCTGCGAGCGGCCCGCGTGCCCGCAGCGCGCCTTCCCCGCGATCGGGAAGCCGATGCGGATCGACGAGCATTCGTCCAGCCTGCTGCCCTACCCGCCACTCGGCTGAGGCGTACGCCACACCATCGACATAGTCGGACTTCCTACTTTATGGTGTCCACAGGTCTGCGGTGCAGGGAAGCCGGTGCGAATCCGGCGCGGTCCCGCCACTGTGACCGGGGAGCGGCGCTCCCGCAGAGAAGGCCACTGGCGCGAGCCGGGAAGGCCGGAGCCGCCGCGGATCCGGGAGCCAGGATACCGGCCGCAGACGTCCGTGTTCGTCCACGAGGATGGAGCTGAACGCATGCGGATTCTTCCTGCCTGCGCGAAAGTCGCCGACCCGCCACCACCCCGGCGGTAAGTCGTCCGTACTCCCCTGCCCGGCCGCCGATCGCGGTCCCGGGCGGCTCCGTCCTGCGCACTTTCGGAAAGGGCATCCATGAGCACCGAACTCAGTCACTTCGTCGGCGGCAAGCCGGTACCGGGGACGTCCGGCCGGTTCGCCGACGTCTTCGACCCCAGCACCGGCGCGGTCCAGGCCCGCGTCCCGCTCGCGTCGGCCGCCGAGGTCGCCGGCGTGGTCGCCGACGCGGCGCAGGCCAAGCTCGACTGGGCGCGCTGGAACCCGCAGAAGCGGGCCCGCGTGCTGATGAAGTTCGTCGACCTCGTCCGGGCCGAAGAGGATTCGCTCGCCAGGCTGCTCGCGTCCGAGCACGGCAAGACCGTGCCCGACGCGCGCGGCGACATCCAGCGCGGGCTCGAAGTGGTCGAGTTCGCCATCGGCGTCCCGCATCTGCTCAAGGGCGAGTACAGCGACAGCGCGGGCACCGGCATCGACGTCTACTCGATGCGGCAGCCGCTCGGCGTGGTCGCCGGGATCACGCCGTTCAACTTCCCCGCGATGATCCCGCTCTGGAAGGCCGCCCCGGCGATCGCCTGCGGGAACGCCTTCGTGCTCAAGCCGTCCGAACGCGACCCGTCGGTCCCGCTGCGGCTGGCGGAACTGTTCCTCGAAGCCGGTCTGCCGCCGGGCGTGTTCAACGTGGTCAACGGCGACAAGGAAGCCGTGGACGCGCTGCTGACCGACCCGCGCGTCGAGGCGGTCGGCTTCGTCGGCTCGTCGTCGATCGCCGAGTACATCTACACGACCGCCGCCGCGCACGGGAAGCGCGCGCAGTGCTTCGGCGGCGCCAAGAACCACATGATCGTGATGCCGGACGCCGACCTCGACCAGGTCGTCGACGCGCTCATCGGCGCCGGATACGGCTCCGCGGGCGAACGGTGCATGGCGATCTCGGTCGCCGTCCCGGTCGGCGAGGCCACCGCCGACGCGCTGGCCGCCCGGCTGACCGAACGTGTCAAGACGTTGAAGGTCGGTGCCTCGCTCGACGAAACGGCCGACTTCGGGCCGCTGGTCACCGCCGAAGCCGTCCAGCGGGTCCGCGACTACATCGACGTCGGTGTCGCCGAAGGAGCGAAGCTGCTCGTCGACGGGCGCGGGACCACTGTGGACGGTCACGAGAACGGTTTCTTCCTCGGCGGCTGCCTGTTCGACCACGTCACCACCGACATGCGGATCTACCGCGAGGAGATCTTCGGCCCGGTGCTGTCGATCGTCCGCGCCGCCGATTACGAGGAGGCGCTGCGGCTGCCCAGCGAACACGAGTACGGCAACGGCGTCGCGATCTTCACCCGCGACGGTGACACCGCGCGCGACTTCACCTCGCGGGTGAACACCGGCATGGTCGGGGTCAACGTGCCCATCCCGGTCCCGATCGCGTACCACACCTTCGGCGGCTGGAAGCGCTCCGGTTTCGGCGATCTCAACCAGCACGGGCCGGACTCGATCCGCTTCTACACCAAGACCAAGACGGTCACCTCGCGCTGGCCTTCCGGTACCAAGGAAGGCGCCAGCTTCGTCATCCCGACGATGAGCTGAGGCCGCGATGAGACTGACCGACGAACAGCGCGCCCTGCGCGAGACAGCGGCGGAGTTCGCCGCGGAACACCTCGCGCCGCACGCGATCGAATGGGACCAGGCCAAGCACTTCCCGGTCGACGTCCTGCGCAAGGCGGCCCAGCTGGGCATGGGCGGCGTCTACCTGCCCGAAGACCTCGGAGGCTCCGCGCTCGGACGGCTCGACGGCGTCCTCGTCTTCGAGGCGCTCGCCACCGGATGCCCGTCGCTCGCCGCGTACCTCTCCATCCACAACATGGTCGCGACCATGATCGACAAATTCGGCGACGACGCCCAGCGGCACCGATACCTGCCCCGGATGTCCACCATGGACACCTTCGGCAGCTACTGCCTCACCGAGCCGGACGCGGGTTCCGACGCGGCCGCGCTCTCCACCCGCGCCCGCCGCGACGGGGACGAGTACGTGCTCGACGGGGTCAAGCAGTTCATCTCCGGCGCGGGCACCTCGGACGTCCACGTCGTGCTCGCCCGCACCGGCGGTCCCGGCGCCCGCGGCATCTCGGCGTTCATCGTCGAACGGGGCACACCCGGCGTTTCGTTCGGCCCCAACGAGATCAAGATGGGCTGGAACGCCCAGCCCACCCGGCAGGTGATCTTCGAAGGCGCCCGGGTGCCGGCGTCCGCCCTGCTCGGCGACGAGGGCGCAGGGTTCCGCGTCGCGATGTCCGCGCTGGACGGTGGCAGGCTGAACATCTCGGCCTGCTCCCTCGGCGGGGCGGAAGCCGCGCTCGGCATGGCCGTCCGGCATCTGTCGGAGCGTTCGGCCTTCGGGGAGAAGCTGTCCGAGAAGCAGGCGTTGCAGTTCCGGCTGGCGGACATGCGCACCGGCCTCGAAGCCGCCCGCACCCTGCTCTGGCGGGCCGCGGACGCGCTCGACCACGGCGAGGACACCGCGACCCAGCTTTCGGCGATGGCCAAACGTTTCTGCACCGACACGGGGTTCGAGGTGGCCAACCAGGCGCTGCAGCTGCACGGCGGCTACGGCTACCTCGCCGAATACGGGCTGGAGAAGATCGTCCGCGATCTGCGGGTGCATCAGATCCTCGAAGGGACCAATGAAATCATGCGCGTGATCATCTCGCGCCGGATGCTGCAGGAGGCTTCGTGAACGACGTCCAGTTCCTCGTCCACAGTGGAATCGGCCGGATCACGCTGAACCGGCCGCGAGCGTTGAACTCGCTGAACCACGACATGGTCCTCGCCATGCTCGGCCACCTCGAAGCGTGGCGCTCCGATCCGGCGGTCCGCGCCGTGCTGATCGACGGCGCCGGCGACCGCGGGCTCTGCGCGGGCGGCGACATCCGCGCCATCCACGAGGACGCTCGCACCGGCGGCACCGCCTCCCTGCGGTTCTGGGCCGACGAGTACCGCCTGAACGCACTGATCTCGCGCTACCCGAAGCCGTATCTCGCGCTCATGGACGGCCTCGTGATGGGCGGCGGGGTCGGCGTCTCCGCGCACGGCAGCCACCGGATCGTCACCGAACGCTCCCGCGTCGGCATGCCCGAGGTCGGCATCGGTTTCGTCCCCGACGTCGGCGGCACGTACCTGCTGTCCCGGACGCCGGGTGAACTCGGCACGCACATCGCGCTCACCGCCGGGTCCATCTCGGGCGCCGACGCGATCCACTGTGGACTCGCCGACCACTTCGTCTCCAGCGAGAAGATCCCGGATCTGCTCGACGCGCTCGCGTCCCGGACCCCGGACAGCGCGCTGGAGCTGATCGCCGAACCCGCGCCGCCGAGCTCGCTGGCGAAGGACGCCGAATGGATCGACCAGTGCTACGCGGCGGACACGGTCGAGGAGATCCTGGCCCGGCTCCACGCCGGTGGCGACGCGGCGGCCACCGCCGCCAAGGAGATCGAGGCCAAGTCGCCCACCTCGCTGAAGGTGACCTTGCGGGCGCTCCGCGGCGCGGCGGCCCTGCCCGATCTGGAAGCCGTGCTGGCACAGGAGTTCCGGATCTCGGCCCACGCGCTCTCCTCCGCCGAGTTCGTCGAGGGCATCCGGGCTCAGATCATCGACAAGGACCGCTCGCCGAAGTGGTCCCCCGCCACTCTGTCCGAAGTGGACGACGAGATCGTCGACGCCTACTTCGCCGATCTCGGCGACGCCGAGTGGGTGGCCCGATGACGATCGCCTTCCTCGGTCTGGGCAACATGGGCGGTCCGATGGCCGCCAACCTGGTCAAGTCCGGTGAGACCGTCCACGGCTACGACCCCGCTCCCGGCGCGCGTTCCGAGGGGGTGGCCAGGTTCGGCAGCGCGAGCGCGGCCGTCGCGGCGGCCGACGTCGTCGTCACGATGCTGCCCAGCGGCAAGCACGTCCTCGACTGCTACCGGGAGATCCTGCCGTCCGCGCGGCCCGGGACGCTGTTCGTCGACTGTTCCACCATCGACGTCGCCGATGCCCGTCAGGCGGCCGAACTGGTCACCGCGGCCGGTCATCGCGCCGTCGACGCCCCGGTGTCCGGCGGTGTGGTCGGCGCCGAAGCCGGGACGCTGACGTTCATGGTCGGCGGCGACTCGCAGGCGTTCGTCACCGCCGAGCCGTTCCTGGCCGTCATGGGCGCCAGGGCGATCCACTGCGGATCGGCAGGCGCCGGTCAGGCGGCGAAGATCTGCAACAACATGATCCTCGGCGTCTCGATGATCGCCGTCTCGGAGGCGTTCGCCCTCGGGGAGGAACTCGGCCTCACTCCTCAGGCGCTGTTCGACGTCGCCTCGACCGCGTCCGGGCAGTGCTGGGCGCTGACCACCAACTGCCCGGTGCCCGGCCCCGTCCCCACCAGCCCCGCCAACCGGGAGTACACCGGCGGGTTCGCCAGCGGCCTGATGCTGAAAGACCTGCGTCTGGCCGACGCCGCGGCCCGGGACAACAACGTCGCCACCCTGCTCGGCACGAGGGCCGCGGAACTCTACGCGGCGTTCGTCGAGCGGGACGGCCCCGGCCGGGACTTCTCGGCCATCGTCACCGCCGTCCGCGACGGCCTTCTCACCAAGGAAACCACCGCATGAGCGAGTACGAGACCATCACCGTCGAGCGCGCGGGCGATCGCGTCGCCCTGATCACGCTCAATCGGCCCAAGGCGCTCAACGCGCTGAACCTGCGGGTCATGCGCGAAGTCACCGCGGCGGCGACCGAACTCGGCCGGGATCCCGACGTCGGCGCGATCGTGCTCACCGGTTCCGCCAAGGCCTTCGCGGCGGGCGCGGACATCAAGGAGATGCGGCCGCAGTCGTTCAGCGACGTCTACGCGGCCGACTGGTTCGCGGGCTGGGACGCGCTTTCCCGCGTCCGGGTCCCGCTGATCGCCGCGGTCTCCGGGTACGCCCTCGGCGGCGGCTGCGAACTGGCCATGATGTGCGACGTCCTGATCGCGGCCGAGAACGCCAAGTTCGGCCAGCCGGAGATCACCCTCGGCGTCATTCCCGGTATGGGCGGCTCCCAGCGGCTGACCCGCGCGATCGGCAAGGCCAAGGCGATGGACCTGTGCCTCACCGGCCGTATGATCGACGCCGCCGAAGCCGAGCGGTCGGGGCTCGTCTCCCGGGTCGTGCCCACGGAAACCCTGCTCGACGACGCCCTGGCGGTCGCGGCGAAGATCGCGAGCATGTCGCGTCCCGCCGCGATGATGGTCAAGGAGGCCGTGAACCAGGCCTTCGAGTCCGGGCTGGCCGACGGGCTCCGGTTCGAACGGCGCCTGTTCCACGGCACCTTCGCGACCCAGGACCAGAAGGAAGGGATGGCCGCGTTCACCGAGAAGCGCGAGCCGAAGTTCCTTCACTCCTGACCGGTGAAGGACCGGTAGAGCGGCCGCAGCAGGGCGGTGACCGAGGTTCCGTCCACCGTGGCCTTGAGCGGCGGGACCTCGTCCAGCAGTCCCAGCGGGTCCCCGGCCGGCGGCCGTCGCGTGTTCGTGACGTCCCCGGCCGGGCCCCAGCCGAAGAAGTCGTCCATGACCTCGTCCAAGCCGGGAGTCCCGTCGTCCGCCGACGGGGCCGTCACCCGGGCGCCCGCCCGCCGTCCGATCTCTTCGAGCAGCGTCGCGCGATCACGCCCGCGGAGGGCGAAGATCGTGAACGGGTCCGCGTCCTCTTCGAGCGCGATCAGTCCCGCGACGAGGTGATCGCACGGGACGCGGGTGCCCGGACAGGTGCAGTCCAGCGACAGTTCCCAGCCCGCCTCGGGGAACAAGGGCACCTGCTCCGCGGCGAAGAAGCGTTCGACGCCGTCCGGGACCTGGCCGTCGAGCAGGGCCGTCGTCGTGGCCTCGTCCGCGACTACGGCGGCGATGACCGCCGTCCACACCTGTTTGCCGAAGGTGGGAAGCCCGACGCGGACGTCGTGGAACCGTTGCCGCGTCACGCGGACCCGGGCGACAGCGGCGCCGGGCCCGATCGCGAGGGTGTCGACCCGGCATGGCGGGACGAGTCCTTTATGGACGCCGAGATCGTCGAGCGCCGGGCGGAATCCTTCAGTCATCGGACGCCTCCCGTCCCAGCGAGAAGACCTCGCGCAGCGAGTCGGTGGACAGCTCGGTGAGCCAGTCCTCCCCGTCGGTGACGACGAGGTCGGCCAGCGCTTCCTTCTTCGTGATGACGGCGTCGATCCGTTCCTCGATCGTGCCGGGGCACACGAACTTCCGCACCTGGACGCTGTTCCGCTGGCCGATGCGGAAGGCGCGGTCGGTGGCCTGTTCCTCGACCGCCGGATTCCACCACCGGTCCAGATGCAGGACGTGGGTGGCCGCGGTGAGGGTCAGTCCCGCTCCCCCGGTCTTCAGCGACGCGAGCAGGATCGACGGCCCGTCGCCCGACTGGAAGTGCTCGACGATCGAATCGCGGCGCCGCTGCGACAATCCGCCGTGCAGGAAGGCGATCTTCACGTTCAGCCTGCTCGAAAGATGCGGCACGAGCAGGTGCCCGAACTCGGCGAACTGGGTGAAGCACAGCGCGCGGTCGCCCGAGTCCAGGATCTCCGCCAGGAGTTCTTCGAGCCGGTTGACCTTGCCGGAGCGGGCTCCGATCGGCGAACCGTCGTGCAGCAGATGCGCGGGGTGGTTGCAGATCTGCTTGAGCTTGGTGATCGCGGCGAGGATGTTGCCGCGTCGTTTGACCCCGGCGCTGTCGGCGATCTTGGTCATCATCTCGTCGACGGTCGCGCGGTAGAGCGTCACCTGCTCGCGGGTGAGGCGGTATTCCTGCAGGATCTCGATCTTCTCGGGCAGGTCGGCCAGCACGGCAGGATCGGTTTTGAGGCGCCGCAACAGGAACGGCCGGGTCAGGCGGCGCAGCTCGGTCGCCGAGGCGAGGTCGCCCCGTCGCTCGATGGGCACTTCGAACCGCTCGCGGAACTCTTGCCTGCCACCGAGGACGCCGGGGTTGAGCAGATCCGAAAGCGCCCACAGGTCGGCGAGCCGGTTCTCCACCGGCGTTCCGGTGAGCGCGACCCGATGACCGGCGGGGATCCGGCGCAAGGCCTGCGCCGGTCCGGTGTTCTGGTTCTTGACCGCCTGCGCCTCGTCGAGCACGAGCCGATGCCACCGGGTGCCCGCGAGCTCGTCCGCGTCACGCGCGGCGGTCGAGTAGGTGGTGACGACGAGATCCGCGCCCTCGACGCGCGCGTGACCACGATCGGCACCATGGTGGATGTGCACACGCAGCTCCGGCGCGAACCTGGCCGCTTCGCGCTGCCAGGTCCCGAGCAGCGACATCGGGCAGACGAGCAGCGTCGGCCCGATGCCGCCCTGTGCCCGCTCGGTCGCTTCGAGCGCGAGGAGCTGGACGGTCTTGCCGAGCCCCATGTCGTCGGCGAGGCAGGCGCCGAGCCCGATCGACGCCATGAACGAAAGCCAGGCGACACCACGGCTCTGGTACGGCCGCAGGGTCGCCAGGAACGTCGGCGGCGGTTCGACCGGCTCGATGGTGCGCTGGACCCGTCCGGCGAGGAAGTCGTCGATCCAGCCGTCGGTCGTGACCTCGGTGACCGGGAGCGGCGCTTCGAAGCCGCCGCGGAGCAAGGCCAGCAGGTCTGCCGGGGTGGGCAGTGGCGGCTTCTCGCGGTCCGGGTCGCGGCGCAGGTACTCGAGCCCGGCGCGCAGCAGCTCGGGGTCCACGCTCACCCACCGGCCGCGCAGCCGCACCAGCGACGACTTCGCGGCGGCGAGCCCGGCGAGTTCCTCGTCGGTCAGGGCGTCTTCCCCGACGGCGAGCGCCCAGCGGTAGGACGCGAGCTGGTGACGGCCCAGCCGGTGCACGGCGGCCTGGTCGACGGGCGCGCCGCGGACGGACAGCTTGAGCGCGAGTTTCCGCCTGCCACCCCAGCTCGCCGGGAGCTGGACGTCGAAACCGGCAGCGACCAGCTGTTCCGCGCCGCCGTCGAGGAACTCCACGGTCTCGGCGACGGTGAGGTCGTAGATGCCCGGCTTGTCGGCCTCGACCGCCGGGCCGAGCAGCGGCAGGACTCCGGCGGCCCGCTCCAGCTCGGCGGTGAACAGTCCTTCGGGGTCGGTGAACTTCGCGCCCGCCTTGCCGGACCAGACGTCCTCGGCCGGGAGCAGGAGGCTGGGATCGGCCGCGGAACGCAGGAGGAAACGCAGCTGCCACTTGGTCCCGTCGCCGGTCTGGTCGTCCGGGTCGTCGGCCGGTCCGTACAGCGTGGGGACCTCGTCGAGCCGCAGGCAGACCGTGCCCTCGGTCAGGTCGGTGTCGCCGACCTCGTCCCACGCCGCGATGCCTTCGGCGACGATCCCCATGCGTCCCGGCGCCTGGCTGATCCGGTCGTCGGCGCTCTTCAGCGCGTGGAGCCAAGACCCGAACGGCCCTTCGCGCCCGTCGCTCTCGGTCGCGTGACCGGCGGCGGCCAGGCGCTCGCGCACGGCGGCGTCGACCAGCGTGCGAAGCGCGTCGGTCACCAGCGCCGCCGGGTCCGGTCCGCGGTGTTCGGCCCGGCCGACCGGCGGGGTGGCCGCGATCAGCGACCGGAGGCGGACCGCGTCGCCGCCCCGGGCCACCGGCCGCCAGCGGGCCCGCGCGACGATCTCGTTCCGCACGAGCGTGGGGAGCACCCGGCCGCGGCGCACCAGGTCGTCCGCCAGCCGGACGACGGCGCGGAGGTGGCGGACGGACGTGCCGTAGCTGACGGTGTCGGCCAGATCCCCCAGCTCCGAGGGGTCGATCAGGAGCGCAGGCACCGACCAGGGTTCCAGCGTGAGTTCCTGCTGCGGACGGCCGCGTGAGCCCAGTTCGGGTGAAGCGACCGGGCCACCGCGCCGCGACGGCAGCATCAGGACGGCCGACGCCGGTTTGCCGGGGTGCAGCGCCGTCAGGTCGGCGACCGACGCGGCGAACGGATGCGGCCGGGCCGCGCTCGACGGCCGCATCGACGTCGTCGCCGGGCGGTCGCCGTGTTCACCCCACAGCACGATCCCGCGGCCCGGGGACCACAGACCGTGCACGACGAGTGGCGACATGATCCCCCTTCCGGTCCGATCCCTCCAGCATGCCCGGAGCCGATCAGCGTCCGGTCAGCGAGGGTCACACCATCGTGTAGCTAGGCGGAGATCGCCCGCTCTTCTAACCTGATGAGCTAGTCCCCACAAGGAAGCGATCACTCGATGACCGACGGAGAAGCACGCGCCGGCGTGCTGTCCAAACGCGCGCTCGTGATCGCCTCACACGCCGTGGAAAGAGCCGCGCTCGCCGAGGGCACGGACGAGAACATGGTCGTTCTCGCGCTCTTCCAGCGGCTGCCCTACTTCGAGCGGGAACGCGAGGTCTACGCCAGGATCGCCCGGCGCGCGGCCGTGACCGTCGTCGGCATGGTCGACTCCGGGCGCCCGGATCTCCCGCACGGCGTGACCCCGGTGCTGCTGCGCTCCGAGGAGAACCTCGCCCGCGAATGGTCGGTCGCGGTGCTCACCCCGACCTTCGGCGGCTCGGTCGTCGCCCAGGATCTCGACGACGTCGATCCGTCGGCGACGTCGGTCGAAGCGGCACGGCGGTTCCAGGGCCGCTGGGGTTTCCGCCGTGACGAGGCGTACGCCGAGGTCGTCCGGCTGCGCGACGCGCTCGGCGACCGGCTGCCGCCCACCGCGCGGATCAAGATCGACGAGGTCCTCAAGAGCGTCACGACCCCGGCGGCGGCGCCGGTGGAGAACCGAGCCGAAGCGGCCTTGCGCCATCTCGCCGGCCGGCTGGAACGGCAAGCGCCGCCGAAGCCGGTGGAACCGGCCCTCGCCACCGATCCCGACACCGGGCTGGCGACCATGGCCGGGATCTCGGGCTGGCTGGGCGCGTCGACCGACACCGTCCCGCTCGGCCTGATCCTGATCACCGTCGACGACCTCGACGAGGTCGGGCGGCGCCACGGCAACCGGGTCAAGATGCACACCGAGCAGAACATCGCGGACCTGATCCGCGAGGATCTCCGGCCACTCGACCGGGCGGTCCGGCTCGGCAACGCCGAATTCCTGCTCGTGCAGCCCGCGCTGGAGTCGGCCGACCTGACCGAACGCAGCCTGCGCCTCGAACGACGGCTCGGCGCGCTCCACACCACTTACCCGTTCGTGGATCTGCACCCGCGGACGACGACCATGCTCACCCGGAAGCGGCCGCTGCCCGTGAACTCCCTGCGCGCCCAGCTGAAGACGGTTCCGACGGCGGTACTGTGGCCGCCCAGCCACGGCATGCTCCCGACGCCGAACGGCAACGGTTCGCCCTGGTTCCACTGATACCGTCCCCACGGTGAAAACCGTCCTGGACGCGATAGACCCGCGCGAGGCCTTGACGATCCTCGGCCCTTCGAAGGCCAAGATCCGAGGCGGTGACGCGGCCGGAAAGACCAGTGCCGCCTGGCCGGAACCGCTGCTTCGCGCACGGGCCGGCGTCCTGGCGAAATCCAAAGTAGACGGTGGCGGAGTACGGCCCGCGTGGCTCCGCTACAGCGGGCACTTCTACCGGAACGTCGGCGGCGCGCTGGGCGAGGCCGCCGGAAGCGGGCGGCTCCTCATCCTCAGCGGCGGCTACGGAATCCTGCGCGCCGACGAGCCGATCCCCTACTACGACCGGAAGCTGAAGCTCAGCGATTGGCCGCCCGGCGTGCTCGAAGCCACCGTCATCGAGGAGGCCCGGCGAATCGGCGCGACGAAGGTGGTCACGTTCGTGTCCGCCAGCGCCGACTACGCGAAGCTGGCCCGGCGAATCCCGTGGAGCTCCACCGAAATCGAGGGCGTGCTGGCGACGATCGACTTCCATGGCGGTGGCGCACAGGTAGAGGTGCCCCGGCGGCTGGCTCAGGCTTTCGGCGCGTGGTGGCACCGATCGCCGTCGGGCTATCCGCCGGGTCTGGTCACCGAGGTAGTGGCCTGACTCGGCGTCGCCCTTACGGCCAGCGGGCTTCGGAAAGCGCCAGCGCGGCACGGAGGAACGCCTTGCGGTCGGCGGCGGGCAACTGCCCGAGCAGACGTTCCTCCTGCTCCTGGATCTGCGCCTGGGCCGACCTTCGCGCGGCGCGGCCGGTGTCGGTGATCCCCAGCAGCCGGACCCGGCGGTCCTTCGGATCCGGCTCACGGGTGATCAGGCCGTCCTCCTGGAGCGTGTCGAGGGTGCCGATGATCCGGGTCTTGTCGGCGCCGATCGCCTTGGCGAGCGCGGCCTGCGTGCGGACGGGCCCGTCGTCGAGGGCGCTCAGCACCACGTAGCCCCACATCGTCAACCCGTGCTCGGCCAGCACCGGCGTCTCGGCGTTCATCAGCCTGCGCATCAGCCCGCCGAGCATCGCCGCGAGGTCCGGCCTCCCTTGCTCCGCCATGCGCAGACCATACCGACCGAAGCCGCGGAACCGGTTGACGAACTCGTATGCAGGCGTAGATGATGTGCTTATGCCTATCGATGAACTTCGCCTTCTCGACGCCATCGTGACCCGGACCAGCCTGGACCTGGTCACCAAGATCACCCCCGCGGACCTGACCAAACCGACCCCGTGCAGCGCCTGGACCGTGCACGGCCTGCTGGCTCACATGACCACTCAGCACCACGGCTTCGCCGCCGCGGCCGACGGCGAGAGTGACCTCGGCCACTGGCGGCTGCTCCCGCTGGGCGACGACCCCGTCGAGACCTACCGCGCCTCGGTCAACCGGGTGCTGAACGCCTTCGTCCCCCACGACCTCGCCGACCGGAAGTTCGCGCTTCCCGAGTTCTCCACCGAAGTCACCTTCACCGCGGAGCAGGCCCTCGGTTTCCATTTCGTGGACTACCTGGTGCACTCCTGGGACGTGGCCAAGAGCCTCGGCCTGCCGGTGAAGTTCGACCAGGAGGTGCTCGACGCGGGACTGAAGTTCGCCGAGTCGATCCCGGACGACCAGAACCGGAAGACGCCGGGCGCCGCCTTCGGACCGGCGGTGGACGCGACGGGACCGTCCGACCTGGACACGATCGTCGCCCTGCTGGGCCGTTCCCCGTCGTGGCCGGACGTCACACCCCGGGCTTGACCGGCACCGCTTCGAGAATCCGGGCGGTGACCAGTTCCGGCTTCTCCAGCGAGAGTCCATGAGTGGTCTTGGGCACGACCTCGACGCGAAGGTGCGGGCTCAGGGACTCGAGCCGGGCCGCCACCGCACGGCTGTCGTGGATGGCACTGCGTTCGGCGACGACGATCCGGGTGGGTACGTCGATCGCGTACAACTCGTCGTCGCCGAACAGGTGCATCTCGGGTAGCTGCTGCTTGTATTTGAGCGCACTGAAAAGCAAAGGCCGCACGGTGTGCCGCACGTCCGGATCGCCGGACGCCACCAGCCGGAGGAGCCATTTCGGCAGGAACCAGCGGAAGATCTCCCGGAAGCTCCACCAGATGAAGCTGCGGCCGATCACGCCGAACCCCGCGGCTTCGATGGTGACCACGCCGGCGATCCGGTCGGTCGTCCGGGACGCGAGATTCAAGGCGAGCCAGCCACCTCGCGAAACACCCGCGAGATAGACCTTTTCGTGGCCGGTTCCCGCGAGCACGCCGTCGATCACGTCCGCGAGCCAATCCGCGCAGTCCTCAGTGGACTCGATGGGCGCGGTCTGGACCGATCGCCCGGGCTCTCCGATCGTGTCGACGGCGTGGACCCGGTGCCGGGCGGCGAGTTCGGCGATATGCGGATACCAGGACAACGACGTGCCCATCGTGCCGGGAAGCACCACGATCGGCGGACCGTCTTCGGGACCACAACGCCGGACGCGCGTCGGGCCGAATCTCGTCTCGATGTCCAGCTCCTCGGCGGGAACCGGCCACTTCCCCAGGATCTCGTCATAGGTGGCGGAAAAACGTACTGCCGCCTTCTTGTCCGTGAACTCCCCCAACATCGGACCTCCTCGAAGTTTTTATGGTGCACTTGCACCATAACAGCGGACGGCCACTCCGGCCAGCCCCCGGCGACATGGCAGAGTGATCGCGTGCCGAAACGTGTCGACCATCAAGAGCGCAGGCGCGGGATCGCGGAGGCGCTCTTCCGGATCGCCGCCGTCCAGGGCCTGCAGGCGGTCACGCTGCGCGCGGTGGCCGCGGAGGCGGGCATTTCGATGAACCTGGTCCAGTACTACTTCCCGACCAAGGAGGAGATGCTGCGCTTCGCCTGGCGGCGGATGGTCGAACTGACCATGGAGAGCGCCGGCAAGACCGTCGGCGAGGCGATGACGACCGAAGACGAGCGCACCATCGTGCGCGCTTATCTCACGGCGGTCCTGCCGGAAGGCGAACGCGCCCGCATGCTGGCCGCCGTCCAGATCGCGTACTTCGCCGTGGACGTCACGCGCGGCAGCCAGGATCCCGACCAGGAACCACTACTGCCCCATCTGGTCCACGCGATCACCGGACTGCTTCGGAAAGCCCAGGAGAAGGGCGACGTCCCGGCCCGCCTCGATCCCCGGCTGGAGGCGGACTCGCTCGCGACGATGTCGGCCGGCCTCGTCACGGCGATCATGGTCGACGCCTACACCGCGGAACAGGCGGCGGAGATCGTCGACTACCGGCTCGACGGAGTGTTCAGCGGCGGTCGATGAGCATCTCGATGCCGTCGAGGATGCGGCCGAGACCGAACTCGACGTCGGCTTCCTCGATCCCCTCTTCGCCGTACGCCTCGCCGGAGATCACGGCGGCGACGCGCGCGTAGCCGCGCCCCTGGAGATGCGGCCCGAGAAACCCGCTCAGCGCCTGGACCTGCTCGGGAGGGTTCGCGTTCACGTCCCGGAGCAGGGAAGCGGTGCTGCGCACCCAGCCGTCGACCAGGACCGCGCAGCCCATCACGTCCTGGGCGCCCAAACCTGAGTCCGCCATTCCCTCCAGGAAGTTTTCCAGCCACCCCAACAGATTCGGCGTGGTCGGCGCGCCGCGCACCGGCAAGTCGATCAACCAGGAATGACGGCGGCTGCGTTCGAGAAGGGCGCGAGCCCAGGCCGTGACCGCGGCACGCCAGTCACCGGACGACGGTTCCGGCGGCGGCCCCCAGGCCGCGTCGGCGACGAGGACGAGCAGTTCCTCTTTGGAGCTCAGGTAGCGGTAGAGCGCGTTCGCGGTGATGCCGAGCCGCTTGGCGATCGACGGCATGGACAGCGCCGCGTAACCCTCCGCGTCGGCCTGCGCGATGGCCGCGTCGACGATCTGTTCGAGGCTGTACCCCGGCTTCGGTCCACGCCGGGGCGCCGGGGTGTAGCCCCAGGCCAGCGCGGTGCCCGGCGGCAGCAACTCGATCTCGACGTCGTCCATCGGGGCATTGTTGCACTCAAAAACGGTAAAGGCATACACTGTTCATGGCATACACAGTTAGCTGACGAGTCGGGGGATCGATCATGACCGAACCGAACAGGCGGAACGTGCTCCGCGGGGCCGCCGCTTTGGCCATCGGCGGAGTCGCCGCGACCTACGCGAACACCGGGTCCGCCGCGGCCGCGCCTTCCCCTTCGATCGGCACGGCGAAGGAGCGCTTCCCGTTCATCGAGGGCGCTTTCGCACCCGCGAAGGAGGAAGTGACCGCGTTCGGCCTGCAGGTCACCGGCCGCATTCCGAAGGACCTCTGCGGGCGGTACCTGCGCACCGGGCCGAACGTCCTCGGGCTCGAGGATCCGCGCGCTCACCACTGGATGATGGGTGAGGGGATGGTGCACGGCGTCCGGCTGCGCGACGGGAAGGCCGAGTGGTACCGCAACCGCTGGGTGCGCTCGTCCGGTGTCGCGGCGAAGCTGGGTGAGCGATACCCGTGGCCGGTGCCCGCCGAGGATTTCGCGCCGAACACGCACGTGATCGGCCACCACGGCCGGATCCTCACCTTGCAGGAGTCCGGCGCGCCGGTGTACGAACTCGACGGTGAGCTGAACACGGTGGGGCCGTTCGATTTCGGCGGCTCGCTGGAGGGTTCCTACACCGCGCACACCAAGTTCGACGCCCAAGCCGACGAGCTGCACGCGGTGACCTATCACCCGACCTGGGACCACGTACGGCACCTGATGGTCGACCGGACCGGCCGCGTCGTGCGGACCACCCGGATCCCGGTCTCCGACAGCCCGATGATGCACGACTTCGGGCTCACCCAGAACTACGTGGTCGTCTTCGACGTGCCGGTCACCTTCGACCCGCAGCCCGGCAAGGTCGTGCCCTACAAGTGGAACACGGACCACCCGGCCAGGGTGGGGGTGATGAAACGCGACGGCGGCCCGGTCCGCTGGTTCGGCGTGGATCCGGTGTTCTACTCGCATACGCTCAACGCCTACGAGCAGGGCTCCACGGTGGTGGTCGACCTGACCACCATGCCGGCGCCGTTCGAGGTGGCGGGCAAGCGGGGCTTCGGCGGCCCGTCGGCGTCGGGCCCGCCGGTGCTGGAGCGCTGGACGATCGACCTCGCGAAGGGACGGGTGCGGCGGCGCGTCCTCGACGACCGGCCGCAGGAGTTCCCGCGGGTCAACGAAAGCCTGGTCTCACGGCGGCACCGGTACGGCTACTCGGCATCGCCGGGTGAGCTGTTCGACGTCTACCTGGACAAGCCCGCCAACTCCTTCGGCAACGCGTTGATCAAGCACGACCTCCGGAACGGGCGCTCGGAAGTCCACCGCTTCGGCAGGGACGCCGACGCGAGCGAAGCGGTCTTCGTGCCATCAGCCCGCAGCAAGTCCGAAGACGACGGTTACGCCCTCGCCTACGTGAACAACCCTGACCGCAACGCCTCGGACCTCGTGATCCTCTCGGCGCAGGACTTCACCGCGAAGCCGCTGGCCCGCATCCATCTGCCGAGGCCGGTGCCGCTGGGCTTCCACGGGAGCTGGATCGCCGACTGACTGGCCGGGCGGTCGCCGGTCAGCAGGCGACCGCCCCTCGGCTCACACCCCGGCGAGCACCTCCTCCAGCGCGACGGCGGTGCCCGGATACCGTTCCAGCAGCGCCAAGCCGGTCGGTGCGGCACTCCCCCAGGGTTCGTCGCAGCCCAGCAGGCCGGCCACGGCGTCACAGGTCGCCGGATGTGCCGCCAGCAACGCGAGGGCGCCGCTCCCGGCCTTCCTCGTCAGCGCGAGCGGTTCCGGCTGGTCCTTCCACGGCGGGACCCATTCGTCGAGCGCCGCGAGCCGGCCAGGGAAGATCCGGCCCGCTTCACGGACGAGCAGCGGCACCAGGTCCGCGCCCCGGGACCGCAGCGTGGTGATCAACGTCGGCAGCCACGGCAGCAGCAACCTGTCCGGGAGCTCGGCGAAGGCGTTCGACACCGCCTCGACGACGAAGTCGGCCAGCCCGGGCGCGGGTTCCAGCGCGTGGACGAACCCGCTGAGGTAGCGCGGATAAGCGGGCAGCACCATCGGGTTGGCCAGGAGTTCGGCGCACCGCTCACGCAGTTCCGCACGCGAGAGAGTTCCGAGCTGGACCTGTGCCGCCCACAGCAGCGCCACCTTCGACGGCTCCTGCGGATGCGATCCGGCGATCGCCAGCTCCAGCTGGGTACGGTCGCAACCCAGTGACAGCGCCAGCGCCTCCATGCTGAACAGGAAGCCCAGCATCGCGGCGACCTGCTCGACACCGGCTTCCTCGTCGGCGAAGGCCGCCGGGAGCAGGGTGCAGTAATGCGCGTACCCCGTCCTGACGAAGTCCTCGATCCACTTCGGCAGCACCGGCTCGCTGGTCCGGTAATGCGCCAGCAGCCGCCGCACCCGCCGCAGCACTTCCGGTGCGCCGTCGACAGTGCGTTCGGTGGCCAGCACCTCCAGGGCGCGCGTGCCCAGCTCTCCCGCCAGCCGGGCGCTGCGCAGGTAGAGCGTCGCGTCCTCGACCGCGCCGAGCACTTTCGCCGCGGTGGCCTGCGGATGGTAGGCGGCGCGCCGAAGCCGCTGCTCCAGCACCTGTTCGATGCTGACGCCCTCGTAACCCAGCTCGATCAAGGCTCGCTGGTGGGTGCCCAGCGCCAGATCCCACGACTCCTGGATCGGCCGTTCACCGAGCCGCCGTTCCCCCATGATCGGCCGTGCCGCGCCGTGCGGCATCAGGTACCGCAGCATCCACAGCAGGTCGGAGCACGGCTCCAGCTCCGGCCGCGAAGCGATGTCGAGCAACGCCCGCTGCACACCTCGTTGCTGCAGCTTGAGGTTCAGCGGCTCCAGCCTGTCGTGTACGTCTCGTGCCAGCGGCGGCAACGCGTCGTAGCCGACCTGGCCGATCCGGTCGCCACCCATCATGATCTCGACGAGGCGCCGCACGTCGCGCCTGCCGGGTACGACGTCCTTCTCGATGCAGGTGACCGCCGCGTCCTGGAAGTCGTACGGCGTCGGCTTGGCCCGGTCGCGCAGGCCCGCCAGCAGGATCGAGGTCTCGAACACCGCGATGGCGTCGGCCGTCGACGACAGATAGCCGTTGCGGCGCGCCGCACGCACGATCTCGACCGACCAGCCCAGCAGCTCGGCCTCGTCCAGCCTGTCGAGGACGGGCGGTCGTTGCAGGAAGCCGGAAAGCTGGTCCGCCGACTCAGGATCCGCCGTGGGTGTGGGCAGTTCCGCGGTCTTCTTCCGCTTCGGCCCGCCCACCTGCCCCTCCAGCTGGAACTGCTTCACCTTGGTGCGCTTGAGGTTCTTCGCCCACTCGGTCGCGGCGATCGACACCGATCCCCCGGCGAGGCCGAACTGTGCCTCGATCGACGCGTGACTCGACGGGATCAGCCCGTACTGCCAGCTGCTCTCGCTGCGCGGGCTGATCACGAACCCGTCCGTACCCTCGACGCCGAACTCCGCGACCCGGCTGGCCGCGTGGAAGGCGCCGCAGAGGTAGAGGCAGTCGGCTGGATCGGCACCTGAGGCGGCGAGATGCTCGCGCATCCGGGTCCACATGTAGCGCTCACGGTCCTCGTCCACCCGCACGCGGCGGGTGCCCCCGGGCGCGAGCCGGCGGAACAGGCTGCCGATCAGGAACATGACCTGGCGATAGGTGTCGTGGTCGCTGTCGCCGAGCGGCAGCTCGACGTACTGGTGCCACCACTCCGACCAGTGCCGCACCCGACCGTGCCGCAGCAGGTGTTCCTCCAGCTCGGCGAACCGGGGCCGCAGGTCACCGATCTCGACACCCACCGCGTCGCCGTGCAACGCGGCCTCTTCCTCGGCGGGCGCCGCGTCCGGATCAGGCGACGGCTCACGCTCGTCCCACTGGAAGACGTGATCAGCGGACCGGTCGACGAGCACGAGTTCGACGCCCGGGGTGTCGAGGGCGTACGCGATCGCCTGGTACTCGGCCGACGCCTCGGTGATCGGCGCGACCACCGACAGCGGCGCCCACTCGGCGGGGAATCCCTTCACGTCCGTCGCGAAGGCCTGCACCGCCACCGGAAGACGGCAGTTGCGCAGCTCGGTCAGCAGCGGAGCCATGTCCTCGCACAGTTCGAGGTACACCACCTTCGGCTGCTTCTCCCGCAGCCGCCGCGCCATCGCCACGGCCGAAGCCGGGGAATGGTGGCAGACCGGGAAGATCTCCAAAGGCTCCCGCACCGCGCGATCGACATCGTCGACGAGCCCGAGCAGGATGCCCTCCAGAGCGCCGGGCCCGTCGGCGAAGGCGGCCGCGGCCTCCTGCAACTGGCCGCGCAACGCCTCGAAGGCGCCGCTCACGAGAGGGTGGCGATCGCGTCGCGGCCGCCGTCGAGGAACTCCGGCCAGTCCCCGCCCTCGTCCTTGCTGCGCGGTTCGACGACGCCGTGCAGGTACTTGTTGAGGATCGCGAGGTCTTCCGGCTCACGCCGGGCGAGCGAGCCGACGAGCGAGGACGCGAGTGTGCGGGCGGTCAGCGCGCGTTCCCCGAAGAAGTTGCTGTGCAGGACCGCGTCTTCGAGCACGCCGATCTGCTCGGCGGTGGACAGCGCGGACTCCAGCTTCTCGTCGTCGCTGCCCGCGGACGCGGCCGCGGCGCGCAGGTCACCGAAGCTGCGCAGCAGCACGTCGAGCAGCGTCGGCGGCACGTCCAGCTCGATCTGGTGGCGGCGCAGGAGTTCCTCGGTGCGGAAGCGGACGATCTCCGCCTCGCTCTTCTTGTTCGTCACCACCGGGATGCGGACGAAGTTGAACCGGCGCTTGAGCGCGGAGGACAGGTCGTTGACGCCGCGGTCGCGGCTGTTGGCGGTGGCGATCACGGAGAAGCCGGGCTTGGCGAAGACGATGCCGTCGCTGTCCAGTTCCGGCACCGAGATGTACTTCTCGGAAAGGATGGAGATCAGCGCGTCCTGGACGTCGCTGGTGGACCGGGTCAGCTCCTCGAACCGGCCGATCGAGCCCGCCTCCATCGCCGTCATGATCGGCGACGGGATCATGGACTCGCGGGACTGGCCCTTCGCGATGACCATGGAGACGTTCCACGAGTACTTGATGTGGTCTTCGGTGGTGCCGGCGGTCCCCTGCACGACGAGCGTGGAGTTACGGGAGATGGCCGAGGCCAGCAGTTCGGCGAGCCAGCTCTTGCCGGTGCCGGGGTCGCCGATCAGCAGCAGGCCACGGTCGGAGGCGAGTGTGACGATGGCTCGCTCGACGATGCTCCGGTCGCCGAACCACTTCTGCGAGATCTCGCGGTCGAGGCCGTCGGCACGCTCGGAACCGAGGACGAACAGGCGCACCATCTTCGGCGACAGGCGCCAGGCGAACGGCTTGGGGCTGTCGTCGACCGATTCCAGCCAGTCCAGCTCTTCGGCGTACTTGATTTCGGCGGGGGCGCGCAGCAGGTCGGACATGTCTTGCCTTTCGGGGAGGTTCAGGAGGTGAGGAAAGTCTTGAGTTCGTGGACGAGCTTGGTGATGTGGCCGGAGATCACCGGTGTGCCGAGGTCCTTGAAGCGCTCGCGGAACCACGGGTTCACGCTGCCTCGGCCGGCGCTCGTGACCGAGCCGACCGGGATGAACTTCGCCCCGGAGCGGTGGATCGCGGCCATGCTTTCGAAGAGCTGCTCGACGCGGGTCTCGTAGAAGTCGGAGATCCACACCACCACGGTGTTGGTGGGTTCGGCGATCTTCGGCTGGGTCAGCCCCATCGCGACCATGCCGTCGTTGCCGCCGCCGAGGTTGGTGCGCAGCAGGGTCTCGAACGGATCGTGCACCCACGGGGTGAGGTCGAGCGCCTGGGTGTCGTAGGCGATCAGGTGGACGTCCACTTTGGGCAGTCCGGCGAAGATCGAGGCCAGCACGGCGCAGTTGACCATCGAGTCGACCATGGAACCGGACTGGTCGACCACCGCGATGAGCCGCTGTGGCGTGGTCTTCTTCGCGGTCTGCTTGTAGTAGAGCCGATCGACGTAGAGCCGCTCCTCTTCCGGGCTCCAGTTGGTCAGGTTCTTCCAGATGGTGCGGTCGAGGTCGAGGTTGCGGAACACACGCTTGGGCGGGACCGAACGGTCCACCTTGCCTGTCGAGGCCTTCTCGACCTGGGTGCGCAAGACCTCCGCGATCTCGTCGACGTAGCGGCGGATCAGCGACTTGGCGTTGGCCAGCGCCACTCCGGACAGGTTGTCCTTGTCCCGCAGCAGTTGTTCGATGAGGGACATGCTCGGGCTCAGCTTCGCCGCGAGCGCGGGATCGGCGAGGACCTCACGCAGATGCATCCGCTTGACGAGGTCCGCCTCGATGCCGGCGAGGTCCGGGCCGATCGCCGGGAGCAGCGTGCTCAAGTCGGGAGTCCCGCCTCCGCCGGTGCCACCCAGCCCGGTCGGGGCTCCGCCAGGACGACCTCCGCGCAGCTCACCCGGGCGGCATCCCAGCGCGCGTTCGAGCCAGCCCGCGTCTGCCTGCCAGCAGGACAGCTGACCGGCCGTCACCGTGTGCGGGGCCGGGGCGAAGACGTTGAGCAGCACCTTCGACACCAGCGCCGCACGCCGCACCTCCGCGGCCTTGTCCCGGCTGCCCTCGGCTTCGGGGACCATCAGCCCGTCGAACTCGGCGGCGAGTTCCGGATGCCGCTGGACGACCGAGTCCACGGCGACGTTCGGGTCCAGCAAGGCCGACGGCAGGCCGATGTCCTCGACCACGGCCACACTCGCCGATTCGAGCGCGGCCTGCTCCTCGCCGTCGAAGAGCCGGGCGAGCAGCCGCCAGTACAGGACCTGGCGGCGGTTGTCCTCGGATTCGGTCATTTCCGCAGCAACCTTCCGGCGCGCTCGCGCAGCACGGCCGCGGCGTCGGTGGCCGCCTTCTCGGCTTTCACCCCGGCCTTGTCCTCCGTGCCTCCGGCCCAAGCTCCGGCGTGCACAGCCGTGGTCTTCTTGCGCACAGTGGTCTCGACCGCGAGGGGCTGGAGTCGGAACTCGCCGTCCCACCGGATCAGGCCGATGCACGCGCTGGACGTCGCGATCGCCTTCGGGGTCAGCGGCCCGGCGGCGGGGATGCGGTCGGTCTCGACGGAAAGGTGACTCCCGGCGAACGTGAACGAGAGCGCGTCGTCGTCGCCTTCGATTCCATAGCCCTCGAGGAACACTGGTACCGCGATGCGCACCGGATGCCGATCGAGTGGCACGACTGTCGGCGCGGTGGCTTTCGGCAGTACGACACGCGCGGTGGAGAACGCGTCCGCGGGCTCGCCGAGACGAGCATGCTCGTCCTGCCAGAGAAGGTCGCCCTCGGCGGTGACCGACATGCCGGCGAGATCCATCGAGCGGCCCTCGCTGACCGCCGTGAGCAGGGAAAGATGCGGGCGCAGCAGCTGCCAGATCCCGGCGCCGATGATCGTGTCCGGCTTGGGCACCGTCACACTCGCACGCACGAGCCGCGGCGCGGTGCCGTCTTCGGGTTCGAGCACAGCGTGGACCTGGGCCTGCGCGGCCGTCGAGTGTTCCAGAAGGTCGACGCCCAGCGGCAACAGCCGGCCGGTGACGGTCTCGATCGCGGGCGCCGCCGCCACCCCGGGCAGGGTCAGCAGCATCCCGCGCGACCACAGGTCACCCCAGCGCCGGACGGGAACGCGCTCCAACGCCGCACCCGGGCAGGACGCCGCGAGTTCCGCCGCGAACCCGTCGAGCAGAACAGCCAACCGGCGCAAACTCGGTTCCGCGAGCAACGCGGAGATCACCGGAGCCGAGGCGGAGATCAAGTCGTGGTCGATGCCCTGCCAGCCGGCACGGACCAAATCGGACAGCCAGGACCGAGCGGCGGCCAGCAGGTTCGGTGATTCCGGCTCGGACGGCTGCCGGATGGCTTCCTCGCCCGACGGCCGACCGGTCGCCTCCGCGATGCGCGTGAGGACGGCGTCGTGCACGGAGCCGAACACCGCGACCCTCGCCGCGGCAAGGGAAACGAAGTGCTCCTCCCCCGCCGCTGCGGCCGCGGTCTTCTCGGCCGCTTCGGCGACCCTCGTCGCCAGCGGCGACCCCGCGACCGCATTGGCCAGCTCGGTCAGACCTGCGGTCTTCTGAGGACGAAGCAGCCCCGAGACAAGCACGTCATCGAAGGCGTCGACAGCCGCCAGCGCCTCGTCGAGACCAGCGATGGGATCGGTGAGCAGATCGGTGCGCATCACACCACCGCCCTGGTCGGCGGGAACCACTGCAGCTCCGGCACCGGCGCCGTGGACGCCTCGAATTCCAGGTAGGCCAGGTGCCGCAGGAATTGGCTGAACACGGACGCGGCGGCGGTGTTGTCGCCCTGCGACGGCCGAGTCGCGCTCATGGTCTGCGAAAGGGCCTGCGCAGTCGGTTCCGGAACGTCGACGCGCAAGTACCGCGCGACGCGCTCAGCACCGTACTGAAGGGTGGATTCGTTGAGCAGAGCGAGAATATGGTTGCAGAACATGCCCCGCGCGCCGCCGCAAGGCCGATTGTTGTTGGTGCTACAGGCGAATTCGTACGTGCTCGCCGCGACCGACGAGACGTACACCCGCCCGATGTCCGAGCCGCTGGACACCACGCCCTGCACTTGTCCGTCGGCCAGTTCGACGAACGGAACCTTCGCGAGCTTGCGCGGGCGGGCAGGTGGCAACACCCGGGCCGTGCTCGCTCTTTCCCAGTCTGACAACGCATCTTCTCCTTGCGGGGTGCCTCGGTGGGGACTGGGAAGAACCTAGCGGGAGGCACCGACAGTTTTGATCACATCCGGAGTTTTGCGAGCTGAGCCGTCAGATCCGCGAGGTCGTCCGCGTAGAAGTCGAAGCGGTCCGTCTCCGACGGCGGGTCCCCGATCGGCCGGGCGACGTACGCGGTGCGCAGACCGACGCTCTGCGCTCCCCTCAGGTCCCACGCGTGGGCGGCGACCATCAGCAGCCGCTCCGGTTTCGTCTTGGTCAGTTCGACTGCCAGCCCATAGACGGCCGGGTCGGGCTTGTAGGACTGCACCTCTTCGGCGGAGAGGGCCTGATGCCAGCGGAGACCCGCGTAGGCGTTCATCCGGAGCAGGGTCGTCCGGCTGGCGTTGGAGAGGCCGATCAGCGGGTAGTGCTCCGCCAGCTTGTTGAGCCCTTCGACGGTGTCGGGCCAGGGCGGCATCCTGCGGCCCGCTGCCGCGAGCGTGTCCGACTGGGCGGCTTCACGGTCGAGGACATCACTCGGGGTGTATGGCCTGTCACCATCGACAATGCGCCGCTGCTCGGTTGCGACGTGGCCGAGCCACTGCTTGACCAGCTCGTCCGCGTCGGCGTCCGGCGTGGCCTGCCGGATGGCCGCGCGGATCCCAGCCGGTTCGTCGACGAGCGTGCCGAGTATGTCGAACACCAACGCGTCGATCTGCACGAGCAACCTCCAGGTAAGGGTTAAAGTGGTGGTTAACCGCAAAGGTACGAGAGGTTGGTAAGGGATGCAAGTGGCGTTAGACGATTACGTCTGGGCGGCGGGCGTCGCTACCGACCTGGTCAACACCGCCCCCGAGGTCTGGCACGGCGAAGACCACCTGCCCGATCTGGCCGCGCTCAGCGCCTTCGCAGACCTTCACTCGATACATACGCCCGCCCACATCAGCGATCTGCGCGCCGTGCACCGGCTGCGCACCACCGTGCGGGATCTGATCGATCATCCGGACCGAACGCGCCTCATGACTGGCGCTTCTGCCCTCACCTCACCCGTCACTCAAATCACCCTGACCGACAGCGCACGATGGGCCGTTTCGCTTCAGCCGGACACGAGGGTCACGGACGCCCTGTCCCTGATCTGCGGCGTCGGCATCCTCCGCGTCGTCCAGACTCTCGGCGTCGAACGGTTCCGCGGATGTGGCGCCCCTGCCTGCCAGGGTGCTTTCATCGACACGACACGACCCGGAGGGCGTCGCTATTGCATGCCAGGCCTCTGCGGAAACCGCGTCAACGTCGCCAACCACCGCGCACGTCGGGCCATGGACAGGTAGCTTGCAGCCAATTTCGGGCAGTTTAACCATTCTGCGCTAAGAGCCCAACGAAGATCCGGCCTCATTTTAATCCAAAAAAGGCAGCCCACTCACGCGCTTTGCAATACCCGCGCAAGCCAATGGGTCTCGACTGATCATTGCCGGCTGCCCAAGTGCCAAGAGCTGGTGGCAGGCGGGTCAGGTTCGGGGGTGTCGCAGGCCGGGGCGGCGTTGCTGCTGAGAACGGCCGAACCGGTCGGGCTGATCACGACATTGCCGAGGGTGTTGTCGCCGTGGCGGAAACCCTCGCAGTGCACGATCCTGGCAAGATCGTGTGGGATCTGGCGGTCGCGCTGGGCGGTGATTGCGTGGCCGACATCGGCCTGGCACGGGTCGAGCCGGGCATGTTTGGGCTGGCGGCCTCGGATCCAACCGTGTCGCGGCTGATCACCGCGCCGGCCGAGGATCCGCGTAAGGCGGTGCGCGCCATCCGCGGCATGGGAATGCGCCGATGATCCGCTGATCATCGATCTGGACGCGACGTTGGTGACCGCGCGCTCGGACAAGGAACGCGCCGCACCGAATTTCAAGCAGGGCTTCGGGTTTCATCCGCTGGGCGCGTGGGTCGACCATGGTGCCGACGGCACCGGCGAGCCGCTGGCGATCATGGTGCGGCCGGGAAACGCCTGTTCCAACACCGTGGCCGACCACCGGCAGGTCTTGGCGCGGGCATTGACGCAGTTGCCGTTCGAACCGGGATATCGGGTCGGCCAGAAATCATCGGCCCGCAGGCCTCGACGCTGATCCAGCCGGCGATCCAGGCGATGAGCTTCGGCCTGGACGCGCGAAGCATGGCGCGCGGCCAGTACTGGATTCACCCGGCGATGCCGGAGTTGATCGAGAACGCGCTGCCGAACCTGCCGCTCGACTGACCTTTCCGTCACGTTCGACGTGATCGCCGATCGCGTGTTAAATGGGAATCGTGCGCGCACTCTTCGCGACCTCCCCCGGTCTTGGCCACGTGTTCCCGACGATCTCCCTGGCACACGCGCTGCGTGCCGCCGGCCACGAGGTGCTGATGGCGACCGCGGGCGGCAAGGAGGCCGCGAACGCCGGCCTGCACGTCGTGGACACCGCGCCGGGTGTCGACATCAGCGCGGTGTTCCAGCAGGCGGCCAGCGAGCAACCCGAGGGGTTCGACTACAGCACGGACGTCGACACCGAGAAGGGGTTGGAGTTCGTCGGCGCGATCTTCGCCAAGTTGTCCGGCGTGTCGGTGGACCTGACCATGTCGGTGGCCGAATCGTGGCGGCCGGACGTGGTCGTGTACTCGTCGATGGAGGGCACCGGGCCGCTGGTCGCCGCGAAGCTCGGCGTGCCGGCCGTGTCGCACGGCTTCGGGTTCGCCGACGAGGCGTCGATGACCGAGGCGATCTTCAAGAAGATGGTCGAGGAACGCGAACGGCATGGCGTGCAAGAGTTTCCCGAGGTACGCGAGTCGATCGACGTGGCGCCGCCGAGCATGGTCGACCGGCCGGTGCGCGGCTGGCCGATGCGGTACGTGCCGTACAACGGAGGCGGCGTGCTGCCCGAGTGGGTGCTCGAACGGCCCGCGCGTCCGCGCGTCGCGGTGACACTCGGCACGGTGCTGACCCAGGTCGGCGCGCTCACGTCGTTGACCAAACTCGTCGACGTGGCACGGCATCTGGACGCCGAGTTCGTACTCGCCCTCGGCGACGCGGACCCGTCGCCACTGGGAGAACTGCCGGAGAACGTGCGGGCGGCCGGGTGGGTGCCGCTGTCCGCGCTGCTGCCGACCTGCGCGGCGCTGGTGCACCACGGCGGGGCCGGCTCGACGCTGACCGCGATCGACGCCGGAGTCACGCAGCTCGTGCTGCCGCACGGCGCCGACCAGTACATGAACGCGGACGCCGTGGCGCGGCGCGGGCTCGGTCTGCGTTCGGAGCCGGATCAGGTGGACGCCGAGCTGATCGACCGCCTGCTCACCGACCCGGGACTGGGCCGGGCCGCCTCCGAGGTGGCCGACGAGATCGCGACGCTGCCGAGGCCCGCCGACCTCGTATCGAAAATCGCCGGCCTCGCCTGACTTTGCCAGGTGTGCACACCGTGGCGTGCACAAATGGCGAGGCTGGGCACGGCATGTTACGCGCCTGATTCAACAACTACCTCTAGCAGGGCAGACAACACGAAGACTGGGCCTTCCTCAGCAAGCGCCGAGGAAGGCCCAGTTGCAACCCAAGGATCAGACGCCGGCCACCTGCTGGATCCAGGGCCGGTACCGCGTGATGTTCGTGTAAGCGGTCGTCGTCTGCCGGTCACTCGTCGACGCGACGCCGACCTGCTGGCCGGAAGCGAACATCGGGCCACCCGAGTCCCCGCCGGCGGTGATGCCGTCGCCGCGGCTCGCGCACACCGCGACGCCGCCGTTGTAGTCACGGCACGAGACGGACGTGACCCGCACGTTCGCGACCTTCAGGTAGCGCGACTGACAGTTGATCTCCGAGCCGCACTGGCTGGTGGCGCCCCAGCCGTAGACCTGCACGGTCTGCCCGTTCGAGACGCTGGCGGTGGTGCCCAGCGGCGAGTAGGTGGCGTTGACGGACGTCGTCAGCTTCACGATCGCGAGGTCCGCGCTCGCGTGGCGGGTCACGGTCGAGCCGGTGGCCATGGTGCCACCGCTCTGCTGGTCGAGGCTGCCGATCCGGAAGGTGAACGTCCCGCCGCCGGCCACACAGTGCTTCGCGGTCAGGATGTACTGCGGCGCGATGATCGTCGAGGTACACGTTTGCCGGCCGTTGGCGAAGAGTCTGGCCGCCCAGGGGCCGCTCGACGCGTTCTGGCCGCCGATGATCATCGGCTGGACGCCGGAGGACGGTTCCGCGGCGGACGCCACGGGGGCGGTCACGCCGAGCATCGCAGCGAAGGCGGTGCCGGCGATCAGGGCGAATGAGCGCAGTCGCATGGTTCCGACTCATTTCTGCGGCGTGGAACAGGGCCGCGTACCGAGGGAAGGATGGGCTGATTCTGGGACGCGGCAGGGGAAATCGGACACCTTCGAAAGTCGGGTGGAAGGTACCTATCTTTCCGTTTCGATCACCGTTAGGTGTTTGCTCCAGGTATGCGGGCCATGCGGTCGATGTCGGCGCAAGCCGAATGGCCCGGTCAGTGTCCGTCCACTTGAGACGAATGGCGGCATAACCCTGGGGACATAACCCGAACTCGAGGGTTCCGGATCAGGCACCGATCACGCCAGAATCGGCACCATGACCGCAGCACAGTGGACCCCGACCTACGGCGACCCCTTCGAGCCGGTGCCCTACCGCCCAGCCCGCCTTTCCGCGGAAGAATCGCTGGCCACCGCCGCCGATCTGCGCCGCCGCATGGACACCCGCCGCACCGTGCGGATGTTCTCGACCGACCCGGTACCCGAGCAGGTGCTCGTCGACGCCATCGCGGTGGCCTCGACCGCGCCCAGCGGAGCGCATCAGCAGCCGTGGACGTTCGCGCTCATCAAGGACGACGCGACCAAACAGCGGATCCGCGACGCCGCCGAAGAGGAGGAACGCGTTTCCTACGAGGGCAGGCTCGGCGAGGAGTGGCTGTCCGCCTTGCGCCCGCTGGGCACCGACGCCGTCAAGACCCACCTCACCGACGCCCCGTACCTCATCGTCGTCTTCCAGCAGCGCTACTTCCTCGACGAAGACGGCACCAAGCACAAGCACTACTACGTCGACGAGTCGGTGGGCATCGCGGTCGGCATGCTGCTCACGGCGTTGCATCTGTCCGGGCTGGCCGCGTTGACGCATACGCCGTCGCCGATGCGGTTCCTCGGCGAGCTGCTCGATCGGCCGCAGAACGAGAAGGCGTTCGCGGTCATCCCGGTCGGCTATCCGGCGGACGACTGCGTGGTGCCGAACCTGGTGCGCAAGTCCATCGACCAGGTGCTGATCCGTCGCTGAACCCACGCGTGACCCGGGTGCCGCGCGCACCCGGGTTGCGCGAAGCGGCGATGAACACACAGTCAAACTGCGCATTAGTGCAGTTTTGTGCTCACTTTGACGCATCTCTTGACATATCTGGCGGCGATTGGACACAGTCGGGCAACCGAAGGCGACACGAAGGAGTGTTCTTCATGGCCGACCTGCCCTCTGTCTCCCGGCGGACCCTGTTCGGCGGCGCGCTCGCCGCCGGGGCGCTCGCCGCGATCCCGACGAGCGCCACCGCCGCGGAAGAGGCCACCGGAGCGGAAAGCGCGCCCCGCCGGCCTGGTCAGCGCAGCATGATCGGGGTGCCCTTCGAACGGCACCAGACCGTCCGGATCGGCATGATCGGGCTCGGCAACCGCGGGATGTCCATGATCGGCGGGTGGAGCGCCGTCCCGGGCGCCGCGGTCACCGCGGTCTGCGACATCCGCGCCGAGCGCGCGAAGGCCGCCGCGGACAAGCTCGCCGCCGACGGGCGTCCACGCCCGGCCGAGTACGGCGGATCCGCCGACGCCTTCAAGAAGATGCTCGCCCGCGACGACATCGACCTCGTCTACATCGCCACCCCGTGGGAGTTCCACTATCCGCAGGGCAAGGCCGCGCTGCTGGCGGGCAAGCACGTCGGCGTCGAACTGCCCATCGCCACCGAGCTCGACCAGCTGTGGGACCTCGTCAACACCAGCGAGCAGACCCGCAAGCACCTGTTCCTCGCCGAGAACTGCAGCTACGGCCGCAACGAGCTCGCGATCCTCAAGATGGCGCACGCGGGCGTCTTCGGCGAAGTCACCAACGGGCACGGCGGCTACCTGCACGACCTGCGCGAACTGCTGTTCTCCGACACGTACTACACCGACGCGTGGCGCCGGAAGTGGCACACCCGCAGCACCGCGAGCTTCTACCCGATGCACGGTCTCGCCCCGATCGCCGCCTGCATGGACGTCAACCGCGGCGACCGGTTCGCCACGCTGCGCGCCACGGCGACCGAGCCGAAGGGGCTCGCCGACTACCGGAAGCGCCACATGCCGCCGGGCCACCCGTCGTGGAAAGAGACCTACATCAACGGCGACCTGGTGACCTGCCTGATCGAGACCGAGCAGGGCCGGATCATCCGCGCGGAGCACGACGTCAGCTCGCCGCGTCCGTACAGCCGCATCAACAGCCTCGCGGGCAGCCGCGGCATCGTGGAGGACTACCCCGAGCGGATCTACCTCGAACCCGACCACGGCGGGCACGCGTGGAAGGACTTCAAACCGTACCGCGAGCAGCACGACCACTGGCTGTGGAAGAAGCTCAAGGACGACCCGAACCTCGGCGGTCACGGCGGTATGGACTACGTGCTGCAGTGGCGGATCGTGCAGCAGCTGCGCGCCGGGCTCGTCCCGGACATCGACGTCTACGACTCCGCGGCGTGGTGCTCCCCCGTGCCGTTGAGCGTGATCTCGCTGGCCCGCGGCGGGAAGCCGGTCGCGATGCCGGACTTCACGCGCGGCGCCTGGTCGAAGCCCCGGGCCGGGCTCGACTCGCAGCCTTCGGACATGCCCGGCTAGGGCATCCCCCGCAGGTAGACCGCCAGCGGCCTGGCGAACTGTCCGACGCTGGCCGGCGTGCCCGCCTCGACGCCGTCGAGCGAGCGCGCGCCGGCGAAGCGGTCGAACAGCAGCCCTTCGATCAGGCTGACGAGGTCCGCGCTCGCGGTCTCGGGATCGGACGCGCCGAGAGCTTCACACAGCCGTGTCGCGTGCTCGCGGGAAAACAGTGCACGCGCGAGGACCGCGTGGAGTTCGGGGAAGCCGGAGAGTTCGATCGCCAGCGCGTAGCGGGCGGTGACGTGATGGCGGCGGCCGACCAGGAGATCGTCGAGCCAGGCCGCCATCGCGTTCGCCGCGGCGGTCCGGCCGCCGACGGCGGTGTGCGCCAGGCCGGTCAGCTGGAAGCGGTGTGCCGACGTGTCCGAGATATGCCGGACCACCGCTTCCAGCAACGCCTGGCGTGTGCGGAAGTAGTACGACGTCGAGCCGCGCGGCAGGTCCAGCCGGACGTCGACGGCGTTGTGCGTCAGGCCGCGGATTCCTTCGGACGCGAGGATCGCGGTCGCGGCCTCGGCGATGAGGGTCCGCCGGTCAGTTCGCTCCACAACGGACCTTTCCCTCGGACAACGCGGTGAGCCTGCTCCGGATCCGGTCGAGGTCCGGGACTGCGGGCGGATCGCGGAAGAGTTCGTCCACCGACGCCCGCGCGTGGACGTTCAGTTCGACGCCCGCGTCGACGAGGATGTCGATCAGGACGCGGAACCGCATCGTGGCGTCGGCGCCCGCCGATCTCAGCGGCGGCACGCCGGTGATGGTCAACCGGCGGTGGCGCGCGGCCAGGTCGAGGTAGTCCCGGGTGGACAGTTCCGTGGTCGCGCAGAGCTGATCGAAACCGAACGTGACACCCGCCGTCGCCACCTCCGGCATGCCGACGACGAACCGGCCAGGCCTGCTCCCAGGACGGCGATAGTCCGTCTCGCCGTCGAGGTGCACGACGTCGACGTGTGCTCGCAGAGCGGTCACGACGGCCTCGATCTTGTCGTGGAAGAGCGGATCCGGCAGCAGGCCCTCCGGCGGATAGTTCGACGTCGCGACCAGCGTGATCTCGCGCGCGAACACCGTGTTGAGCAGTCGTTCCAGCAGCTTCGCGTCGCCGATGTCGTGCAAGTGGAACTCGTCGACACACACCAGCGCGCACCGGTCCAGCACGGCGGCGACGGCCCGGTCGATGCCGCCCAGTTCGTGCGCGGTGGACTGCAAATGCGCGAGCAGGTGATGCAGATGCCATCTGCTCTTGCGGACGGGCGCGGCGGCATGGAACGCGTCGAGCAGCATCGTCTTGCCGCGCCCGACGGGACCCCACAGATAGACACCGCGCTCGCGGCGCGTGACCTCGTCCAGCCTGGCCGCGACGACGGCCTGACCGGAGTCCAGCTCTATGTCCATAGAGGAAGCCTCTACGAACATAGAGGGGCAGGCAAGCGAAGGTGATCCAGGGGACAGTCAGCCGCCGGCCGTGTAGCGGGGAACGACCCGGAACACCCGCAGGTCCCTGGGTGTCCCCTTGGCCCGGAAGTTCCGGCGCGGGCGCACGGTGAAGGCGTCCTGGTCGAGTTGTTCGACGACGCTGGCGCTGGCCAGCACCTCGTCGCCGTCCGCGGCGGCCATGATCCTGGCCGCGATGTTGACGTCGACACCGAGGTAGTCGTTGCCGACCCGCTGCGGATTCCCTCGATGCAGCCCCGCGCGCAGATGCGGCAGGTAGCCCTCGGCCTTGATGACGCCCACGGCCGAACAGGTCTCGTAAGCGGCGTTCACCGCCTCGTCCGGGTCGGCGAACACGGCCATCACGCCGTCACCGAGCCCTTTGACGATGCTGCCGCGGTGCCCGGTGACGACCGACTCGGTCACCTTGGAGACCGAACGCAGGAGTTCCAGCACGCGCTCGTCACCGGCCCGCAGTGCCCAGGTCGAGAAGCCGACCAGATCCGTGAACAGCACCGTGATGCCCTCCGCGGACATCGGCCGGGCGCCGGACCGCCGGACGGCCTGCCAGGCCTGGACCGCGGCCAGCCCCAGCTCACGGGTGGCGCTGGGCCGGTCGGCGCCCGCCTCGGTGAGCAGCCGCGCGAGCCTGTCGGACGAGCGGCCCGTCGCGGGCGTCAGCGGGTCGTTCTCCCCCGGGACGAGACCCCGGAGGAACCGAGCCCCGCGCACCAGTTCGCCGCGCTGGTCCGTCGCCCGCAGGAACCGGCGGGTCCGGAGGTGCCACGGCTCGGGTCGTTCGGTCACGCCCAAGACCCTAGTCCTTCGCCTCGCCGGCCGAGCACCTGTCACCCGGGTGACAAGAAATCGGCGGCCGATTCCCCTTTCCTCCTTCGAATGACAATTGCCGATCGCGCAATTCCGCATACACGTGACAAGATCAACGCGTAAAGAAAACGCGAGAGCCGTTTCCCTTTCCTCGTTGGTGACTTTCCACCTAGATTCGGGATCGAGCCCATTCAACGACGAAAGGACCTGACATGACGGAAACCCTGGTGCGAAAGGGTGTTCGCCGGTTCTGCGCCGCCGGGATCGCGGCGGCGGTCGCCGGAACCGTGATGCTCACCGCGGCCGGAACCGCGGCCGCCGTCGAAAAGAATCTCACGTACAAGGGCGGCTTCCCCATCATCGGCGACCAGCAGGTGGCGGTGGTCGTGAAGGCGGAAATCCCGGCGATCGCCCAGGCCGGAACGCCGATTTCGGTGCCGTTCACCCTCGACGTCGATTCCGGCCAGGCCGCGGGCGACGGGCTCCGGCTGGTCGGCGCCAAGAAGCTCTCCGGCACGATCAGTTCGAAGGTGAACGTCGCGCTGGGCGAGCAGAAGGTGTCGATCCCCATCGAGCTGCCGATCCCGGACACCGAGGTGCCCGCCGAAGGCTCGCTGAAGTTCTCCGCGGAGGGCAAGGTCGACTTCACCATCCCGGCGGGAACCCCCGCCGGTGAGGCGACCAGCAGCGTGGACGCCGCGGCGACCTCGCACATCAAGACCGACAGCTCGCTCGGCGAGTTCGACGTGCAGCTCACGCTCGACCCGCCGGACCAGGACGCTGTCCTCGGCAAGACGACCGTCAGCTGACCCCCGTCTTCCCCCGGCTCACCGAGCCGGGGGAAGACGCGTCTTGACCTCCAGCGCACTGGAGGTCGCAAGCTGGCGCTCATGTGGATCTGCGACAGGTGCGGTATCGAACATCCCGATGCGTCCTCGACCGGAGCGAAGTCGGCATCGAAGAAGCCGGTGACCTCGGCGCGCGGCTAGCTGGAGCCGCGCACTGGGCGGGATCCCGGTACTGGTCAACGAACGCGATCGCGAATGGCTGCCCGCACCCGATCCGGCGTTCGAGTTCTGGGACGAGCACGCCGGACCGTTGCCGGGCCGCGAACTCGTTCGGCTCGGCGACACGATCAGCGGCGGGCTCGCGCCGGACTGGGTGTCGTTCCAGCGCAACTTCCCCAAGCACATCCCGATGTCCGCGGCTGTGGTCCGCCGCATCGTCGACCGGCTCTACACCCTCGGCGGCGACACCATCGACCGCGACGCCCGCGCGGTGGTGCGCCGAAGCGCCGAGACCCACATCCGGTGGGTCTCGGGCGACTTCGACCACCTCACTTGACGGCGTTCTTCTCCTTGCGGCGGAAGAACAACGCGATGACGCCCGCCATCGCCATGAAGAACGCGACGGACCACATGCCGGGGCGGAAGCTGCCGGTCAGTCCCTGCAGCCAGCCGACGAGATAGGGGCCCACGAAACCCGAGAGGTTGCCGAACGAGTTGATCAGGCCGATCCCGGCGGCGGCGCCGACCCCGGTGAGGAAGGCGTTGGGCAACTGCCAGAACACCGGGACAGCGGTGAACACACCGATCGCGCAGAGGGTCACCGCGGCCATCACCAGCAGCGGCGAACCCAGGTACAGCGCGGCGGCGATCGAGACCGCGCCGACGAACGCGGAGATGGCGACATGCCCGGCCCGTTCGCCGGTGCGGTCCGAATGCCTGGCCCACAGCACCATGGCGACGGCGGCGATCGCGTAGGGAACCGCCGTGATGAGCCCGATCTCGACGATGGTGTATTTGGTCTGGAACTGCTGCTGGAAGTCCTTGATCACCTGGGGGAGGAAGAACGCCAGCACGTAGAGGCCGAAGATGACTCCGAAGTAGACGGCGCTCAGCGCGAGCACGCGCGGATCGGTCAGCGCCGATCGGGTGCTCACCTCGTGGGAGACCGCTTGGGTGTCCTCCGCGTCGAGGGTCGACTGCAACGAGGTGCGCTCGCCCGGTGTCAGCCACTTCGCGTCCTTCGGCTTGTTCGGCAGCAGGAAGAACACCGCGACGCCGAGCAGGATCGAAGGCACGCCCTCGGCGAAGAACATGAAGCGCCAGCCCGCGTCGAAGCCGAAGACCCCTTCGCCGTTCTGGATGAGCAGTGCGGAGATCGGGCTGCCGACGACCGACGACAGCGGCACCGCGAGGAAGAACAGCGCGACGATCTTGGCCCGCACCTTCCTCGGGAACCAGTAGGTCAGGTACAGGATGATGCCGGGGAAGAACCCGGCCTCGGCGATGCCGAGCAGCACCCGCACGATGTAGAAGCTGACCTCGCCCTGGATGAACGCGGTCGCCGAGGCGACGATGCCCCAGGTGACCATGATCCGCGCGATCCAGATCCGGGCGCCGACCTTGTGCAGGATGACGTTGCTGGGCACCTCGAAGAAGAAGTACCCGACGAAGAACAGGCCGGCGCCGAGGCCGTAGGCGGCCGAACTGATGCCGAGATCGGCGTTCATGGTGAGCGCCGCGAACCCGACGTTGACCCGGTCGAGATAGTTGAGCAGATAGAGCAGCCCGAGGAACGGGACCAGCCGGATCATCGCTTTACGGACCGCTTGCGCGGTGGACACCTCTGCCGTCTGTTCGTCCATCCGCGGGAGTGTAGAGGGCGGTCAGAACAGCGGTGGCAGGAAGGCACCGAGGTTCCCGCCGGCGGCCCGATCAGCGGGATCGGGGTCCACCTGGACCGTGTCGGGGTTCCGCGGGTCGTAGGTGACCTTCACCGTCGAACCCCTGGCCGGGGCCTGGAGCGGCGGGGTGATCATCGTGGTCACGACCGTCCGCTCCCCCGCTTCCGTGGGGAACCGGACCTGCACGGTGAACCGGGGATTCCCCATCACCCAGACGTTCGTGAACTCGACGCCGACGACCTGCCCCATCACCTGGACGCCGGTCTGGGTCAGCGCCTGTGCCCGGTCGTCCGCCTCCGCCTTGGCGACGAACGCCCGCCCCAGCACCATGATCATGACCAGCGCCGTCACGCCGGCCACCGCCGGTACAAGATACGGCTCGTAGTAGACGACCCAGTCGACGTCGGTCCATTGCTCGGCCGCGCCGTCGCCGAACGGCAACCGTTTCCCGACCGACTCGGGCGGTGTCCACGACGGGATCGCGACGCCGGTGCCCACCGCGATACCGAGCGACGCGGCCAGGCTGCTCGCCCGGAAGCCGACACCCATCCCGCGCAGCGACATCCCGCCGCTCCACAGCATCGCGAACCCGAGCGACGAAGCGATCGTGATCGCGACACTGAAGAGCAGGACGAGGGAGACCGCCGGGCCCGCGTCGGCCCCCCACGCGTCGACGCGGTTCAGCGACATCAGCCGGAAGCCGTCCAGCAGCCCGAGGGCGCCGGACCAGCCCG
Organism: Amycolatopsis sp. NPDC089917; assembly: GCF_040684635.1. Taxonomy (NCBI): domain Bacteria; kingdom Bacillati; phylum Actinomycetota; class Actinomycetes; order Pseudonocardiales; family Pseudonocardiaceae; genus Amycolatopsis; species Amycolatopsis sp. NPDC089917. Next base: position 200,089 of record NZ_JBFBGL010000002.1, on the reverse strand, counting down.
TGACCGCCCAGGCGAGCGTCGTCGGCACGCCGAGCAGCCACAGGCGCAGGCCGGGACGGCGGGCCTGCCGGGGGTCTTCCGGCAGGCCGAATTCGAACGAGGGGAACATCTTCGCCCCCTAACCGATCGGGCCGAAGACGGCGACCTTCGCCGGGTCGGCGGGGTCGACGCGGGCCTCGTGGCGGGTACCGGGCGCGTACTGCTGGATCGTCGCCAGCGGCGCGATCAGCGTGGTCACGGTCCCGTAGGTGGCGCCGTCGGCGCGGGTGACCTCGAGCGTCGCGGTGTACTGCGCCTGCCCGGCGATCTTCCGGCCGGTCGGCTCCAGTTCGCGGATCACCAGGGTGGCGGGCTCGCAGGTGTCGTAGAGCCGCCGCAGTTCGGTGCCGTAGGCCTGCAGTTCCCGCTGCTGACTGAGCTGCTCGTCCATCGGCAGCGCCAGGAACGCTGCCATGTCCGGGTCGGCGTTGAGGTTCCGGAAGGCCTGCGCGGCCAGCTGCGGCGTCGGCAGCTGCGGGGTGATGTCGTGCCCCTGCGCGGCGGCGGCCTGCCGGAACTGCTCGGCGTGCCGCTGGAAGTCCTGCTGTCCGCGCGCCATGCCCTGCTGGGTCGCGTCGTTGATCTTGTCGCGGATCTTCTTGAACATCGGGTGCCGCCTTTCGCTGTGTCGTTCTCGATGGACACAGCTTCGGCGGGCCGTCCCGCTACCGAACCCAGGTTTTCCCGTCGTCGGTCGCGTCGAGGCAGGTCAGAGGCGCCCAGAAGACCGGTGACGACGCGGGTTCGGGCTTCTCGCGCCAGCGGGCGAGCCGGGTCCGCTGCCACGCGCAGAGCTCGCCGACCGGATCCTCACCGGCGAGGGCGGTGTCGACGGCGATGACCAGCTCGGACATCGGGTCCGAACCGGGCACGGCGGCCGACGTCGGCAGCGCCCAGACCGTGGCGGCGACGAGTCCCGCTCCGGCCGCGACGGCGGCGAGCAGCACGCCGAACGGTTCGGCCAGGCCGAAATCGCCCGCGCTCGCGCAGCCGATCAGCGCCACCCGCGCGGGCATGGTGTCCACTTCGGACAGTGCGAGGTCGGCGGCGGTGAACGGGCGGTGCGGGCCGATCGGGGCGGCCGTGCCGGGGAGATCGGCCGAACAGGACAGGTGCAGCGCGGTCTGCGCGCCGTATTCGTCGCGCACGCGGCTGACGTGTCCCACGAACACCAGCCGCGAACAGGGCCGCGCCAGGAGTTCGGCGAGCAGACGGCGGTCGGTGTCGGTACGGCGGACCAGGTCGAGCCCGCGCGCGGCGGCGGGCAGGACCGGCCCGTCGGCGAGCCGCGCGTCCAGATGGCGGATCAGCGGCGACGACGCGTCCTGCTTGCCGAGCACCGAACCCAGTTCGCCGAAGGCGCTCTGGCCGGGGATGCGCGGGTCGAGCAGGTAGACCGGCGGACCGTCCGCGGCGGGCGGACGGCGCGGGATGGCGGCCGGGGCGAGCAAGGAGACGTCGGCGACGTCGAGGACGCGCTCGTCGCCGTCGAAACAGCTGCTGATCTCGTCGATCTCGAGCACGTGATCGGCCCGCCGGTCGGGCAGCGCCAGCAGTCCCCATGGGACACCGGCGAGACTCGGCGACGGCTGGACGCGCAGGAGCGGGCGATTCCCGTCGGCGGCCGCACTCCGGAGCCGTTCGACCAGGTCCGCGGGCAGGAGATTGAGAGCGAGGACGCGGGCCAGCCGTTGTTCACCGGCGAAGCCGCCGAACGCGTCTTCGCCCAGCGAACGCCGGACGGCGTCGGCCACGCTCTCGCCCTCGTGGGGTGTCGGGGAGGCGGCGTCCAGGAATTGGCGGGCGGTCCCGACGAGGGCGGACTCGATCGGATGGGTGTGGACGGTGTCGAGGTCCCCGGTGGTCCGCCAGGTGAGGAACGTGTGCCCGGCGTCGGCGAAGCGCAGGAGGAAGGTTTCGCGGCCCTGGCGGGCGGCGGGCCAGGTCTCGACGGTTTCGGTGGCCGGAAGGGGAAGCCGGTACCGCTCGGCGGCGACGTCGAGCCATCGGTCCAGCTCCATCCGGGACGACGGCGACCAGCGCAGGGAGGGTGGCGGGGCGAGCCGGAGCGGAAGCGACGCCGTGACGGAACCCAGTGCCGCCAAGGGAAGGCGAGCGTCCTCTGTGGACGAGAGCACTTCGAGGGCCGGCAGTTTCCCGGTCAGGTCGAGCGACGGCCCCTCGACCCCCGTGTACGCCCCGACCGCGCAAACGCGCTCGATCAGCTCGGCCGCCAGTCTCCGCTCACCCAGCCGGGCCAGCAACGTCAGCGCCAGTCCCATCGTCGGGGCCGCGATGTCCTGCGCCCAGGCCGTGCGCGCCTGCGGAGACACGAACTCGAACCGGTACTCCGCCGCCGCGAGCGTCAGCGGGAGCAGCAGGTCCAGCACCGTGCGCGGGTCCTCCCCGCGGGCGAACCCGATCGTCGCGGCCACGAAATCCGTGTGCAGGCGGTCCGGCCAGTCACCCGACGTCCGCGCCGATTCCCTGGCGCGCGTCGCGTGGTGCGCAGCCGTCGTCCAGTCGCCTTCCGCGGCCGCGCAACGGGCGAGCGCCGTGTCGACGAGTCGGAGGCCCGGGACGTCGCCGTTCGCCGTCCGGATCGTCCTCGCGTGCTCGAACTGGTCCCTGGCCTGCGAGACGTCCCCCGTGTGCAGCAACAACATGCCCAGCGCGTGGCTCGCCTCCGCGACGTCGCCGGTCAAGCCCGCCGCCGCGAGCGCGTCACGGGCGGCGACGATCGTGGCGACCGCACCGGGAAGATCGCCGGCCAGTGCGCGGGACTCAGCCAGCCCGATGTCGGCCTTCGCGGCCATCGGACCGCCCGTGTGCCGGGCGCTCAGCCTCAGCAGATCGGCCCGCGCGTCCGCGTCCTCACCACCCGCCTGGCGGATCCGGGCGCGTTCGGCCCTGGCCATGGTCTGCTGGTGCGTGACCCGCTCGCGGATCTCGTCGACCTCCGCGAGGACCTCCAGTGCCGCGAGGATCTCGTCGAGCGCGGCCCTCGCGCCCGCCAGATCCCCAGCGGCGATCTGGACGCGCACGTCGAAGATCCGCAGCTCCATCTCGTCGGTGCCGTGGACGTCGAGCAACTCGGGCGGATACTGTTCCGGCCCCGCGTCCTTGCGGAACGCCGCCCGGCGGCGCTGTCCGGCGATCAGCTCACGCGCTTTGGCGACGTCGCCTTCTTCTGTGGCCAGGGAGATCAGCACGCGCTCGGCGACCTCCCGGGACCCTTCGATCATCCGCGCCTCGGCGTACTGACCGAAGTGGACGATGGCGGCGGTGCTCACCTTGAAGACGTGGAGCACGGCTTCCGCGCATTGCCTCGCGTTGCGCAGGTCGCCCGCGGAGTAGCAGACCGTCGCCAGATCGCTGACCGCGGCGAGTTCGAGATCGGTCCGGTCGAGCCGCTGCGCGATCTCGCGCATCCGGGCGTACTTCCGGTGCGCACCGGCGACGTTCCGCACCGCGGCGAGCTGCTTCGCCTGGTCCTGGACCTCGGCGGCTTCGACGAGCAGCTTGCGGTACTGGCGTTCGGACAGCGAGCACGCGGGCAGGACACCGTACGGAGCCGGGTCGAGGCCGAAATACCTCGCGACACAACGACAGTTGTACCCGTGCGAACTGGCCGCGCTCAGCTCGGGCGGGAGCAAGCGGTCCGGAGGGTTCTGAGGCGGCGGCATGCCGACAAGCACGTCAGAACTCCTCGTCGTCGGACGCGGCCGCCGCGCGTTCGGCGAGCGTCCTGGCCTCCGGCGGGCGCGCCCGCACGAGCGCGACCACCTGCGCCCGGTCTTCGGGTGTGGTCCCGGCGACGCCCTCACCCGCGACGCCGACGACCAGCGCGATCCGTCCACTGTGGACGCCTGCCGCGAGCCGGGCGGCGTCGTCGTCCACGTCGACCGTGCCGGTGAACCGCCCGGCGCCCAAGGCCAGCGGCACCTCCGCGAACGGCTCGCCGTCGTGGGCCGCGACCGCGGTGAGCGTGGCGTCGGCGAACGCGCCCCCGACCTCGACTTCGAGCCGGCTGCCGGCCGCGGCCGCGACGATCCGCCACGTCACCGTGTCCTCGGCGGCGTCCAGGATCCCCGGCGGCACCCGCGCCCAGTCGACGCTCGCCCGTCCGCTCGCCAGCACTCCCTCTCCCGGCACCGGGGGATCGGTGCCCGCGGCCAGCGCGTACGCGCGCTGACTCGATGCCACGTTTTCCAACCGTGCCGACACTTCCGCCGCGGCTTCGGCGCGCACGACGTCGTCCTGGTCGTCGAACCAGGACGCGAGACGCGCGCACAGTCGTCGGACCTCGTCGGCGACCGGCGGCGCGGCGGCCAGGAGCGCGCCGTCCGCGATCGCCGTGTCGAACAACTCGGCCGGGGACGCTTCGAAACCGTCGAGCAGGCCTTCGGCCAGGTCCTCCACGTCGGCCGTGGCGACCGCCGTTTCGAGGTCCAGTAACGCCGGGTCGAGCGACGGCACCCCGAGCGACGGGCTCGCGGGCCACCAGCGACGCAGCCACAGCAACAAGGCGAGCCTGCCCAGTTCCGGACCGGCGGGAAGCTCCGCTTGTCCCTGACCGAGCACGGCGAGGCTGGTTTCGGCGCCCACGAGCCTGGTCAGCCACGGTTCGGCGGCTCCGGCGTCACCGAGTTCGAGCCGCATCGACGTCGTCCGGCCGGTGAGCAGATCGGCGAGCGTGAACCGGATCAGGCCGCCGTCCGCCGCGACGACAGGCATGTGCACCGGATGCGTCACGAGACGGCCTCCAGATCCGGCAGGCGGGCCACGAGCGCGCGGCGCACCTTGGTCCGCAGGTCCAGCGAGGTCGAACGGACCACGCCGGTGACGAGGTCGCGGACGTCGGCGGCGTCGGCGGGCAGATCGCCGCGGACGTCGAAGCCGTGCAGCCGGACCCACAGCCTGCTGAGGAACTGCTTGGCGAACTCGCGCAGATCCCGCAGGAGTTCGGCGTCGGGCCTCGGGGTGAGCGGTGTGGCGCCGGCCAGGGCGCGGCGGGCGTGGAGGACGTAGCCCTCCCGCGCGACCTGGGCGTTGAGCCGGCGCGCGAACTCGGGGACGCCGACGGGAGCGGCACCGTCGAGTGGCCGCAGCGCGGGCGCGAGCACGACTCCGAGCGCGAAGCAGGCGGCCAGCGCGGGAACGCTCAGCCCGAATCCCGCGGCGACCCGGGACAGTTCGTCGTCGACGAGGTCGGCGACCGGAGCCCGTTCGTCCGGGGGAAGGCGGCGCAAGGTCGCGCGCACCCGCCGTTCGACGCTGCGTTCGAGGAGTTCGGCGCCGGTCTCGTCACGCCGGTTCACAGGCGGGACGGCGGTGCGATCACCGCGCTGGAGACCGAGGTCCGGTGCGGGCAGCCCGGAGATCTCCCGCACGGTCCCGCTCAAGGCGCGGGCGCCGTCCGATCGCCGCAGCGCGAGCCCGAAAGCGTGTCCGGCGGCCGAACCGGCGAGCGCGCGCCATGCCGGATCGGAGAGTTCGTCCACAAAGGACTTCAGTGGTGCGATGTCCTGGTCCGGGGCGGTCTCGGCGTGCCAGCGGCGCTCCAGTTCCCGGGTGAGATCCGCCGCGATCCGGGGATCCGCGAGATACCCGGAGAGCTGATCGACGCCCGCCACGCCGCCTTCGCCGTGCAGATCACGCAACGCCGCCGCGGCCGTCTCCGCCGCTTCCGGCCCGGGCGCGCCGAAACCGGTCGCCAGCTCGTAGGCCAGCGGGAAGCAGACGTCCTGGACGTTGCCCGCCGTGATGCGCAAGGCGCGGCGCCCGCGTTTGAGGTGGACGAACCACGCGGCCGTGGCGCGCAGCCTGTCCGCGTCGGCCAGGAGCAGTTCCGTCACTTCCGCCGCCGCGGCCGGGTCCAGCACGGGACGGCCGAGCCGGGGACGCGCCGCCGTGCGGATCACCAGCGGGTCGATGATCTTCTTGATCGTCCGGGTCAGCGGTCCACCGTCGGCCGACGAGAGGACCTCGACACCGTCGAGGCCTTCCCAGGCCTGGGTAAGGACGGCCGAACGCAGCCGGGGCTCGCCTGATCCCGTCGTCACCCGTCCTCCCCTCGCGCCGATCACAACTCTATCCGAGGCAGCACGACCCAGATCACAAGCATCTCTCCGTCTTTCGCCAACGCTGGGACCCCACAGCGTCAGACTTCATGATCCAGTCGACTTGGAAACAGGAAACCGTTGAACCATCGGTCACCCCACGCCAAGCTCGTCCTCATGGTTTTCATCAACTTTCGCGTCGGCGACGGCGAGTACAAGGCCGCCTGGCTGGCCGCGGAACTCGGCGAGGTCTTCGGCAAGGACAAAGTCTTTCGGTCGAGCTCATCCATACCCCTGGGGCACGACTACGAACCGATCATGTGGGGTGCCGTCGACACCTGCTCGGCCATGATCGTCGTGATCGGTGACAAATGGCTGTCCGAGTTCGGCCAGCGGTTGTTACAGGAAGATGATGTGGTCCGGAAGGAGATCGCCACCGCACTGAAGGATGGGAAGCCGGTGATTCCTGTCCTCGAGCACACGGAAAGGATGTACAAGGCGGAGGAGCTGCCGCCCGATCTCGCCGAACTGGCCAACCGCCAATACATCCGTATCACCTACCGTGACAGGCACACGATCCCTGGCCTGATCGAGCGGTTGATCGAAGCCGCTCCAGAACTCGGAATCGGCGTTCTCGAGGGAATCGAAGACCTGGCTGCATGGAATCGTGCACGAACTTCGCTAACCAATCCCGAACTCCCCGCCGACCTCTTCATGCTTGGCCGCGAGAAGATCGTCGAGCGGCTACACTCCTGGCTGTCGGGGCCGCCAGGACTCCTCAGCCTTCGCGGTCAGACCACCGACGAAGTCGCCACCTTCGTGGCAGCCGTTCTGAACAGCCAGAACCCACAGCACAGGGCGGTATTGGTGACCTCCCAGGCAGGCTGGGAACAAGCCTCGAAAATCCCGCCGTCGTTCCCCGCGGTCATCGCGGGCGATGGCATCTCGATCAGCCAGAACCAGCAGGATCGGCATGTCGTCATCGCCCACGACGGGATTATCCACCGCCAGGAAATCCTGAATCTGCCGAGAATACCCCGAGACCTGGCCCGTTCCATCTTCCTCTCCTTGGGCTTGCCCTTACGACAGGCAGATGAATACGCAGGTCTGCTTCGTCGTAGCCACCGGGCGCTCACGCGACGGCTGAGCCCGAACGCCCGGCGCCCATCCTGGTCAGTCGCACCAGACTCGACCATCGCGGTACCCCTGTCCCTTGTCAGCCGGTGGTCCACCACCAACGAGGCCGACCACGAGATGGTCGCCAAGGTAGCCGGTAACGACTATTCGGTCGTCGATCGGTTCGCCGAGCCCAATGCGCTCTCCGGCGACCCGTTCATTCACCGCAGCGGTTCACGCTGGCAACTCGCAGATCCGTATGACGCGTGGGCGCAACTCATGTCACAGGTCACCGCCACCGACATACGCCGGTTTTCCGAGGCCGCCGGGGAGGTTCTCGGAGAGAACGACCCGGTACTCATGCTCCCGGACTCAGAAGTACCCACCGCGGGGATCAACGGCATAGGTCGACAATGGTCCGATGAACTGCGACAGGGATTCGCCCATGGGCTGGCGCGACTCGGGGACGCCGGGACAGCACCTGTCGCCGGGCGCCCTGCCGAGAATCACGCCTCTGACGTTGTTTATCAACTCATGAAGGCGGCCAATAGCGACCGGACCGGTCTGCGGTGGCGCTCCCTCAACGATGTCCTTCCGCTGCTCGCCGAGGCCGCACCACGGATCTTCCTCGACGCAGTAAGGACAGGACTTCGCGGGCAGGAGCCACTTCTGCGACTGATGTTCGAAGATGGCGACGGAAGATCCCTGTACCGCCACTCAGCGCACACTGGCCTGCTCTGGGCACTGGAAACTGTCGCGTGGTCGCCCGAGCACAGCGCGACCGCCACTCTCTTGGTCGCTCAACTGGCGGCCATCGACCCCGGTGGCCGAGTGAGCAATCGCCCCTCTCACACCCTGACCTCCTTGCTCTCACACCGGGCACTGAGTCCGATTCCAGTCGAAAAGCGGCCGGCTCTCATCAACCAGGTACGAAAACAAAATGGCGAAGTGGGCTGGCAACTACTGGATGATCTCACGGATCACAGGAAATTTACAATTCCCCTGGAACAACCTCGCGTTCGACATGACTGGGCCAGCACCGAACCAGCATCCTCGGGCGCGATCGAAGTTTATCTGAACACGGTCTTCTCCGCTATCCTGTCAGATTTGACATCATTCCCAAACCGTTGGATAAGCTATCTTTCGAAGATCAGTATCTTCCCCCAGACCTACAGAGAGAAGCTTCTTTCCACTCTCGAATCGACCGACTTCACGAGCCTCGATCCGAACAGCACTCTAGAACTTTGGAATCAAGCCAAGAACATTGCCAATTACGAGCAAATGGGGGATTCCGAATACCGACACCTGTCCGCACAGGAAGTCGATCGTTTGTCATCCTTCCTGGAAGGAATCGAACCATCCCACGACCCCGCGAGGCACGCTTGGCTCTTCACCTGGCATCCCCGCATCCCTGACGTCGACCTGTCCGACTACACCGCCCACCAAGCCGTCGTCGAATCGCTCCGACAGAAGGTCGTCTCAGCAGAGTTGAACCAACACGGCGTCGAAGGCTTGGCTCGCCTCGCGGCGTCGAGTGAATCGGGCCAGACCGTCGGCTGGACTCTCGCCCAGGTCGCCGGAGATTCCGTTCGCGACGAGGTGCTCGCCAGACTGGGTCAACCCTTCGCGGACGGCTGGATCCGCTGCCGCGCATCAGCAGACGGTCACGCCTGGGCCACCGAAGCGATAAGTACCGTTCCCCACGATCCCGCACTGCGGTCGGCATTCATTCTCGCATTGCCCGTCTCCCTGACCCTCGAACAGTTGGATCACGAAGAGGCCGACGTTGCAACTAAATTCTGGGAACTCACCCCGGCGTTTCCCTTCCCCGACGAACGCACCGAAGAATACCTCGTCGAGATACTCAAACGCGAGCGATATGAAGCTACCATCGATGCCTTGTCCATGGCCGCTCACAACAACTCAACCGACTGGAAACCTTCTCCTGAAATTATTTTCGCAGCATTTACCGGACTACTCAAGTCTGAGACACAAGTAACAGCTCACACCGCATACGCAGTCGAAGCGCTGGTAAACTACCTACACGCCACAGGGTGCCCCAGGCAAGAAGTAGCAAGTTGGGAAATCGCATTCTCAAGCCTGCTTCACAACCGGCAACCTCGCGCACTACTGAGCTGGATAGCGGATGATCCGATCGCGTTCGTCGAGCTGCACAAGTTCCGATACCTGCCAACAGAGAAGATAAATCCCCGCGCGATGGGGTTCTACATGACAGGCCAACGTCTTCGCTGCATCCCTGGACAGAATGGAGACCAAGTAGACGGCCCCCGCTTGCTCGAGTGGCTGCATCAGGTTCGCGAACTCCTGCGCGGCATCGACATGCTGCGTAGCGGCGACCTGGCCATCGGCGCCCTCATCTCAGCAGGCCCCCTCGGCGACGACGGAGCGTGGCCCGCGGAAGCGGTTCGGGATGTCCTCGACCTCGACGATGCCGACGACATACGCGACGGATTCGGGATCGGCCTGTTCAACAACGCCGGGTTCAGTACGCGCGGAGTCTACGACGGCGGCCAGCGGGAACGGAGTTCCGCCGAGAAGTACAAGACTTGGGCAGACAGAGTCGAGAACGACTGGCCATATACCGCCGAGGTACTTCGCGACTTCGCCGCATCCCTGAAAGCACAAGCCCGGCACTGGGACAAGGAGGCCGAAGACGACCACGACGAGTAGGTCGAGCAGGACCGACGTGGCGCCGCGTTCAACCAGAGGGGCGGCGCCACGCAAGTGCCGACAAGGCCGCACGGCCGTTCGGGGTAACTTTCGTCCGACTTGTACATACTTTCGTTGACTTGATACGAAAGTCCTCTTAGGTTCAGCGGACGTCACAGAGGTGCTCCGCCGCCGACCCGAGGAGCGACGATGCTTCCGTCTGTCCGCAAGCGCTTCAACCGGTCCATCGTCGCTTCGCTGGCGCTGGTCACGGGCCTGACCGGGCTGGTGACAGCCCCGGCAGAAGCGGCCATCCCGCCCCAGCAACCCGGTGTCACGCTCCGCACGTACGACCTGCAGCGCGAGATCACCAAGCTCTGCACGATCAAACCCGGCCAGACCCCCAACGTCGACAAGCTCATGCCGACGATCAACTGGACGAGCACGGGCGACTTCGGGCTGAACGAGCAGTTCGTCTCCGAGGTCATCGCCAACATCAACATCGCCACGGCGGGCCAGCACGAATTCCGGCTGACCAGCGACGACGGCTCCCGGCTCGGCATCGACGGTCAGATGGTGGTCAACCACGACGGTCTGCACGGGGCGACGCCGGCGACCGGCTCGGTCCAGCTGAGCACGGGCTATCACGCGCTGCGGATCGACCACTTCGACAACACCAACGACCAGCAGATCACCCTCGAATGGCGGCCACCGGGCGCGGCCGGCTTCGCGCTCGTGCCGACTTCGGTGCTCAGCACCGACGCCGACGTCGTCCGGGTGACCTCGCCGGGGCGCAAGGAGTGCGAGGGCGCCGCGGACTCGCCCGGTGACGGCCTGCCCCTCAACGCCGTCCACCCCGGCTTCACGCTGACCAACCTGCGCCCCGAGGGGTTCCAGCCGCAGGTCACCGGCATGGACTGGCTGCCGGACGGGCGGCTCGCCATCGCCACCTGGGGCGGCTCCGACAAGGTCCTCGGGGAGGTCCACCTGCTGAGCAACGTCAGCGGGAACACCGATCCGAGCAAGGTCCGTACCAAGCGCGTCGCCAGCGGGCTCAAGGAACCGATGGGCGTCAAGTACGTCGAGGGCAAGCTGTACGTCTCGGAGAAGACGCGGCTCGTCGAACTGAACGACACCAACGGCGACGAAGTGACCGATGACTACCGCACGGTCGCCACATGGCCGTTCGGCGGCAACTTCCACGAGTTCGCGTTCGGGCTGCTGTACAAGGACGGCTTCTTCTACGCCAACCTTTCCGTGGCCATCAACTACGGCGGCGCCACCACCGATCCGCAGCCCGCGCCGAACCGCGGCACGACGATCAAGGTCAGCAAGGCGACCGGTCAGATCTCCTACATCGCCGGTGGGCTGCGCACGCCGCACGGCATCGGCTGGGGACCGGAGGGAGACGTCTTCGTCACGGACAACCAGGGCGGCTGGCTGCCGGCGAACAAACTCGTGCGGGTCAAGCAGGACCGCTTCTTCAACCACTACACCAATCCCCCGGGGCCGTTCGACGCGAAGCCGGTCACCGCGCCGGTGTTGTGGTTGCCGCACAACGAGATCGCGAACTCGCCGAGCAACATGGTCACGCTCTCGAAGGGTCCCTTCGCCGGGCAGATGGTGTACGGCGACGTGACCTACGGCGGGCTCCAGCGGGCCTTCCTGGAGAAGGTCAACGGCGAGTACCAGGGTGCCGTCTTCCGGCTCACCCAAGGACTCGAATCAGGCGTGAGCCGGATCAGCCTCGGGCCCGACGGCGCGATCTACACCGGCGGGATCGACGGCGGCGGCAACTGGGGTCAGCCCGGCAAGCTCGCCTACGGCCTGCAGAAGGTGACCCCCAACGACACGAACGCCTTCGACATCCGCGCGATGCGGGCCGTCGCGGGCGGCTTCGAACTCGAGTACACCCAGCCGCTGTCGGCCGGGACCGCGCAGAACCTCGCGGCGAAATACCAGGCGCAGCAGTGGCGCTACCAGCCCACTCCCGCGTACGGCGGGCCGAAGGTCGACGAGCAGACCCTGTCCGTCACCTCCGCGAGCCTGTCGCCCGACCGCAAGAAGGTCACGTTGCAGGTGGCGGGCCTGAAGGCGGGCCACGTGGTGCACGTCCGGTCCCCGCGTCCGTTCGCCGCGGAGTCCGGTGCGGCGCTGTGGAGCACGGAGGCCTGGTACACGCTGAACTCCTTGGTCGGCGGACCGCCGGCGAGCACGACCTACGAGGCCGAGCGGGCCGCGCTGAGCGGTGGCGCCGCGACGAACACGAACCACAAGGGCTACACGGGTACCGGGTTCGTCGACGGTTACTGGAACCAGGGCGCCGCGACGACGTTCACCGTGAACGCGCCCAAGACCGGCGCCTACAACGCGGCGCTGCGGTACTCGAACGGCCCGGATCCGGCTCCCGGGACGAAATCCGTGACCGTCTACGTCAATGGCACGAAGGTCAAACAGGTCCGGCTCGCCAGCACCGGAAACTGGGACACCTGGAACACGCAGCCCGACACGCTCGACCTCAAAGCCGGGGCGAACACGATCTCCTACCGCTACGACGCCGGCGACGGGGGCAACGTCAACCTCGACAGCCTCACCCTCACCGAGTCGCAGCGCGTCCAGCTGTTCAAGGGCACCGATCTGAACGCCTGGGAGAAACGCGCGGGCGGAGCCGCGACCTGGCCGGTGTCCGGCGGCGCGATGGAGTCCAACGGCGGCGACATCCGCACGAAGCAGCAGTTCGGCGACTTCCGGCTGCACGCCGAGTGGAACGAGCCGAACTACCCGCCGGAGGTCACCGGACAGCAGCGGGGCAACAGCGGGATCTACCTCCAGGAGCGCTACGAACTGCAAGTGCTCGAATCGTTCGGGGACACCACGCTCGCGAACAACGAAGCGGGCGCGATCTACTCGAAACGGGCCCCTGACCGGAACATGGCGACCGCTCCCGGGACCTGGCAGACCTACGACGTCACCTTCCGCGCCGCGCGGTTCGACGGCGCCGGGAACAAGACCGACAACGCCCGGGTGACGGTGGTCTGGAACGGCGTCGTGGTCCACGACGACGTGGAGATCGACGGCGGGACGGGCGACAGCAACCCGGAGAACGCCGGGCCGGGCGCGATCCGGCTCCAGGATCACGGTGACCCCGGTGAGAACCCGCGGTTCCGCAACATCTGGATCGAACCGATCGGCTAGACCGAGCCGACCGCCTGTGCAACGCACGTGTCCACGCGTGCAACGCCGGTTCCCTCCGGCATGCACAGGCGGTCAAGCTCGTCTCATGACCAAGCTGACCCCGGAGCAGATCGCCCGGCACGCCTACGACGCCGGCTTTCGCGGCGACGGGCTGACCACGGCGGTGGCGGTCGCGCTCGCCGAATCCGGCGGCGACACCCGCGCCCACAACGCCACTCCGCCCGACGACTCCTACGGGCTCTGGCAGATCAACATGCTGGGCGCGATGGGGCCGGAACGGCGCAGGCAGTTCGGCCTCGACTCGAACGCCGAACTGTTCGACGCCGCCACCAACGCCAAGGCGGCCAACAAGATCTCGGACGACGGCCGCTCGTGGACACCGTGGTCGACCTACACGAACGGCGCGTACCGGCGGCACCTTCCCGCGGCCCGCAAAGCGGCCGGCGCCGTGCGAAAACACCACGGCAAGCCCACCGGCGGAGGGGCCGGACTCGGGCGGATCCGGGTCGACGGGCGGACACTGGACGGCTTCGTGCGGCGCACCCGGCGAGTCGGCGACGCGCTCACCTCCGCCTCGGCCGACCAGGTCAAGGACGTCCGATCGATCGCCGGCGACAGCTTCGGCAGGATCGGCGAGGAATCCGGGTTCGCCGACGCGCTCGGCGATTTCGGTGCCGCCCTGCAGAGCCAGGTCAAGGCCGTCGGCGGCTCCGCCGACCGGCTCGCGGACGCGGCCGCCCAGGCGCGCAAGGCCTACCACGATCGCGATTCCTCGTCCGCCGCGACGCTGCACCGGCTCGCCTGAAAACGCTGGAGACCTCGATGGACACCCTCGCCACCGCCCGGCACTTCGCCGCGGACATCCTGGCGCACCGGAACAAGCTCGCGGGCAAGGCCGAGGACGCCGCCCGCGTCCAGTTCGCCCTGCACCAGGTCTCGAAGACCCTGCACGACCAGCACGACGCGCACAAGAAGGAGACCGACGTCGTCCTCGGTCACTGGGAGGGCAAGGCTTCGGAGGAGTTCGAGCGCACCACGGCCCGGCTGCGCAAGGACATCCGCCTCACCGCCGACGCCAGTACCGAGGCCGAACGGGTCGTCGCCCGCGTGACGTCCACTGTGGACGGCGGGCATACCGCGGTCCAGCGGCTCGCCGACGAATACATCGCCAAGGCGAAGAAACTCCTCGACGACGCCACCGCCGTGGGCTCGCGTGCCGCGATGGCCACCGCGATCGCCGCGGCCGCCGATCTCGCCCCGCGCTACACGAAACAGTCGGCCGCGACCCTGCGGAAGGTGAACGGCGAACTCACCGACGCCGCCGGGAAGCTGCGGAGCCTGCGCAAGGACCTCCGGCACGACGGCGTCGCCGACCGCAAGGTCCGGGAGCACCACGACTCCGGACACGGCGAGCCGGATCGGACCACCACGAGCAAGGCGAGGTCTCGCGGCCAGAAGGTGGTTTCCGCGGCGCGCGAGGAGCTCGGCACACGGGAGAACCCTCCCGGCAGCAACCGCAACCCGTACGGGCCGACGGCGGCGTGGTGCTCGTCGTTCGCGACCGCGATGTGGCGCAAGGCCGGGGTGGACATCCCGGTCCTGCCGTTCACCGGCGACGTCTACCGCTGGGGGCAGCGCAACGGCAAGGCGTACGGCCGCACCTCTCTGCACGACGCCAAACCGGGCGATGTGCTGCTGTTCGGGACCGGACCGCAGAGCCCGTCGACGAGCACCCACATCGGCATCGTGGAGAAGGTGGAAGGGAACAAGGTGACGCTGATCGAGGGCAACTCGGGCGACGCCGTGCGCCGCAACACGCACACGCTGTCCGGCTCCACCTTCTACGGCGGGGTGCGCCCGTGATCACCGGGAAGGCACGCGATCGCGTGGCCGCGGTCGAGGTCGAACCGGGCGGGGCGCTGCGGGCCTTGCGGATCGAGGAGGCCGCGCTACGGCTCGGCCCGCAGGAGCTCTCCCGGCGGATCCTCGGTCTGGTGGACCGGGCGGCGGCACAGGCGAGCCGGCGGCTCGAACTGGACGACGCGGAGTCGCTGGGGCTCGGGACGAACGCCGAACTGGCCGAGGCGATCGAAGAGACGACCCCGGAGACCTGGAGGGTCCAGTGATCGACGAACGCAGTGTCGAGCAGCTGCTCGAAGACGCCGAGGCCCCGGACACGGACTACACCGGCCGCTTGGCCGCGGTGACCGGGGAGGCGAGCGCGGACGGCGTGACCGTCACCGTCGACCTGTACGGGAAGCCGGTCGGGCTGCGGTTCGAGCCCGGCGCGCTGACCTCGGGCGCGAGCGCGCTCTCCGCGCTGGTGCTCCGGCTCGCCGCCGAGGCGACCGTCTCGGCGCTCGACGCCGGTGAGTCCGTTGTGGACGGTCTCACCGGGGATTTCGGTTCGCCCGCCTGGCGTTCGCGATCATGAGACGTCGTCGATCATCGGGCCGAGGCGGGCGGCGAGCCAGGAGGCGTCGGCCGGGGTGACCATCACCCACGGTTCGCCGCCGACGTCTTCGTGGGTGACGGCGTAGCGGCCCGCTTCGGTGTCGAACCAGCTGAGCACCGGGCTCCGGCCGCGGACGCCGTTGACCGCGAGCTGCCCGGCTCCGTGGCGGGCCGACGTCACCATCGTCGCCAGGGGACGCACGCTCCGGCCGGTGATCCCGGCTCCGGCGAGCGCGCGCTCGAATCCGTCGTAACCCGCTCTTGCGAAACCGTCCATGGCGGCCGAAAAGGCCGATCGCGGCAACCGGAGCTGGTCACCGGGACCGGGCACGCCGTCGCCGAGCATCCGGCCGACGGTGGTGATCAACCCGTCCGCGCGCAGCGGTTCGAGCACCAGGTCCTTCTCGTCCTGGACCGCCAGCACCCCATGGGCGCCCCGGACCGCGGCGAGCATCCGCCACGGCTGTTCGCCGAGCACCAGCGCGTCCACCGACAGCGAGGGCGAGCCGAGCAGGACGAACAGGTCCTCGATGCCGGTGTCGAGTTCGTCGCCGTCGGCGAAACCCGCTTCGGCGAGCCCGGCGAAGACGCGTTCGCCCAGTTCGTCCCGTTCCTCCAGGGTTTCGCCGTGCGAGGGCACGTCGAGCGGATAAGGTGCCCCGCCGTTCCCGAAATCCGCCCACAACAGGTCGAATTCCAGCTGCGACAGGACGATGCCCGCCGTACTCGCCGAACGCCGCGCCATGGCCACCTCTCCCCTAGTGCCGCCACCCCGGCGGGCACGATACCGAGCCGACGATGAAGATGAACGAGAAATCCCGACGAATCCGCGAACGGTGCCCATGACCGAACCAGAAGTCGCGACCGGACAGCTGATCGTCCGTGCCTCCGGCGCGGCCGCCGCCCGCGCGGCCATCCTCGGCGACCGGAAGGCGGGCCCGGACGGCATCCAGCTTCTCCTGCGTTGCACCGTTCCGCGGGCGGTGGCCGAGGACGGGGCGAAGCTCGGCTTCGCGGGTTGCGTCCTGCACGTCCTGCCGGTCGGTGGTCCCGGCGGAGAGACGCCGGGCAGGCAGGGCGTCGTGATGCTCACCGTCCCGGCGGCGGAACTCTCGTTGTCCTTCGACGAGTTGCGGCCGCTGATGTTCCGGCCCGTCGACGTCGACGCCCCGCTGCGCGCGTTGTTCTCCAGCGCGATCGCCCACGTCCTCGCCGTCAGCGAGGCGCTCGATCCGCACGGCCTCGCCCATCACCTGCGCGGGCTCGCGGAACTGGTGCTGCGCAGCGTGCTGCGGGCGGAGCTCGACCGCGCCGACGCGCTCGCGACCCGTCGCCGCGAAGCCGTGCGGTACATGCGCGAGCGTCTCGCCGATCCGTCGCTGGGCGCGGACCAGGTGGCCGAGGCCCTGTACATCTCGCGTCGCCGGCTCTACCAGCTGTTCGACGACGGTCAGGGGATTTCCGAGCGGATCAAGGGTTTGCGGATCGAGCGGGCGAAAATCCTGCTGGCGGATCCGGCGAAGGCGGCGCGAGGGATCGCCGAGATCGCGAAAGACTGCGGTTTCACCAGCGCGGCCCATTTCTCGCGCACCTTCCGGAAGGCCGTCGGGGAAACACCCCGGGAGTTCAGGGAACGCGCGCTGGCTCACTGAGGTCCACTCCCGCGACCAGCGCGCCCGCGAGCGCGGCCACGTCCAGCCAGCCTCGGCCGCCGGGCGAACTCAGCGTGAACACCGCGACCCTCGGCCGCGCCGGGTCGAGGACGACGGCTTGCAGCTGCGCGCCCGGCCCGTCGACGGCGATCCGCTCGACGATCACCACCGGGTAGCCCCGGGCCGTCGTCGCGGTGCTGACCTCGCGGATGCCCGGCGCGCTTTCGGCGGCGGCCCAGCTCAAGCCGGCCGCGGCCTCGGTGCTCAGCGGACGTTCGACGGGAATCGACCCGGCGAGCAGCAACGCCGGGTCGGCGTCGCGATGCTCGACGATCGCCAGCAGGCCGGCACGGTGTTCGTGGGCGCGTTCGGCGGCCTGGATCGCGGCGGTCTCCAGGCCGAGGTCACGTTCGGCGTCCGGGCCGCGGAGGCGGATCAGGAGCGCGTGCAGTTCGGCCGTGGTCCGTTCGACCGAAGCCAGCGAGACCGGGGTGATCCCCGGGACGGCGGTCAGTTTCACCGGCCGCTCAGGGAGACGGCCGCGGCGAAGGCGCCCACGGCGCCGGACGGCGGGGTGACCGCCGGGCCGGGAGCGCGGGCCAGCGAAGCGGCGAGTTCCTTGCTCAGCTCGGAAAACCGTGTCATCCCGTCGGTGACGTCGGCGAGCCCGGCGCTACCGTCCGGCGCTTCGCCCAGCGTGGCTCCGGGTTCTCCGAGCGCCTTCAGTTCGTGCTCGACCCGGGATGCTTCGGCCCGGTGCGCCGCCTCCAGCGCGCGAGCCTGTTCCAGGACGCGGTCGAGTTCTCGCCGCACCTCGTCGCGGCGCGCTTTCGCCGCCGCGAGGTCGGCTTGGGCGGCGGCCGCGGTCCCGGTGGCGAACTGGACGGCGGTTTCCGCGACCTCCACGGCGTCCGTCGCCTCGACGAGCGCGCGCCGGAGTGCCACGGCGCGCCGGTCGAGCTGGTCGGCCCGGCGCGCTCCGGCCACGACGATGCCCGCCCACGACGTGAGGATTCCGGCCGTGGCACGGAACACGGCGGGCGCGGGTTCGAGCGCCGTTCGCTCGGCGGCCGCACGACCGGCGGCGGTCAAGGCGGCTTCGCCCGCCCATTCGCGCGGCACTTCGATCCGGGCGGCGAGTGCCAGGTCGAGCTTCGCGGCCGCTTCCGAGCACCGCCGCGCGGCGCCCTCGATCGCGTCCGCGTCACCCGGCGCGGGGTCGAAACCGAGGCCGGCGAACCTGGACATCACGGGCTCCCGAAGCGGCGCAGCGACCGGACCGCGTCTTCGTCGGTGTCCTCGTAGGTCTTCGCCGCCGTCCGGATCCCCGCCGCCGCGGCGGTGAGCCCGGTGTGCGCGGAGCCGATCGAGTCCGACCACGGACGGATCACGGCGTCGAGCGCCGAGGCGATCCCGGTCGTCCCCAGGTCGCCCGCGGCGACGCCGTCGGTCAGCCGGGCGGCTTCGCCCAACTCCCCTGACACCTCTTCGAGCCGTCGTGCGAACGCCCGCATCAGGTCCGGTTCGGCGCGGTAGCCGCTCATTCGCCGAACACCGGCGGATAGGCGGGCGGAAGATCGTCGAGGAGGTCGTAGCCGCTGCCGTAGCGGTCGCGATGTTCCTTGTCCTCTTCCCGCTGGGTGCCGGTCATCGGCGGGTACATGCCGAATCCCGCGCTCCCGGCACCGCCCCGGGCCGCCGCGGCGCCCTGGCCGAACCCGCCGGCGAAACCACCCGCGGCGCCGCGTCCGCTCCTGGCCGCGTCTTCGGCGGCGAAACCGCCGCCGGGCGCGGAAAGTCCGGTGCCGTATCCGGCGCCTTGCCCGGGTCCGGTGGACCCTGTCGTGGCTCCGGCGGGGAAGTCCCCGATCCCAGCCGAAGCGGCGTAGGTGCCGTCTTCGTGATTCGCCGTGCCCGGATCGGGAACGACCGGTGAATCCGGCGTCCGCACCGGTGGCCGCGGATCCGGCCCGGTCTCCACCGGGGGCGGCACGATACGAGGGGGTTCCGGATCGGACGGCGGGACGACGGTCGGCGGTCCCACGGGCGCCTGGACGTCCGCCGCTTTCGGCGCGGCGGCGAACAACGGGGGCAGCGCGTGCCGGACACCGCGGCTGGCGTCTTCGTACTGCTCCATCACCCGCACGGCTTCGGCCTTGGCCCGGTCCGCCTCCTGTTTGGTCGGCAGCTTGTCGTCGAGGAGGTCGTCCATCATGTACGCGCCGTTGGGACCGTCGAGGGCTTTCACCGCGTAGCCCTGTTTGAACCAGCGTTCGGCGGTGTAGTGCACCGGCTCCGGCATCTTCCGGCGGGCTTCGGTGATCGCCGAGGTGTAGGCGTCGAGACCGTCGCCGATCTGCCGCGACGTCTGCGCGGCATCGCTGGCCCAAGTGGTGAGCAGATGCGCCGACTCGGCGGCCTGCGCCGCGGAGGGCCCACGCCAGGACAGGACCAGCCTCTGGACGATCTCGCGGACCGCGGCGGTCTCCGTGTCGATCTCCTTGGCCAAGCGGGCCCAGTCGTACGCCCGCTCCCCCAGTTTCGGCGGCTCGGCGGATTTGATCATGTCCCACAACTGGCGATGCTCATAGCACTCCCAGTTGATCTTCCCCAGCGCGTCTTCCCGCAGATTGGCCTTCCGGCTGCGGACCACTTTCCGCTGTTCGGCCCGCGCACGGGCGCTCAGCGGATGCCTGTCCGTGTAGTACTCACCGCTCATCGGTCCCCCTCGCGACGGCTTCGACGGCGGAGGCGGCCGCTTCGTCGGTACTCCGGTGCTGGTCGGCGACCAAGCCGATCGCGGTCCGCAGCGCGGCGAGTTCGGCCAGATAGGACCGGAGCGCGAACTGGACCCCGCCTTCCTCCGCTCCGCCTCGGCGGGAGAAGGAACGGCTCATCGGCACGGACACCGGGCCTTTGCCGTCCGCCAGCGACATCCCCAGGCCCTGAGCGTCCGCCAAGTGCCGCTCGAGATTCAGCTGGTGCTCTTCCAGCTTCTTCCGGGCGTCCGCGATCGCGTCGTAGTCCAGTTCGATGCGGTCCGAACCGTCGGCGACGATCGCCGCCGCGCCCTCACCCGACGGTTTCGCGATCTCGCGGGCCTCGGCGACCGGGCCGGTCGGCCGCCGCTGCTCACGCAGTTCGTCGCGGATCCGCCCGGCTTCCGCCTTGCCGTGCACCTTGACCATGTCGTGCGCTCCCTCTCGTCACCGACGCGGTCATCTTCGCCGGTCCGCATCGCCAAAGCCAGCCTTGAATACACACCGGGACACGAACGCTGCACAGGCGGTCAACGCGAAGGCCCTTGGCAACCCGACACTTTCACCCATATAGTCTGAATAACAGATGATCTGTAATTCAGATTACTTTCGGAGGGGCCGAACGATGCTCGAACAACCCGGCCGATCGCGCCGGCTCGCACTCGTGGTGCTGTGCCTGGCCTCGCTGATGGTGCTGCTGGTCTACGTCATCGTCGACACCGGTACGCCCCTCAGGCGCTGGTTCTTGCTCGCGCCGGCGGTGCTCCTGCTGGCGGGTTTCGCCCTCCGTCAGAAGACCGCGCCGATTCCCCTGCTGCCGCTGCGCTTGTTCCGGTCCCGCCCGGTGAGCGGCGGGAACCTCGTCGTGGTCCTCATGGTCGCGGGCATGATGGGCTTCCAGTTCCTCACGGCCCTGTATTTGCAGCAGGTTCGCGAACTCGACGCGCTCACCACCGGATTCGCGTTCCTGCCGACACCGGTCACGAACGCCGTCGTCGCGCTCTGGCTCGGGCCCCGGCTGATCGGCCGCTTCGGCACCCGGCCGGTTCTCGCCGGTGGACTCGTCGTCGCGGCGGCCGGGCTCGCGCTGCTCACCAGGGTCCCGGTCGACGGGGACTACTTCACCGATGTGCTCCCCGCGCTCCTGCTCGCCGGGATCGGGATGGGCGCCGCGGTACCCGCCGTGCTGGGCACCGCGATGTCGGCCGGGACGCCGTCGGATTCGGGCGTCGCGTCGGGCCTGGTGAACACCACCCTGCAGATCGGCTCCGCGATGGGCACCGCCGTCCTGGCGGCCGTCGCCGCCTCCCGTACCGCGTCACTGACGGAAACCTCAGTGGGACAACGGGAAGCGGCGGCGTCCGGCTTCAGGTTCGCCTACACGGGCAGCGCGGCGTTCGTCGTGCTGGCCTTGCTCGCCGCGCTCGTCGTCATCCCGGCACGGAAGGAGTCCCTCTCGCGTGCGTGAACTTCCCTTGTCAGCTGACCAGGTTGTGCGCGACGACGGCCCGCAGCATCTCCCGGAACCGGTCCTGGTCCTTCCGGGCCAACGGGGCCAGCACCTCGGCCTCCGCAGCGAGGATGGCGTCCTTGGTCGTTTCCAGCAGTTCCCGTCCGGCCGCGGTCCCCTGGACCAGCTTGTTCCGCCTGTCGTCCGGATCCACCGTGCGTTCCACCAGCCCGGCGGTCACCAGGTCGTCGACCAGGTACACCATCACGGTGCGGTCGATGTCCAGCTGCCTGCCCAGCTGCGCCTGGTTCCGCGCGCTCCCGTGCACCGCGCCGCACAGCGCCTGGAAGCCGCGCAAGCCATGCGGGATATCGGAAACCGCTCGCTCCAGGGCGAATCCGTGCGCGCGGCACACCTGCCCGAGCAGCCAGCCGAGGTTGTCTTCGAGCCCTTGCGGGAGCACGCCGATCGCCGAATCCGTCACCTCGTCCATGTTAGTCCCAGATCATTCGTGAAGAAGATCGTCTCCGCCACAGAGGTCCCCGGGAGGAAGAAACACGCCGGGATGTCCTTCCGCAAAGCTCAGGCCACTCGGAGCGGCTGATCCGGCGCGCTCGCCGTGAGGACTTCACGCGCGACGAGCACACCGCCGACGAACGCCACCGGCATCACGATCAGCGCGGCGAAAGGAATCAGGCACAACAGCGAGGCGGGCAGCCCGAGCCCCAGGGCGAGCGCGCGGCGTCGGCGCAGCATCGGACGCCGCTCCTTCAGGCCCATCCCCCGCCGGTAGAACGGCACGGCGATCAGTTCCAGCGCCAGGAACCACGCCGTGACCAGAGCCAGCAGGACCGGGACGACGGTCTGCCCCACCACCGGGATGAACCCCGCGATCATGAGCGGGATCGTGAACATCAGCGAACGCAGCACCAGCGCCAGCCCGTCCTTCAGGCCCATCACCAGCAGACGCCACCACGACAGCTCGACCGCGCCGGGCACTCCGCCGAGGTCGTCCTCGACCTTCTCCGCGATGTGCTCGTAGAACGGCCCGCCGACGGCGAGGGTGAGCGCGGTGAAGCCGATCAGGCAGATCGCCAGTACCGCGCCGAACACGCCGATCCCGACCGCGACCCGGATCATCACCTGCCACCGCGGCGACCACCCGTCGGCGAACGGGGTGAGCACAAGCGACAGATCGTCGATCCAGAACGCCAACGCGACGACGCCGCCGAGCAACAGCAGGGTGGTCAGCACCGCGGGCAGCGCTCCGATCAGCAGCAGCTTCGGCGACCGCAGCAGGATGCCCAGGCCTTGCCAGAACATCCCGAACCCCTTGAAGAAATCCCGCATCGGACATTTCTACCAGTGCGCGTCCGGCCACTTCGGACATAGGCGATTTTCACCGACGCGAACACCGCGGTCCCGCTGAGAGGTTGGTGACGTGACGAATCGAGCGGACACCGCGACACCGACGCGCCTGGCCCGCGGCACGGTCCTGGCCGCGGCGCCGCTGACCATCATGGCCGCGGCGATCATCGCGCCCAGCCTGCCCGAGATGCGGGAGGTCTTCGCCGGCACACCCGGCTCCGGTCTGCTCGTGCGGCTGGCGCTGACCGTGACCTCGCTCGCGATCGCGATCAGCGCGCCCCTGTCCGGGATCGCCGCCGACCGTGTCGGACGCCGCCCGCTGCTGCTGGCGGGTCTCGGGCTCTACGCGGTCGCCGGCACGGCCGGGTTCTTCGTGGACGACCTCCACCTGCTGCTGGTCACCCGGGCCGCGCTCGGGATCGCCGTCGGCGGGATCATGACCTCGATCAGCACACTGATCACCGACTGGTTCTCCGGTCCGGACCGCGCCTCGTTCCTCGGGCTCCAGCAGGCGTTCGCGAGCCTGGGCGGCGTCGTCTTCCTGCCACTGGCCGGACTGCTGGCCGCGGTGAGCTGGCAAGCGCCGTTCTGGATCTACTCCGCCTCGGCGATCGTGGCCGTCTTCGCCGTCGCGTCCCTGCGCGAACCGGAACGCGCCGAACCGGCGGCGCGGGAGGGCGAGCGGACCCGGCTGCCGGGGCGCATCGTCGGCGTGTACGTCCTGGCGCTGGTCGCGACGCTGATCTTCTACATGGCGCCGACGCAGTTGCCGTTCCTGCTCGAAGGCTTCGGCAGCGGACCGGCCGTCATCGGCGCCGTGGTCGCCGGGAGCACCCTGACCAGCGTCGCCGGCGCGCTGGCCTTCCCCCGTGTGCGCAAGCGCCTGAGCCCTGCGGCGATCACCACGGTCAGTGTCGCGCTCCTGGGCGCGGGCTGGCTCGTGATCGGCACGGCGGGCACCGTCACGCAGATCGTGGCCGGGCTGCTCGTCGGCGGCGCCGGTGTCGGTCTCGTCGTCCCGAACCTCAACCTGCGCCTGGCCGAGTTCGCCCGGCCCGGGCAACGCGGCCGGGTGCTCAGCGGCCTGGTCACCGGGATCTTCCTCGGACAGTTCCTGTCGCCGCTCGTCGTCCAGCCACTCGTCCAGGGCATCGGCATCGCCGGCGCCTTCACCTGGACGGGCCTCGCCCTGGGAGCCGGAGCGGCACTCGCCGCGATCGGCTCCCGGTCAATCGGAAACAACCGAAAGGAAGCACGATGATCTACCACGGCAACCGTTTCACCCTGCGGTCCGACGCCGCTCCGGAGCAGATCGAGGAAGCCTTGGAAAGCCTCCGCACTCAGGGCCGGGTCATCCCGTCGGTGAAATCCTTCGTCGTCGGCCGCGACTTCGGCGGCGACTACGAATGGGGCGCGGTCTTCGCGATCGAAGATCTCGACGGCTACTGGGAGTACCTCATGCACCCGGCGCACCGGAACACCGACCGGGTCGGGCTGCCGCTGGTCGACAAGTTCGTCTCCTTCGACATCACCGACGACCCGGACCCCGGGATGGGCGCGAAGATCGCCGAACTCCACCAGCGGCGCTACGACGGCGACGCCGAGCTGACCAAGCTGGTCTCCGATCTCGGCGAGTACTCCGGCAGCGCCGCGCCCGGGAAGCACGGTGCCTGAAGAACTCCCGGTCAGGACACCGTGAACGAGCTCAGCACGGCGAGGTGGTCCGACGGCCAGCCCGTCCCGCCGCCGAACGTGCGCGAGCTCTTCGGCGTGATCGTCGCCCCGCGGTAGAACACGAAGTCGATCCGGTCCTGCGGTTCCGGCCTGCCCTGGTTGTCCTTCACCACCGGGGACCAGGTGTCGCCCGGGTCCGCGACGGGGTCGGGCCGCAGCTTCCGGTACGAGTCGGTGAAACCGCGGACGGTGAACGCCTTCGTGGTCGGCCAGGCGACCTCGTAACCGCAGTGCCGCGCTTGGGCGGCCGCGGTCCAGTCCTGATGGGACGGGCTGTTCAGGTCGCCCGCGACGATGCCGGGGCTGCCGCCCGTCCACTCGGCGATCTGTTCGGCCTGACGACGGCGGTTCGTCTCGTCGGCGAGGATCGTGGCGACGCTGTCCTTGTCGAAGCACGCGTTGTACGGGCCGTATTTCGTGTAGTCCAGGTGGATCGCGTAGACCCAGACGCCGGCGATCTTCGCCGTGATGGCCCGCGCGCCCGTGTCGTTCCAGGACTTCCAGTCGGTGTCCTGGATCGGCAGCGCGCTGATCACGTCGATGTCCCAGCCGGGCTCGGTGTGCTGCCAGCCCAGCGCGTCGGCGATGGCCTCGGTGGCACCGCCGCCGGTCTCCGAAAGCGCCACCACGTTCGCGCCCGAGGCGCGGATCCGGTCCACCACCGAACCGATCCCGCCGTGCGAGCCGCGCGTCCAGATGTTGAAGCTCAGCACGTTCAGGTTCGTGGCGGCGGCGGCCGGGGCGGTGAGGCTGGCCATCGTGAGTACCAGGACGGCGAGGACACCGGCGAGGCGGCGCTTGGCGGAGGTCACGGGATTCTGGTCTACCGGGTGGGGCGGGCGGAAGTCCAGCCGTCGGACGAGTGTTCAGCGGCGAGCCAGACGCCGGACATCTCAGCCGCCGTCCGCGAGCGAGCCGCTGCCGTCGGGGCCGGTCACGATGACGCGGCCGCTCACGGCGTTCCCGAAAGGCACGAACGTGACCTGCCACGTCCGCGGCGTCCCGACCTCGATCGTGCCCAGCGCCCTTGCGACCAGGGCGGGAACACGGCCGACAGCCAGCGTCCGGAGGTCGAACCACGGCACCTGGGCCTCGGTCGGCGCGAAGACCACGGTCAGCCGCCGCTCCTCGACGACCACGGTGATCACCCGGGAAACGTCCGCGGCCGCCGCCAGCGAGTCGATCGCCCGGCGCAGCTCCCCCTCCCCGAGCAGGGAACCGCTGACGGTGACGGTCGCGGACCCCGACGAGGAGGTGGTCACGCTCGACTGGGTCTCTTCGGCCCGAGAAGGCGCTTCCGGCGCGAACAGTTCCGCCCGGAACAGGACCAGCACGAGCGCCGCGCCGAGCAGCAGTCCGAGGAACGCGAGCGCCCCGAACGCGCAGCCCTCCGGTGGCTCCCGGACCAGGCTGGACTCCGGAGCGGACTCGATCACGGCTCCGGCCACGCGGCGCTCCCATTCCGGTGACAGCCGCTCCGCGATCCGCGCCTTCCACGGCCGATCCGGCGGGTACTGGACGACGAGGATCCCGCCCGGCCGGTAGTCCGGGATGTCGACCAGGTTGACGCCGTGGGTGATCTCCACGCGATGCGTCGCCGCGCCGTCGGGCGCGACGGTGAGGTCGAAGTCGACCGGGATGTCCCCCGTCTCGGTGCCGCCCGCCCGGAGGCTTTCGATCTTCGCGAGCGCGGTCACCGGGGCGATCGCCGCCTCGCGAGCCCGTCGCGGCGCGCCGGCGAGATAGGACAGGATCCAGTAGGCGAACGGGAGTCCCACTCCGGTGACGATCAGCGGGGCGTACTCGATGACGATCCCCACCACGAAGGCGCACAGGGTCGTCCCGATGATGACGCCGGTCAGGAACCCGCGGGCGAGGGCGACCGGTCCTGGTACAGCCGACATGGACGTTTCTCCAGACTTCCGGGAGTGCTCAAGGCCAGCTTCCGGTGTGCTCCGCGCTACCGAACCCAGGTTTCGTACCTAACAGAATTAGGCAAGTCCAGAATGGACTATGGTAATCTGGCGATCATGGCACGAGCGGGACTGACCACGGAGCGCGTGATCCGGGCGGGCGCGGAGATGGCCGACGAGATCGGCTTCGAACAGGTGACCCCGACGGAGCTCGCGAAACGGTGCGGCGTCAAGACGGCGAGCCTGTATTCGCATGTGAAGAACGCCCACGAGCTGAAGACCGGGATCGCCCTGCTGGCCTTGGCGGAGCTCGCCGATCTCGCCGCCACCGCGGTGGCGGGCCTGGCGGGCAAGGACGCGCTGGTCGCGTTGGCGAACGTCCACCGTGACTACGCGCTCGACCACCCCGGCAGATTCACCGCCGCGAGATTCCGGCTCACCCCGGAGCAGGCCGTCACCAGCGCGGGTGTCCGGCACGCCGAAATGACCCGCGCGATCCTGCGCGGCTACGAACTGGCCGAACCGCATCAGACGCACGCGGTCCGGCTGCTGGGAAGTGTCTTCAGCGGCTTCGTCGGCCTGGAGTCCGCAGGCGGCTTCAGCCACAGCACTCCCGGCTCGCAGGAGAGCTGGACCGAGATCCTCGACGCGCTCGACGTCCTGCTGCGCGCTTGGCCCCGAACGAAATGACAGAGGAAATGCTCACGACCCCGATCACCGCCGCCCTCGTCCGCGGCGCGCTGGACCTCGAGTACACCGAACGCGGCGTGCGCCCCCACCGGCTGCCCGCAAGTGCCAGGCAGCAGATCCCCGACGGCCAGCTGGCCATGACGGAAGCGCAGCCGTCCGGCGTGCGGCTGGCCTTCCGCTCCACGGCCACGGTCGTCGAGCTCGACGTCATCGCCACCAAGCGGGTCTACGCCGGCGTGCCGCCCAGGCCCGACGGCGTCTACGAAGTGCTCGTCGACGGCAGGCTCGCGGGACAGGCGAGCGTGACCGAAGGCGACACGCTCACCATCGACATGTCAGCCGGCACCGCCGAATCCCAGCCGGGTCCCGTGCGCACCTTGCGCTTCACCGGTCTGCCGGACGAGGACAAGGACGTCGAGATCTGGCTTCCGCACGACGAAGCCACCCAGCTGGTCGTGTTGCGCACCGACGCGACCGTCCACAGTGCACAGTCGAACGGCCGCCTCACCTGGCTCCACCACGGCAGTTCCATCAGTCACGGTTCCAACGCGGCGACCCCGACCGGGATCTGGCCCGCGAAGGCCGCCGCCCTCGCCGGGGTGGATCTGGTCAACATGGGTTTCGGCGGCAGCGCGCTGCTCGACCCGTTCACCGCCCGCGCGATGCGGGACACGGCCGCGGACCTGATCAGCGTCAAGATCGGCATCAACCTGGTCAACTCGGACGGGATGCGGATGCGTGTGTTCGGCCCGGCCGTGCACGGTTTCCTCGACACCATCAGGGAAGGGCATCCCACCACACCGTTGCTGGTCGTCTCGCCGATCCTTTGCCCGATCCACGAGCACACCCCGGGTCCCTGCGCGTTCGACCCGGACGCCATGCGCGAAGGCAAGGTGCGGTTCGTCGCGACCGGCGATCCCGCGGACGCCAAGGCGGGGAAGCTCACGCTCAGCACGATCCGCGAAGAACTCGCCCGTATCGCCAAGGAGCGGAGCACGACCGACCCGAACCTGAGTTACCTCGACGGCCTCGACCTGTACGGCGAAGCGGACCATGCCGAGCTGCCGCTGCCCGACGACCTCCACCCGGACGCGGCCACGCATCGGCTCATCGGAGAACGCTTCGCACGCCTCGCGTTCGCCGACGACGGTAGGTGGACCTCCTGAGTGGGGGAAATGGTTCAAACCATCTTCGCCACTCAAGGCGCTAGGCCAGGCGTGTGAACGTGGCCGGGGCGAACTCCGTTTGCTGTGCGCGAATACGTCGGTAGGCCGAACGGCGGGATACCTATCTTTCTTCCTGTCCAACGAAAGTCGGTATCCGCCGTCGGCCGCGGCGGAACACCATGATCGGCACCGGATCACCGGTGCCGGGTCACCTTGGCCGTACCCGGCGACCCCGCTGTGTCCAGTGCGGCCATCCTTCGCGCTGGATCCTCCCTCGCGAAAGTGAGTCACCGGTATGCGCCCCAACCCCTTAGCCCGTACCGCCACCACCCTGGTGGCCGCGGCCGCGGTCATCGGCTTCCTCGCTCCGTCGACGGCCACCGCCATGGCGATCGAGGGCTACTCCCCCACCGTGCAGCAGGAGGCGGTGACGTCCCTCGCGTCGGACGCCGGGATCAGCCAGGCCGCCGCCGTCGAGTTCCTCCGGACGCAGACCTCCAGCGTCGCGACGCTGCAGAAGGTCACCGCGTCGCTCGGCGACCGTGCCGCGGACGGCTACCTCGACGACGCCGCCAAGCCGGTGGTGAACGTGCTCGACCAGGCAGCGGCGGACCAGGTCACCGCGAGCGGGGCGCAGGCCCGCGTCGTCAAGTACTCCAGCGCGGCGCTGGCGAGCGCGCAGGACTCCCTGCAGGCGCTTCCGACGGTCACGCACACGTCGATCGGTCTCGACCCGAAGACCAACCAGGTCGTGCTGACCGTGTCCGACGCGGCCAAGGGCTCGGAAGCCCTCGTGAAGGCCGCCGAACGGCTCGGCGACCGGGTCCGGGTGGAGCGGACCACCGGCGAGATGCACACCGCGATCTACAACGGTGAGGCCATCACCGGCGGCGGCACGCGCTGCTCGGTCGGGTTCAACACCAACAAGGGCGGCCAGAACTACATCCTCGACGCCGGTCACTGCACCCGCGCGGTGTCGCAGTGGAACGTGGGACCGTCGCAGGGCGCCAGCTTCCCGACCAACGACTACGGCCTGATCCGCAACACCAGCGGCAGCGGCCCCGGCGCGGTCACCCTGTGGAACGGCTCCACCCAGAGGATCTCCTCCGCCGGATCCGCCACCGTCGGGCAGCGGATCAGCAAGAGCGGCAGCACCACCCACCTCACCTCCGGTTCGGTGCAGCGGCTGAACGTCACGGTGAACTACTCCGAGGGCTCGGTCTACCAGCTGATCCAGACCAGCGCGCTGGTCAACCCCGGCGACTCGGGCGGCTGCCTGTTCTCCGGCAGCGCCGGCCTGGGCATCACCTCGGGCAAGGGCAGTGGCACCTCGTACTTCCAGCCGATCGGCGAGGCCATGAGCGCCTACGGCGTCTCGCTCAACCAGTAGCGGTCCCTCCCCCGGAGCCGGGTCCCGGTCACTCCGACCGGGACCCGGCTCCGCGCCGCGCCTGGAAGTGCTCGACCGCGTGGTCACGAAAGCGTTGAGCGGCAACGGAAAGATAGGTGTCCTCGCGCCACGCGACGCTGAGCACGCGCCGGCATTCCGGGTCGTCGACCTCGAGCCAGACCACGGTCGTGCTCGTGTCGGCCCTCAGTCCCAGAGAAGGCACGAACGCGATGCCGAGACCGGCGTCGATGAGCTGGAACAGCACCGCGGCTTCGTCGCCCTCGCAGACGATGTGCAGGTCCAGACCGGCTTTCGCGAAGAGGCGCTCGACGAGGGCGCGCTGCCAGTAGCCGGTCCTCGTGGTGAGGAACGGCTCCCCCGCGAGGTCCGCCAATGCGACGCGGCCGCGTCCGGCGAGCCGATGACCGGCCGGAACGCAGAGCATCACCCGTTCGTCGAGCAGCACGCGGCTTCGGATGTCGTCGCCGGACAAAGGTTGCGACGTGACGCACAGATCGACGTCGCCGGACCGCAGTTTCTCGGCCATGCCCTCGGCCGACGCCTGGGACAGTCGCACGTCCACCAGCGGATGGCCGGGGACGAAGGTGCGCAGCGGTTCGGTGAGGACGAGCAGGCTTTCGGCCGCGACGGTGACGGCGCCGCGTTCCAGCCCGGCGGCGTCGTCGAGTTCCTGACGGGCGTCGTCGAGTTCGGCCAGCGCCCGGTCGACGCGGCGGAGGAACGCGGCGCCGAACCTGTTGAGCCGGATCCGGCGGCCGTGCCGGTCGAACAGGGGGACGCCGAGGTCGCTTTCCAGCCTGGCCAAGGTCCGGCTGAGTGAGGGCTGCGCGACCCGCAGCTTCTCGGCGGCGCGGCCGACGTGTTCGAGCCGGGCGACCGTCTGGAAGTACCGGAGGGCCAGAAGATCCACCGCTGATACCTCGCTTGTTATGAACAGATAACCGATCTTGTCTTGGACAGCATAAGGCGTCGGCTCTTACGTTCGACCGCGTGAGTGAAACCCTGACCGGCCCGAGCCGGAAGGCGAACGGGACGCTGGTGGTGAACCGGGTGCTCGTGAGCGCCCACACCGTCGCGATCATCGGCCAGCCGGTGTTCGCCGGCGGCTATCTCGGCGGCGCCTACGACATGCTCGCGCTGCATCGCTGGGGCGCCGACGCCGTGTCCTTCGTGGCGTACGCGCAGATCTTCGCGGCGCTGGCCCTCTGGCTGGTGCGCGGACCTCGCTGGCTGTTCTGGGTCAGCCTGCTGCTCGCGGCGGGCGAGACCGCGCAGTACTTCGCCGGGCTGGCGGGCGCGCTCGATCTGCACATCCCGCTCGGCGTCGCCCTGGTCACCGGAATGGTGCTGACGACCATCGCCGTCTGGCGGCCGCAGACCTGGCGGGCGGGCCGATGAACCGCCGGATGCCCCGCAGGACGTTCTTCGGCCTCGCCGGCGGGGCCGGTGTCCTCGTCGCCGCGGGGATCGCCGCGCCCCGGCTGATCGCGCTGGGTTCGCCGGGGACCGGCGAGTTGCTGCGGAGCGGGCTCCCGTTGCCGCGACCGTTCCAGGTCCCGCTGCCGATCCCGCCGGTCCTGCGTCCACAAAGGACGGCCGACGCCGATCACCACGCGATCACCCAGCGGGTGGCGACGGCCGAGATCCTGCCCGGTGTCCGGACGCCGATCTGGGGTTACGACGGGATCTTCCCGGGTCCGACGATCGAATCGCGGCGGGACCGCACGACGGTCGTGCACCACCGCAACGAACTCCCCGTCCCGACCGTGGTCCACCTGCACGGCGGGCACACGCCCGCCGACTCCGACGGCTACCCGACCGATCTGGTCCTGCCGAAATCCGGCTGGGACGCCGGGCACGCCGGCCACGGCATGGCCGACTCGCGTGCCCGGATCGCCGAAGGCGAGCGCGACTACGTCTTCCCGCTGCGGCAACGGGCCGCGACCCTCTGGTACCACGACCACCGCATGGACTTCACCGGTCCGGCCGTGTACCGGGGCCTCGCCGGTTTCCATCTGGTCCGCGACGACGAGGAGGACGCCCTGGGCCTCCCGTCCGGGGAGCGCGAACTGCCGCTGATGATCGCCGACCGCGCCTTCGACGAGCACGGCGCCTTCGCGTATCCCTCCCTCGACCGGACGCTGCGGACCACGCCGGGCGTGGAAAGTGCTTACGTGGAAGGCGTTTTCGGTGACGTCATCCTGGTCAACGGCGCGCCGTGGCCGGTCCACGAGGTCGCGGCCGTGCGGTATCGGCTACGCGTCCTCAACGGCTCCAACGCCCGACGCTACGACCTGGCGCTGGACCCGCCGCCGCCCGGAGGGGGCGGTTTCGTCCAGATCGGCGCCGACCAGGGCCTCCTCGAAACGCCACGCGAACACGACCATCTGCCCATCGCGCCGGCGGAACGGTACGACGTCGTCGTCGACTTCGGCCGGTATCCGGTCGGCACCGAAGTCACCCTGGTGAACCGGCTCGGCACCGGCTCGACCGCCCAGGTCATGCGGTTCGTCGTCGCCCGCCGCGCGCCGGACGACGGCCGGGTTCCGGCGAAGCTCTCCGAGATCCCGCCGCTCACTCGCGAACAGGCCACGATCACGCGTGATTTCTCGTTCCGCGCGGGCACCGTCCACGGTCGCGCGGGCTGGGTGATCGGCGGGGAACCGTTCTCGCCGGATCTGATGTCGGCGAGCCCGCGCCTCGGGGACACGGAGATCTGGCGGTTCGTCGCCGACATCCACCACCCCGTGCATCTGCACCTGGTGGGGTTCCGGATCCTTTCCCGCGGCGGGCACGCGCCGGGGCCGTTCGACGGCGGTATCAAGGACACCGTGGACCTGGCCCCGGGCGAGTCGGTCGAGGTCATCGCCCGGTTCGACGGTTACCGCGGGCGCTACGTCTTCCATTGCCACAACGCCGAACACGAGGACATGGCGATGATGGCGAACTTCGAGGTGGTCTGAAGCCGCGAGTCCGCCAGGGACCAGGCACGCGTTCGGCGAACTCACGTGATCAGACGGCGAACACCCGAGTTCGCCGTTCAATCACGTGAGTTCCGCCTTCAATCACGCGAGTTCGCTGTCTGATCACGCGAGCCGAGCGGCCTTACGACTCACGGGACCGGACCGGGTTGGTCAGCTCACCGACGCCCTCGATCGACACCGTCACCTCGTCCCCCGGCGCCATCGGCCCGACCCCGGCCGGGCTGCCGGTGAGCACGACGTCGCCGGGGCGCAGGGTGAACCACCGGGTCACCCACGCGAGGATCGCGGGCACGCCGAAGATCATCTCCCCGGTGGTGGACCGCTGGACGGTCCGGTCGTTGATCCGCGTGGTCACCGCGAGGTCTCCATTCTCGATGCCGGTGGTGATCCAGGGGCCGAGCGGCAGGAACGTGTCGGCGCTCTTCGCCCGCGCCCATTGGCCGTCGGCCCGCCAGTCGTGCGCGGTGACGTCGTTGGCGCAGGTGTAGCCGAGGATGTACGCCGACGCGTCCTCGGCGGTCAGGTTCCGCGCGGTCCGGCCGATGACGACGGCCAGTTCTCCCTCGTACTCCAGGCGTTCGACCTCGGGCGGACGCAGGATCGGCTGCCCGGGGCCGGTGACGGCGTTGGGCGCCTTGAGGAACAGGGCGGGCCGCTCCGGCCACGGACGGCCCTTTTCCTGCAGCTGACACGGATAATTGCTGCCCACGCAGACGATCGTGCGGGGATCGCACGGCGCGAGCAGCCGGACGCCGGACAGCGGGCCGACGACCTCGCCGGGGCCGCTGACCGGGTCGTAGTCGCGCACGAGATCACCGTCCACGCAGCCCGTCCGGGCCGTTCCCTCGACGTCGAAGCGGATCAGGCGCATGTCGAACCACCGAGCGCTTCGCGGACGAGTTCGAGCGGGTGCCACGCGGTCCTGCCCGCGCCGTGGAAGATCTGCTGACGGCAGGAAACCCCGGTGGCGGCGACCAGCGTTTCGGCCGGTTCCTGTTCCAGCGCGGGAAAAAGCCGGTCGCGGCCGACGGCCATCGAGGTTTCGTAGTGTTCCGCCTCGAAGCCGAACGAACCCGCCATCCCGCAGCAGCCGGAGTCGATCTCGGCGACCTCCAGCCCCGGTATGCGGCGCAGGAGCGCCATCGTGGCGGCGGTGCCGACCTCCGCCTTCTGATGGCAGTGACCGTGGAAGACCACCCGCCGCCCGCTGAGCCACGATCGCTCCGGCAAGGCGAGCCTGCCGTCGTCGATGGCCTCGACCAGCAGCTCTTCGACCTGACGGACACGCTCCTTGATCTGCCGCGCCTCGGGCAGTTCCGGCAGCAGCGCCAGCGTCTCGTCCCGCAAGGTGAACACGCACGACGGCTCGCAGCCGACGATCGGCGATCCCGGCTCGGTGTCGCGGGCCAGAGACGTGACCAGCCCGGTCGCCTTCTTCTTCGCGTCGTCGAGCAGCCCCTTGGACAGGCTCGACCGCCCGCAACAGCCACCGGACGCGAGTTCCACCGCCCAGCCCGCGCGTTCGAGCAGTTCGATGGCAGCCTTGCCGATCTGCGGTTCGGTGAACGTGGTGAAGGAGTCCGCCAGCCAGTTCACCGTGCCGGCCGTCGACGGCGGGCTCTCCCGGCGGCGGTTCCAGCGCACGAGGTTGTCCCGCGCGAACTTCGGCAACGGCCGTTCGGCCTTGATGCCGACGACGCGTTCCATGACCTTGCGGAGCGGCCCGATCCGGCCGGGCACGTTGGACAGCGGCGCGGTGGCCGAACCGAGCCGGTTGAGGAACCGGATCGAGCCGAAGATCCGCGACCGCAGCGGCGTGCCGTGTTCCTCGTGGTGCTGGTGCAGGGTTTCGGCCTTGAGCGAGGCCATGTCGACGCTCATCGGGCATTCGCTCTTGCAGGCCTTGCACATCAGGCACAGATCGAGGATCTCGGTGAGCCGTTCCCCGCCGAGCGCGGCCTTCGGATCCGGCTCGGAGAGCGCCTTGACGAGCGCGTTGGCGCGGCCGCGCGTGGAATGCTCTTCCTGCAACGTGACCTGGTACGACGGGCACATCACGCCGCCGGTGGTCTTGCGGCACAACCCGATGTTCATGCAGCGGTCGGCGGCGTCGCGCATCCCGCCCCCGCCGACGACCTCGAACGACAGCATCGTCCGCAGCGGCGGCGCGGGCGGCAGGGCGTCGCGGTCGCGCAGGTTCTCGGTCATCGAAGGCGCGTCGACGATCTTGCCGGGGTTCATCGTGCCCGCGGGGTCGAACAGCTTCTTGACCCGGCGCATGGCTTCGTAGAGTTCGTCGCCGAAGATCTCGCGGTTGAACTCCGAGCGGGCCAGGCCGTCCCCGTGTTCGGACGAGTTCACGCCGCCGAATTCGGCCACGAGGTCCTTGATCTTCTCCGCGACCACGCGCATCGTGTCGACCTGCGCGGGATCGGTGAGGTCGACGAACGGCCGGATGTGCAGGCAGCCGACCGAACAATGACCGTAGAACCCGGCTTCGAGCCGGTGCTCGTCGAGGATCTCCTTGAATCGTGCGGTGTACTCGGCGAGATGCTCGGGAGCGACGGCGGTGTCCTCGATGAACGCCAGCGGCCGCTTGGTGCCTTCACCGGCGGCCATCAGCAGCCCGAGACTGGACTTGCGCACCTTGAGCAGCGCCGCCTGTTCGGCGGCCGTGACCAGCTTGAGCGTGTGATAGCCGTGCCCGTCGCGCTCCCACAGCGCGGCGACCTCGTCGAGTTTGACCGCCAGCTCGGCCTCGTCGTCTCCGGAGAAGGAGACGAACAGCAGCGCCGCCGGATCCCCGACGAGGTGGTTGCCGAGGTCGGCGTACTCGATCTTCCGCCGTGACAGGTCGAGGATGGTCTTGTCCATCATCTCGACTTGGTGCGGCCCGCAGCTGAGCGCGTCGAGCGTGGCCGAGATCGCGCCGTGCGTCGTCTCGAAATGCCCGACCGCGTAGACGGTCTTCTTCGGCTTGGGCACCAGGTCGACTTCGATCCGGGTGGCGAGCACGAGCGTGCCTTCCGCCCCGACGACGAATTTGGCCAGGTCGAAGGGATTGCCGTCGCCGTACCCGGCGAGGCGGTCGAGCCGATAACCGCAGGCCCGGCGCCAGAACAGCGGCATCCCCTTGGCGATGGCGTCCTCGTGCTCGGTGACGAGGGCGGGGAGTTCGCGGTAGATGCGGCCTTCGAGGGTGTCCGCCTCGGCCCGGCGCATCCGTTCGGCTTCGCTCACCGGCTCGAACCGCGCGGTGGACCCATCGGCGAGGACGACGTCCAGCGCGCGGATGTGGTCGATCGTCATCCCGAAGGTGAGCGACCCGGAACCCGCCGAGTTGTTGCCCGCCATGCCGCCGATGGTGGCGCGGTTGCTGGTGGAGGTGTCGGGCCCGAACATCAGCCCGTGCGCGGCCGCCGCCTTGTTCAGCTGGTCCTGGACGACGCCGGGTTCGACGACGGCGGTACGCGCGACGGGGTCGAGGTCGATGATCCGGTTCATGTGCCGGGACAGGTCGAGCACCAGGCCCGGGCCGACGGTCTGCCCGGCCAGGCTGGTGCCCGCCCCTCGCGGGACGACGGGCACGCCGAACTCCGCCGCGGTCGCGACGGCCGCGGCGACGTCCTCGTGATCGAGAGGGAACACGACACCGCGCGGCATGATCGAGTACATGCTCGCGTCGCGGGAGAAGAGGTGCCGCGTGTAGTCGTCGAAGGCGATCTCCCCTTTGATCCGCGCGTACAGCGCGTCTTCGAGCGGACTGGTGGCGCGGGTCGCTTCGGTCGTCATCGGCGGGCCCTCAGGCGTTCTGCAGCAGTTCGAGGGCGTCCTGCAGGCCACGCGGATCGGCGGGAGCCCCGGCGAGCGTGAGTCCCATTTGGACTCCCGCCAAGGTCCCGGCGAGCGTGAGGTCGTTGAACGCGCCGAGGTGCCCGATCCGGAAGATCTTCCCGGCGAGTTTGCCCAGTCCGGCGCCCAGGGACATGTCGAACCGGTCGAGGATGATCGCGCGGACCTTGTCGGCGTCGACGCCTTCGGGCATCAGGACCGCTGTCAGCGCACCAGAATGCTCACGCTCGTCCTGGCAGAGGACCTCCAGTCCCCAGCCGCGCACGGCGGCTCGCGTGGCGGCGGCGTGCCGGGCGTGGCGCGCGAAGACGTTCTCGAGTCCCTCGTCGTACAGCAGGCGCAAGGCTTCCCGCAGCCCGTACATCAGGTTCGTGTTGGGGGTGTAGGGGAAGAATCCGCGTTCGTTCGCGGCGAGCATCGGGCCCCAGTCCCAGAAGACCTTCGGCAGGGACGCGGTCTTCGCGGCGTCGAGGGCCTTGTCGCTGATCGCGTTGAAACTCATGCCCGGCGGGAGCATGAGGCCTTTCTGCGAGCCCGCGACGGTGACGTCGACACCCCATTCGTCGTGCCGGTAGTCGAGCGAACCCAGCGACGAGATGGTGTCGACCAGCAGCAGCGCGGGATGTCCGGCGGAGTCGATCGCGGCGCGGATCTCCGGCACGCGGCTGGTGACGCCCGTCGAGGTCTCGTTGTGGACCACGCAGACGGCCTTGATCCGGTGCGCGGTGTCCGCGGCGAGCCTTTCGGCGACCACCTCGGGGTCGGCGCCGTGCCGCCAGTCCCCCGGCACGAAGTCGACGTGCAGCCCGAGGCCGTGCGCCATCTCCTGCCACAGCGTGGCGAAGTGACCGGTCTCGAAGGCCAGCACGGTGTCGCCGGCGCTGAGGGTGTTGGCCAGGGCCGCCTCCCACGCGCCGGTCCCGGTCGCGGGGTAGACGACCACCGGGTTCGTGGTGCCGAAGACGGGCTTGATGTCCCGCAGCAGCCCGCTCGCCAGCTCCTGGAACTCGGGTCCGCGGTGGTCGATGGTGGCCGCCGACATCGCCCGGAGCACCACGTCCGGGACGTTCGTCGGGCCCGGGATCTGCAGGAAGTGACGTCCGGCCGCGTATGTCATGTGCGCCTCCACGCTCGGCTTCGAGATGTTCCACAAAGCGAAACCTTGGTCCCGCTGCTTGAAAGGTATACCGTGTACCGAACTCCGTCGAGAGGGTGCCCGGAACAAACTTCGACCGATTCCCTGAATGTGCCGATTCCCTGAATGTGTCAGCGCCGACCGCAGAGGATTCCCATGTCCATACAACTCGTCACAGTCGTGGCGCTCGCCCTGGTGTTCCTGATCGCGACCGTGCTTCCCGTCCACATGGGAGCGCTGGCGTTCGTCGCCGCCTTCGTGATCGGGACGGCGTTCGTCGGGGAGAGCACCGACGACATCGTCTCGGGCTTCCCCGGAGATCTCTTCGTCATCCTGGTCGGGGTGACGCTGCTGTTCGCGATAGCCAAAGGCAACGGCACCGTCGACCGGCTCGTGCACCTGGTGGTGCGCGCCGTCGGCGGGCGGATCGCCCTGATCCCCTGGGTGATGTTCGTGGTCACCGCGGCGCTGACCGCGGTCGGCGCCGTGGTGCCGGCGGCGGTGGCGATCATCGCCCCGATCGGCATGGGGTTCGCCCGCCGCTCCGCGATCAACCCGATGCTGATGGGCCTGCTGATCATCAACGGCGCCAGCGCGGGCGGCTTCTCCCCCATCAGCATCTTCGGCAGCATCGTCAACGGCGTCGTCGCGCGCGACAACCTCCCGAGCAATCCGGGACTGCTTTTCGCGTCTTCCTTCGCCTTCAACCTGGTGCTGAGCCTGGTCGTCTTCTTCCTCTTCGGCGGCCGCGAACTGATCCGCCGGTCCTCGGCCGCCAAGACCCGGGTGGTCGTCGCGACGACTCAGCCCGCGCTGGTGAACAGCGCGGGCACGACGATCACCGATGATCCCGGCGAATCCACGCCGTCCGGTGGCGGAACCGACGAGCCCGAGGAACGCAGGCCGCTCACCCGCGACCATGTGTTCACCCTGCTCGGGCTGGCGGCGCTCGCGATCGGCGCACTGGTGTTCAAACTCGACGTCGGCTTCACCGCGCTGACCGTGGCGACGGTGTTGTCGCTGGTCTCTCCGGGGTCGGCGAAGGCCGCAGTCGGCGAGGTCGCGTGGCCGACGGTGCTGTTGATCTGCGGGATCGTCACCTTCGTCTCGCTGATGGAGCGCGTCGGCACGATCGATTGGCTGGGCAACCTGGTGACACGGATCGGCTCGCCCCTGCTGGCCGCGATCCTGATCTGCGCGATCGGCGCGGTGGTCTCGGCGTTCGCATCGACGACCGGGATCCTCGGCGCGCTCATCCCCCTGGCCGTGCCGTTCCTGCTGGCGGGCGAGGTCGGCGCGGTCAGCATGATCATCGCGCTGGCGATCTCGTCGTCCGTGGTCGACTCGTCGCCGTTCTCCACCAGCGGCGCCCTGGTCGTGGCGAACGCGCCCGACGGGCAGAACGACAAGGTGTTCCGGGGCCTGACGATCTGGGGGTTCAGCATGTGCGTGATCGCGCCCGTCACGACCTGGCTGCTGTTCATCCTGCCCGGCTGAGGCTGAGCGAGATCCACATCGGACGGTCCACGGTGGCCGTCCGATGTGGACTCAGAGCTGGCGGGAGCGGCGTTCGGCCAGCCAGCGCTCGGATTCGGGAGTGCCACCGTCGAGCTGATCCACCACCGCGTCCAGGAAGCTGCCGTGGCCGTGATCGGCCAATGCCTTCAGGACCGCGTCAGGATCCCCGCCCTCGATGATCGCGAGCAGCTCGCGGTGCCGTTCGACGTTCTGCATCAACGATTCGCCGTCGCGGCGGGCACTGCGGTTGAGCGCCATGCACAGCTGCATCTGCAAGGACAGCGCGCGATAGGCCTCGGTGACGCGCTCGTGCCCGGCCAGCGCGACGATCGACTGGTGGAAGTCGTACTTGCGCTGGGTGAAGACGCCTTCGTCGCCTTCGAGGCCCGCCTGCTCGAAGGCGGCCAAGGCGTTCCGGCAGGCCTGCAGCCGCTCCGGTGAGCGGACCGGGATCCCGATCCGGACGGCGAAGGCTTCGAGCTCTTCGCGCAAGGTGATGATTTCGTAGACGTCGTGGCGGGTCAGGGGGCGGACGATGACACCGCGTCGCGGATGGGGCACGACGAGACCTTCGAAAGCCAGCACCTGCAACGCTTCGCGCAGCGGCGGGCGGGACACCCCGAGCCGTTCGGTGAGCTTGGCCTCGACCAAGCGCGTGCCGGGCGGGAGTTCACCGGAAAGTATCATCGCGCGCAGCGCCTGGGTGGCCAGCTCGGCCATGCTCGGCGGCGCGACGATCCGGCCGTCCTCGTACTGCACGGCACCCGTCGAACTGGTCATCGGACCCCCTTCCTTTCTGTATACGGTATATCAATCACCTTTGTCTCGCGTGAGCGGTACGTCACTTCCCCAGCGGTTGGACTTTCCGTCCAGCACTTATACAGTCAGTCGTTGTGACCAACGAGCATCCGTATCCTCCGGCCTTCCGCAGCGGCGACCTGGTTTCCGTGTCCGGACGGCTCGGCGTGACCGAGACCGGTGAACTCGTCCCCGGCGGGTTCGACGCCGAAGGCCCGCGGGCCTTCGCCAACCTCGACGCCGCGCTGCTTTCGGCAGGCGCGAGCCGGGCCGACGTCGTGAAGGTCGTCGTCTACCTGACCGACATCGCCGACCGCGACGGTCTCAACCGCGTCTACGAGGAGTTCTTCGCCGAGCCCCGCCCCGCTCGCACCTGCGTCGGAGTCGCGTCGCTGCCCTACGGAGGGGTCGTCGAAGTCGAGGCCCTCGCCCGGGTACGCGATGTCTGAGCAGGACGCGATCCTCGACGCGCTCGCCCCGGTCGCCGACGGCATCGCGGCGACGCTCGGCTCGTTCTGCGAGGTCGTGGTGCACGACTTCCGACGCCCGGAGCAGTCCGTCGTGGCGATCGCCGGCTCGGTCACCGACCGCCGCGTGGGCGGGTCGATGAGCGAGATCGGCATGGGCCTGCTCGCCCGCGGCGACGACGCCGAGGACCAGCTGAACTACGTCACCCGGACGGCGTCCGGGAAGCTGGTGAAGTCCTCGACCATGCTGCTGCGCGACAGCGGCGGCTCGGTGTTCGGCGCGCTGTGCGTGAACCTCGACGTCACCGCGCTGGGCCAGCTCAAGACCCTCGTCGGCGAACTCGCCGACGTCGGCACCGTCACCGAGACCCCGACCACGACCTTCGGCGACGACGTGGACGCCGTCGTGGACGCGATCGTCGACGACCACCAGCTCCGGCTCAACAAGCCGTGGACCGCACTCAGTCGCGAAGAACGACTCGACCTGTTCCGCAGCCTGCACGCGCGCGGCGTCTTCGCCGTACGCCGGGCCGTGCCCCAGGTCGCGGCCCGGATCGGCATCTCCCGGGCCTCCGCTTACAACTATCTCGCCGAAATCCGTGACCAAGGAGCATCATGACCGCCCCCGTGACCATCGACGACATCCGCGACGCCGCCGCCCGCCTGGCCGGTGTCGCGCACCGGACCCCGGTCGTGCGTTCCCGGACCCTCGACGAGCTCGTCGGCGCCGAGGTCTTCATCAAATGCGAGAACCTCCAGCGCGTCGGGGCCTTCAAGTTCCGCGGCGCGTACAACGCCGCTTCCCGGCTCTCGCCGGAACAGCTCGCCAAGGGCATCGCCGCGTACTCCTCGGGCAACCACGCGCAGGCCGTCGCGCTCGCCGCGCGGGAACTCGGGAGCAGCGCGGTCATCCTGATCCCGGAGGACACCCCGCGGTCCAAAAAGGACGCCACCGCGGGTTACGGCGCCGAGATCGTCACCTACGACCGGTACACCGGCGACCGCGTCGCGATCGGCGAGGCACTGGCGGCCGACCGCGGTCTCGCGCTCATCCCGCCGTACGAACACCCGCACGTGATCGCCGGGCAGGGCACCGCGGCGCTGGAACTTCTGGAGGACACCGAGTCCCTGGACACCCTGGTCGTCCCGGTCGGTGGCGGTGGCCTGATCGCGGGCAGCTCGACCGCCGCGAAGGCGCTGCGGCCCGATATCCGGATCGTCGGGGTCGAACCCGCCGAGGGTGACGACACCAAGCGTTCGCTGGAGGCGGGCGAACGGGTGTCGATCCCGGTCCCGCGGACCATCGCCGACGGCCAGGCCGCCTCGATCCCCGGCGAGCTGACGTTCTCGATCAACCAGCGGCTCGTCGACGACGTCGCGCTGGTCAGCGACGACCAGGTCCGGGACGCGATGCGGTTCGCGTTCGAGCGGCTGAAGCTCGTCATGGAGCCCAGCGGCGCGACCGGTCTCGCGGCGCTGCTCAGCGGGCAGGTCCCCGTCTCCGGCCGGGTCGGCGTGATCGTCAGCGGCGGGAACGTCAGCCCGGAACGCTTCGCCGAACTCCTCGCTCCCTGACGCATTTCGTCCTCTGAATGCGGTGTTCCGTGAAGGACTCCTTGAGGGACTCTGGGTCCCTCAAGGAGTCCTTCACGGACTTGGGTCAGAGGCCGAGGCCGCCGGCCAGCACCGGCCACGAGTTGCGCAGGGCCCGCTGCCAGTACGGCCAGCTGTGCGTCCCGTCGCCGTAGTAGTCGACGGTCACCGGAATCCCCTTGCTCTTCAACAGATCCGTGAAGCTCATCGAGGCGCCCAGCGCTTGGGGTTCGAGGATGTCGGACTGACCCGGCGGGTCGAGCGGCCCGGTCTTGCCGTTCCCGCACGAGATGTAGAGCGCGGTGCCGCGCAGGTCGTCGGCGTGGTCGTAGGGATTGTTCGCCGACCACAGCGGCCGCATCCCCCAGCTGTCGCCCCAGAGTTCGAGGTAGTTGAAGATCCCCGCTCGGGCCAGGATCCCTTGGATGAACAGCGGAATCCCCTGGTAGAGCGTATGCGGCACACCGCTGTAGGACGCCGCCGCGGCGAACATCCCCTTGTGCTTGTACGAGTACGCGAGCGCGCCGTACCCGCCGATCGACAGTCCGGCGACCGCCCGGCGCGTGCCCGCCCGGTAGCCGCGTTCGACGATCTGCCGCACTTCCAGGGTGTGGAAGGTGTCCCAGTCCGGTGTGCTCTTGAGGCCGAAGTTCCACCACTTCGTGTACATCCCGGCCGGTCCGCCGGTCGGCATGACGACGAGCGCGTCCTTGTCCGCGGTGAACGCCTTCACGTCGGTGAACTGGTCCCACGAGCGGTAGTCGACCGGTTCGCAGCAGCCGTGCAGCAGGTACAGCGTGGGCCAGGTCCGCGTGGGTTGCGCGGCCCAGCCGGTCGGGACCAGCAGGCGGACCATGCCGGTGGTGCCGAGCGCGGGCGAGCTGATCTTGAGGTCGACCGTGCGCGCGTCCAGCCAGGTCTCCTCGACGACCTTCGCCCCGTTGTCGGCGGTGACCCGCGCGGGAGCGGCGACCGCGGGGATCGCGCTGCCGAGCAGGGCGACCATGGACAACACCAGCAGACCCCACCGCCGCCTTCGGTTCATCACTTCTCCTCGCTCACAAAGGGATGTTTCCGTGTTTCTTGGCCGGAAGGGTCTGCCGTTTGGTCCGCAGCGCCCGCAGGGCCCTCGCCACCTGAAGGCGGGTCTGCGACGGCGCGATGACCTGATCGACGTAGCCGCGTTCCGCCGCCAGGTAAGGGTTCGAATGCCGTTCGCGGTACGCCTCGGTGAGCCGTCGCCGTTCGGCCGACCGCTGTTCCGGCGGCAACTCGGCGAGTTCACGCCGGTGCAGCACCCGCACCGCGCCCTCCGCGCCCATGACCGCGATCTCCGCGGTCGGCCAGGCCATGTTGACGTCGGCGCCGAGATGCTTCGACCCCATCACCGCGTACCCGCCGCCGTAGGCCTTGCGGATCACGACGGTCACCTTCGGGACGGTCGCCTCAGCGTAGGCGTAGATCAGTTTCGCCCCGCGCCGGATGATCCCGTGCCGTTCCTGCGCCTCCCCGGGCAGATAGCCGGGGACGTCGGCGAGGGTGAGGATCGGGATGCCGAACGCGTCGCAGAACCGCACGAACCGCGCGGCCTTCTCCGAAGCGTCGATGTCGATCACGCCCGCCTGATACCGCGGCTGGTTGGCCACGACACCGACCGTGCGGCCCCGCACCCGGCCGAACGCGCAGATCATGTTCGGCGCGAAAGCGCTGTGCACCTCGGTGAACTCGCCGTCGTCGACGAGGCGCGAGATCACCTCGGTCATGTCGTAGGCCTGGTTCAGCGAATCGGGCACCAGACGGTCGAGTTCGAGGTCCGCGGCGGTGAGTTCGGGCGCGGTCTCGTCGGCGTACTCCGGGACGACGTCGAGGTTGTTGGACGGCAGGTAGCCGAGCAGCGTCCGCACCCAGTCGATCGCGTCCTCCTCGTCGACGGCCCGGTGGTGCGCGTTCCCGGAGATCTCGCTGTTCACCGCCGCGCCACCGAGCTGCTGGGCGGAGACCCGCTCGCCGCTGACGGCGTGCACGACGTCCGGTCCGGTGACGAACATGTGCGCGGTCTCGTCGACCATCACCGTGAAGTCCGTGATCGCGGGCGAGTAGACCGCGCCGCCCGCGCACGGGCCCATGATCAGCGAGATCTGCGGGATGACGCCGGACG
Organism: Amycolatopsis sp. NPDC089917; assembly: GCF_040684635.1. NCBI lineage: Bacteria > Bacillati > Actinomycetota > Actinomycetes > Pseudonocardiales > Pseudonocardiaceae > Amycolatopsis > Amycolatopsis sp. NPDC089917. The sequence goes on along the minus strand of NZ_JBFBGL010000002.1, from coordinate 155,905 downwards.
CGAGCGCGTTGCGCCGCCCGAGTTCGGCGTAGTAGGCCAGTGAGACGACGCCTTCCTGGATCCGGGCGCCGCCGGAGTCGTTGATGCCGACCACCGGGCAGCCCAGCGTCATCGCCAGATCCATCACCTTGAGGACCTTCTCGCCGAAGACCTCGCCCATGCTGCCGCCGAACACGGTGAAGTCCTGCGAGAAGACGCAGACCTGCCTGCCGTCGACCGTGCCGTGCCCGGTCACCACGCCGTCGCCGTAGGGCCGGTGGGCGTCCATCCCGAACTCGGCGCACCGGTGGCGCGCGAACTGGTCGAGTTCGACGAAGGAACCCGGGTCCAGCAGCAGGTCGATGCGTTCACGCGCGGTCAGTTTGCCCTTGGCGTGCTGTCGGTCGACGGCTCTCTTCTCGGCGATCCGGACGGCTTCGTCCTGGCGGGCGGCGAGGTCGGCGATGCGGAACGCCGTGGTCGGCGCGAACGGGACGTCGGTCATGGCCGCGCCGCTCTCGGTGCCGCGAGCCGCGCCGCGACCGCTCCGGCGACCACTTCGACGTGCGGCGGATCGATCATCGACAGGTGATCGCCCGGAACGCGCACGATCTCCAGGTCCGCGCAGTAGGCGTCCCAGCCGAGGGAGTCGTCGGTGCGCAGGTAGCGCGGGTCGAGGGTGGTGGTCAGCGGATGTGGTTCCTGCGCCCGCAGCAGCAGCACCGGCCCGGCATAGGGTTCCGGGGCGTAGCGTTCGGCCACCCGTGCGTCCACATAGGACTCGTACTGATGCCGCAGTACGCCCTGGCCCATTCCGGGCACTCGCGCGGCGAGCTCACCGATCACGAGCCGGATCTGGGCGTCGTCGTCGAGCCGGACGAGGTCCTCGCGCGGGATCTCCAGCGGGACACCGTAGGTCTCTTCGACGTGCTCGGCGAACCGGGCGAACCGGTCCAGCAGGATCTCGTGCGCCGGGATCCCGGGCGCGGGCAACGGCAGGATGCTGTCGATCATGACCACGAGGTCGACCCGTTCACCCGCCGCCGTCAGCCGCCGGGCCGTCTCGTAGGCGAGGCAACCACCGAACGACCAGCCGCCCAGCCGGTACGGGCCCTGGGGCTGGATCTCCCGGATCAGCTCGAGGTAGCACTCGGCCTTGCCCTCGACGGTGTCCTCTTCGTCGATCCGTTCGAGTCCGTACACGGCCCTGTTCTCCGGCAGCAGCCGGACGAGTCCGTCGTAGACGCTCGTCGGGCCGCCCGCCGGATGGAACAGGAACAGCGGATCCGTGCCGCCTTCGCGCAGCGGCCGGATCGGACAGCCGCCGCGTCCCTCGATCCGGTCACGCAGCAGGTCGGCCATCGCGGCGATGGTCGGCGTCGCGAAGAGCCGTTCCGGGACGGGTCCGAGCTCCCTCGCGAACACGGCGCGCAGCCGATCGGCCGCGTCGGCGTCGCCTCCCGCGGCGAAGAAGTCGTCGTGGACGCCGGGTTCGGCGCCGCCCAGTTCCGCCTGCCACTGCCGGGCGACCCAGCGTTCGGCCGGATCGCGGGGGCCGACCACGATATCCGGAACAGGTTTCCGCGAGCCTGTCTCGCCGAATCCGGCCTGGTCGGCGAGATGGTCGGCGAGTTCGGCGAGGCTGGCGCCGCGCAACAGCAGCGGAATCGGCAGCGGGAGGCCGAAATCGCGTTCCACGACGCCTTTGGCGCGCAGGGCGGTGAGCGAGTCCAGGCCGAGCCGGGTGAGCGGCGTATGCCTGTCGATCCCGTCCGCGGCGAGGCCGAGCATCCCGGCGACGAGCCCGGCCAGGTAGTCGGCCAGCATCTCGCGGGCGGCTTCCGGCAACACCGCCCGCAGTGCGTCCAACCCGTCCCAAGTGGACGGTCCGGCGCCCGGTTCTTCCTTCGGCACCAGGATCTCGAAGAACGGCCGTGCGGCCAGCCCCGGGAACAGCGCCAGCACGGTCCCGGCGTCGACGCGGGCGATCCCGGTCGCGCCGCGGTCCCGCTTCAGCACGGCGTCCATCGCCGCCAGTGCCTCCTCGGTGCCGAGCGGTTCGAGCACCGGGTTGCGGTTGCCGACGGCCGCGCCGGCCTCGCCCCACGCTCCCCAGCCGATCGTGGCCGCGGGGAGCCCGGCGGCCCGGCGCCACGCGACGAGCGCGTCCACCCACGCGTTCGCGGTGGCGTAGGCGGCTTGACCCGGTGATCCGAACAACGCGGCCGCCGACGAGTACGTCAGCCACCAGTCGAGGTCGTGTCCGGCGGTCGCCTCGTGCAACCGCCACGCTCCGAGAGCTTTCGCGCGCCAGACGGCTTCGGCCGCGCTGGTGTCGACGGCGGCCGCGGCGCCGTCGGACAGGACACCGGCCGCGTGCAGCACGCCACGCAACGGCACGCCGCCTTCCGTGGCGGCCGCGACCAGCGCCTCGGCCGTTCCCGGCTCGGCGATGTCGCCCGCTATCACCCGGACGCCGGCACTCAGCTCCGCCAGCTGCGGTTCGAGTTCGGGGCCCGCGCCGCGACGGCCGGAGAGGATCAGCCGGGTCGCGCCGCGTTTCGCGAGCCAGTCCGCCGCGACCAGGCCGAGGCCGCCCAGACCACCGGTGATGACGTACGCGCCCTCGCGCACCACGGTTCCGTGCTCGGGCTCGCCGAGTTCCGGCCGGGCCAGCACCCGCGTGTAGCGGACGCCTTCGCGCCAGGCGATCTCGTCGTCCGGCGCGTCCGCGCGGATCTCCGCCACCAGCCGCCCGATCCACAACCGGGCGGGATCCGGCTCGGCGTCGAAGTCGACGTGGCTCGCCCGCAGCTCCGGGTGTTCGAAGGCGAGAACCCGGACCAAGCCGCGCGGCCACGCCTGACCGGGATCACCGCGCTCGCCGGATTCGATGGCCGAACCACCGGCGCTGACCAGCCACAACCGCGGCGCGGTCACCGCATCGGCCAGTTCGGCGACGACGCCCGAGAGCGTGGCGACCATCCGCGCGGCCCGCATCGGATCCGAGGCCGGGACGCACGCGACGACGCCCGTCACGTCGTGGGAGCGCAGGAGATCCGCCAGCGCGGCGCGGTCTCCGAGCGGCGCCGTCGTCAGCTCGTCCCCGGACTCGGTGAGCCGGTCACGCAACGCCGTCAGCCAGGGGACGTCCTCGTGCAGCACGATCCAGTGACGCGCGCCAGGCTTCTCCGCGGGCAGGTCCGCCTGCCGCCAGACCGTCTCGAACAGCAGGTCCGTCATCGGCACCGGCAGCGCCGAACGCTGGAACCGGCGGCAATAGACCTCACGGAACTCGACCAGGACGACGTCGTCGGCGTCGACCAGCTGGACGCCGCCGACCAGTCCGTCACCGGCCGGATCGAGCGAGTCGAGGACGGCGTCGACCCGGACGCCGCGCCGCGGATCACCGGCGACGACGACTTCGCCCAAGGTCAGCGGCAGGAAGGCGCCGTCGGCTTCGCGCAGCGCGTCCCCGGCGGCCGCGGCCAGCGCGTGCAGGCAGGCGTCGGCGATCACCGGGTGCAGGACGTAAGCCGGGTGGTCGGCGGGCAGGGTGATCGACGCCGAAGCGCGACCCGGCACCGCCACGACTTCGCCCAGCCCGCGGAAGGCGGGACCGTAGCTCTGCCCCATCCCGGCCAGCAGCTGGTAGAGATCGATCGGTCGCGCGTCCCCGGTGACGGCGCCGAACGGCACCACCGACGTCTCCCCGTCGCGGACACGGGCGGTGGCGTGCCGGATCCAGCCGCCGTCCGCGGACCGCGCGTAGACGTCCACTTCGAACGGTCCGGTGCTCAAGCTGGTCGTCACCTCGGTGTGCGCGGCGAGCGGCAGCACGCGGTGCAGTTCGAGCCCGCCGACGCGCAGTTGCCCACCGGGCCGCAGGACCGCCTTGGCCGCCGCGAGCGCCAGTTCGAGGAACCCGGCGGCGGGGAACAACGGGACCCCCATCGCGGCGTGATCGGCCAGCCAGGGCAGCGCCTCCGTCCCGACGTCCGCGTGCCACAGGTGTCCCTCGCCGGTCGGCTGTTCGATGTGGACGCCCAGCAACGGATGCGCATCGACGGGGCCCGGCCGGGCGGCCGGGCGTTTCGGCCAGAACCGGACGTGGCGCCAGCGCGGGCCGGGCAGCTCGACGGGGACCGGGCGCGGACCTCGGGCATCGAGCACCCCGGGCACGCCGAGGGTGTGCAGCCGGGCGAGCGTGGTCAGGAACGCGATCCGTTCGTCGACCTTGCGGCTCGCGGACGGCAGCGCGAGCGCCCCGGTGCTCTGCTCGATCGCGGCGAGCGCCACCGGATGCGGGGAGAGCTCGACGAACACTCCGTATCCGTCGGCGGTCGCCGCCGCCAGCGCCTGGCTGAACCGCACCGGGCGGCGCAGGTTCGCCGCCCAGTACTCGACGTCGAACGCCGGCGCCCACTCGGGATCGTCGAGAACGCTGCTGTAGCAAGGGATCTCGGCCTGCCGCGGGGCCAGTCCGTCGAGCTCGGCGCGGAACCGGTCGAGGACGGCGTCGACGGCCTCCGAATGCCCGGCTCCCCCGACCGGCAGCCGTCTCGCGAGCCTGCCGAGGCTTTCGACGTGCGACACCAGCGCTTCGACCTGGCCGGCGTCGCCGCTGACGGTGCATTGGACCGGCGAGGCGTAGACCGCGACGGTGATGCCGGGGAATTCCGTCTCCAGATCGGCCAGTTCGGCCGGGGACAGTTCGACCACCGCCATCGCGCCGTCGCCGCTCGCGTCGACCTCGGCGAGCAGCCGGGCCCGCGTGCTCATCACGAGCAGGCCGTCGGCGACGTCCAGCGCCCCCGCGACGACGGCGGCCGCGACCTCGCCCATCGAATGCCCGAGCACCGCGTCCGGGACGACGCCGTGCGCGCGCCAGAGCCCGGCGAGGGCGAGTTGCATGCCGAACAGCGCGAGCTGCGTCGCGCCGAGATCCGGCAGGTCACGCTCGCCGGAGAACACCTCCCGCAGGGAGAACCCGGCTTCCGCGCGGAACACCGGATCGAGGGCCTCCACCTCGGCACGGAACGCGGGCTCGGTGCGCAGCAGCAGGCGGCCCATGCCGGGCCACTGGGAGCCGTAGCCGGAGAAGACGAACACGAGGTCGGGCACGGGCCCGGTCTCCACGGCGGTCATCTCGCGCAACGCGGCGGCGATCCGGCCGTGTTCCTCGCCGATCACCGCGCCACGGAACGACAGGTGATCCCGGCCCCGCGCGAGCGTCGCGGCGACGGCGTCCAGCGGTACCCCGCGGTGGTCTTCGAGCCAGTCCGCGAGGTCGGCGGCCCGCGCCCGGAGCACCTCGGGCGACCGAGCGGACAACGCGATCACCTGTGGACCTTCGGTTTCTTTTCCGCGAGCGGGGAACGACGCGGCGGGCCACTCTTCGAGGACGACGTGGGCGTTGGTGCCGCCGAAGCCGAACGCGGAGATCCCGGCGCGCGCGACGCCGGAGTACCGCGGCCAGTCCGCCCCGGTGCCCACGACACGGAGGCCGAGACCGGCGAAGTCGATGCGCGGACTGGGTTCCCGGTAGTGCGGGGTCGGCGGCAGCCGCCGGTGGACCATGGCGAGGACGACCTTGATCAGCCCGGCGATCCCCGCCGCGCCTTCGAGATGCCCCAGGTTCCCCTTGACCGAGCCGATCAGGAGCGGGCGGCCGGCTTCGCGTCCGGCTCCGAGCACCTCGCCGAGCGCGCCGGCCTCGATGGGATCGCCCAGCGCGGTGCCGGTCCCGTGCGCCTCAACGTAGTCCACGGAGGACGGTTCGACACCGGCCGCCGCGTACGCGTCCCGCAACAGAGCGGCCTGTGCGCCGGGACTGGGCGCGACGAGACCGTTGGACCGGCCGTCGGAGTTCACCGCGCTGCCGCGGATCACCGCGAGCACCCGGTCCCCCGCCTGGCGGGCGGCCTTCAGCGGTTTGAGCACGACCACGCCGCAGCCCTCGCCACGGGCGATCCCGTCCGCGGCCGCGTCGAACGGTTTGCAGTGACCGTCCGGGGCCAGCACCCCGGCCCGGTGGAAGGTCGCGGTGACGGCGGGGGTGAGCAGCAGGTTCACGCCGGCGACGAGCGCCGTCGCGCATTCGCCGCGCCGCAGGCTCTGCACCGCCTGATGCACCGCCACCAGCGAAGACGAGCAGGCCGTGTCGACGGTGAGACTGGGTCCGCGCAGGTCGAAGAGGTACGAGAGCCGGTTCGCGGCGATACTCGTCGCGGCCCCGGTGGCGGACCAGACGTCGACGGCGGCGGGATCGGTCATCGTCAGGTGGCCGTATTCGCCCGCCGAGAGCCCGACGAACACCCCGGTGCGGCTTCCCCGGAGGGTGGACGGCGGGATCCCGGCGTGTTCCAGCGCCGCCCAGGTGACTTCGAGCAGCATCCGCTGCTGGGGATCCATCGCTTCGGCCTCGCCCGGCACGATGCCGAAGAACTCGGCGTCGAAACCGGCGATGTCGTCGAGGAAGCCACCCCGGCCGAAGCCTTCCTCGAACCCTTCCCAGCGACCTTCGGGGACGTCGCGGATGCCGTCGCCGCCGAGGTCCAGGAAGCGCCAGTACCGCTCCGCGGACTCGGTGCCGCCGGGCAGGCGGCAGCCGAGACCGACGATCGCGATCGGTTCCTCTTCCCGGCCCTCACCGGCAGCGACCGTGGCCTGCTCCACTGTGGACAGATACTCGGCGAGCGCGGCGATCGTCGGGTGCTCCCACACCAGGGTCGGCGCCAGCGGGCGGCCGAGGTACCGGCCGAGATCCGCCGCCAGTTCCATCGACTCCCGCGACGAAAGCCCGCTCTCGTGCAGTGGCCTGTCCGGGTCGGCGGGCGACCCGGTCCGGTCCTCCACCCACGCGAGGAGCCAGGCCCGGACCCCCGCGGTCATCCGAGCCGCCGCGCGGTCAGCACACCATCCACATAGGACTTCCGGCACAGTGCCCGGCTGATCTTGCCGCTGGAGGTACGCGGAACCGCTCCCGGGGCGAGGAAGACGACGTCGTGCGGGCGCAGGCCGTGCGCGGTCGACACTGCCCCGCGGATCTCAGCGGTCGCCACGGCGATGTCGGCCTCCGCTCCCTTGGCCCGTTCCACCACCACGACCGCCGCTTCGCCGCCTTCACGCTCGATCGCGAAGGCCGCCGCGGAATGCGGCCGGACCGCCGGGTGGGTCTCCACGGTCTGTTCGATGTCCTGCGGGTAATGGTTGCGGCCGTCGACGATGACGAGGTCCTTCAGCCTGCCGGTCATGAACAGCTCGCCGTCGTGGCGCACGCCGAGATCCCCGGTCGCCAGCCAGCCCGCTCCGGAGTCCGGATCGATCGGCGGCAGGCCGAAGACGGCGACGGACCCGCTGGGCAGCCCCCAGTACCCCACGCCGACGTTCGGGCCGTTGACCTGGATCTCCCCCACCCGGCCCGGTTCGACCAGCGCGCCGGTGACCGGGTCGGCGATGCGGACCCGTTGCCCCGCCGGGAAACCGCAGGAGACGAGCGTGGTGGACACGGCGCCGGGGGCGGCGGGGATCGCCAGCCCGGCGGCGAGCCGGTCACGGTCGAAGGCGACCTGCCGGGGCGGCTTGCCCGCTTCGGTGACGGAGACGAGCACAGTGGCTTCGGCCAGCCCGTAGGACGAACGATGGACCTCGGGACGCAGCCCGCAGTCCGCGAAGGCGTCGTGGAACTTCGCGATGGTCGAGGGCAGGACCGGCTCGCTTCCGTTGATCAGCGAGACGACCCGGCTCAGTTCGAGGTAGCTCTTCTCGGCCTCGGTCACGCGGGAAGCGCTGTAGGCGTAGGCGAAGTTGGGCGCGGCGCTGATCGCGCCGGGGCTGGCCGAGAGGGCACGCAGCCAGCGGGAAGGCCGTTCGAGGAACGCGAGCGGATCCATCAGGACCGAGGCGGCGCCTGCCGCCATCGGCGCGCCGATGCCGAGGATCAGGCCCATGTCGTGGAAGAGCGGCAGCCAGCTGACGGTGGACGTCGTCCCGGTCTCGATCGCGTAGGCGTCGCAGGCCTGGCGGGCGTTGGTGAGCGCGTTGCGATGGGTCAGCATCACGCCCGCCGGGGAACGCGTGGAACCGGACGTGTACTGGAGGTACGCCAGCGCGTCAGGTTCCGGTCGCGGCCAGGAACGTTCACCGGCCGCGACCGAAGCAGGGATGTCGACGGCGAGCACGGCGGGCCGCTCGATCGCCGTCGTGGCGAGAAAGCCGGCGACGGCGTCGATCCCGTCGGTGGTCGTGAGCACGACCCGCGGCGCGCAGTCGCCGAGCACGGCGGCCAGCCTGCCCGCGTGCCCGGGAAGGTCCGGGGCGAACAGCGGGACCGCGACCAGCCCGGCCCGGATCGCGCCGAGGAACGCGACGACGTAGTCGGTGGACTGCCGCGTCAGGATCGCCGCCCGCTCGCCCGGGGCGGCGAAGGTGACCAGCCGGGTGGCGAGGGCCTCGACGCGGTCGTCGAGTTCGCGCCAGGACAGGGTGCTCGCCCGGCCGTCCGCGCCGGCCCGGTGGTCGAGGTAGGTCACGGCGACCTCGTCGCCGAGCCGCCGCGCCCAGTACTCCAGCAGGGTCGCGAAAGACTCCCCGGTGGGTGCGTCGTCCCGACCGCGGACGGCGACGACCGTTTCCGAAATGGTTTCCATGGCCCCTCGTTTGACGACGTGAGCAGGAGCGGGTGAATGCGGAACGGCGCCGTTGCCGAAAGCGGATTCCATTCCGGAGACCGTTCTTTTCCCTGCCCGGAACTGTATGGATCATCGGCGAAGAGTGTCAATGCGAGGACCGTGAAACGCTCACGGCGGTGCGGCCGTGCTCACCGGGAAGTGAGAAACGGGGCACCCGGCTTGTCACTTCGGGACGGACTTTGCCTCGCACGGGGGTTCAGCAGCCGCAGCGCGAGAAGCGCGCCGAGGAGTTGCAACCCCGCCGCGGTCAGCAGACCCGCCGTGTAGCCGTCCGCCAGCGCGAGCGCGGCGCCTTCGTCGATCCGCGCGGTGCGCACCACGGCCAGCACGGTCCCGATCAGCGCGACGCCCAGCGCGCTCGACAGTTCCCGGGACGCGGTGAGCAGGCCGGAGGCGGTGCCCGCGTGCCGTTCCGCCACGATTTCCAGCGCATACGAGGTCAACGGCGTGGTCAAGGCCGATCCGGCCCCGATCAGCGCCAGCCCCGGAATCCGCGGAAGGACTTCCGGAACGTGGTTCACGACCGCGACGGCGAGCAGGCCGGCCGCCACCGCGGCCAGCCCCGCCGCGACTGTCCGATGTGGACCGAATCGCGGCACGGCCCACGGCACCAGCGGTGCCGCCGCGACGACCGCGCCCGCCACCACGACCAGCGGCAAGCCGGCGGCGGCCGGGCCGAGGCCGAGGGATTCCTGATGCAGCAACGGGGTGAAGAAGAAGACTCCCGAAACCCCGAGCCCCCACAGCAACTGCACGATGAGCGCGCCGCGGAAGACCCGCTGACCGGTCAGTTCGCCGGGCACCAGCCGTTCTCGCGCGCGTCTTTCCCTGAACACGAACCAGATCGCCGATCCCGTTCCCCCGAGCCCGAACAGCGCGGGCAGCAGCACGCCGCCCTCGCCCAGCTCCACCACGGCGGAGGTGACCAGCACCATCCCGGTGGTCACGACCAGCATCGACAGCACGGCGGGCCTGCCCGCGGCCGGATCGCGACCCGCGACGGCGACCTTGCGCAGCAGCGCCAGCATCGCCGCCACGAACGGGAGATTGACGAAGAAGATCCAACCCCAGCCCAGGTATTCGCTGAGCACGCCGCCGAGGGTCGGGCCGAGCGCCAGCGCGACCGCGAGGCACGCGGTCCACACCGTCGCGCCGACCGCGCGTCTTCGCTCGTCGAGGTTGGTGCGGAGCAGGCTGAGCAGGGCCGGGACCAGGAACGCGGCCGCGGCGCCTTGCAGCACCCGCGCGGAAATGACGAGCCACGCCGTCGTGGCGAGCCCGCCGACGGCCGCTCCGGCGCCGAACGCGAGCAGCCCGGCCCTCAGGGTCGCGGCCTGCCCCCAGCGGTCCACGAGCGTGCCCGCGACCGGCAGGAGCCCGGCGAACGGGAGCATGTACCCGATGCTCACCCACTGCAGCGTGGGCAGATCGAGCGCGAGGTCACGGGCGATGGACGGCGCGCCCGCCGCGACGATCGTGTTGTCGAGGGTGGTGACGAAAGCCCCGAGCGCGATCATGACCAGCGTCGGTCGCATTTCTCTCCTCGTGAGCGGCGATGACGATGCGAACCGTCTTTACCACTCGCGAAACCCGCGCTCTCACTCACGTGACAATTTCCGTCGTCCTTCTTCGCACCCGCGACAGAAACCCCTTCCGGCGGTTGCCGAATTCCTCACTCCTGTGAGTACATGGCGTGCTCGTACGTCGTCGTGCGGCAAGGAGTGACCATGACCCGAACGGCCGCCCAGCGGCTCTGGTGTTCGCTGCCCGACGAGGTGGCGCGGCGCTTCCGGCCGCACGCTGACCCGCTCGCACGGCGGATCCTGGAAGAGATCCAGCAGGCGGTCCCCGAGTACGGGAAGCCGCTGGAGGGCGAGTTCGGCAAGGTCATCGTGCGCGCCATCGAACAAGCGGTGGTCAGCTGCATCGACAGCATCGGCGATCTCGGCGCGCCCCCGGACGACTGGGTGCGGCTGTTCGTCGAGGTCGGCAAGCGGGTGCATCGCGACGGCGGAAGCCTGAACACGCTGCAGGCCGCCTATCGCGCGGGCGGCCGCGCGGCACTGCGTTATGTGGCGAAGTTCGGGCAAGCGCATCGCCTTCCCCCGGCGGTCCTCTGCATCGGCGCGGAGGCGATCTTCGCTTACGTGGACGAGATCTCGTCGCATTCGGTGGAGGGCTACACGCTCGCGCAGGCGACCGCGACCGGCACCCTGGAAAGGCGGCGAAGACGGCTGCTGGAACTGCTGCTCGCCACTCCCCCGTCGTCGCCCGCCACCCTCGCGACGATGGCGGAGGCCGCGAAATGGGCGATGCCGGACAGGGTCTGCGTCGTGGCGCTCGACCCGCGCGCCGAACAACACCGGATCCCCGCGCCGCGCGTCGCCGACGACGTCCTGCTCGACCTGGAGGGCAACGAACCCTGTCTGCTCACCCCGGATCCGGGCCGGGATCTGCGCGACCTCGACGGCAGGCTCCCCGGGTGGCGCGCGGCCGTCGGCCCCCGGGTCCATCCGGCCGAGGCCGCGAAGTCGCTGCGGTGGGCCCGGCGCACCCTCGATCTGGTGAGCCGGGGCGTGATCGAGGACCGCGCGGTGATCCGCACTTCGGACCACCTGGACACGCATTGGCTCCTGCTCGACCGTTTCCTGCTCGACGAGGTGTCGGACAAGGTGCTCGCGCCGTTCGCCGGGTTGACGGTGAAACAGCAGATCCGGCTCGCGGAGACGTTGCTGGCCTGGCTGGAGCACAACGGAAGCACGCCGGAGATCGCGGCGGCGCTCGCGATCCATCCGCAGACCGTGCGCTACCGGGTCAGCCAGCTGAGCGATCTGTTCGGTGACCGCCTGGCGGATCCCGCGCAGCGTCTCGAACTTCAGATGGCCTTGCGGGCGCACCAGTTGCTGGGCACCCGGCCGCCGGAAGAGTCCACTTCGGACGATCAGTGAGCGGGGCCGGGTTGGCCGCGAGTCGTCCGTCTGGACACACGTGTCGTCCATCCAGTCACGTGTGTCGTCCCTCCAGGCACACGAAACCGCCCGCCGGTAGGTACTCAAGACACCCTTGGCCCTGAACCGAATCGTTATTCACGGCTCACCCGCGGGCTCACCGATCAGAGCCAGCCCTGACGCGACGCCTGCGCGCCCAGCTGGAACCGGGTCTGCGCGCCGAGCAGTTGCTGCAACCGGCTGATCCGCCGGAGCACCGTGCGTTCACTGATGCCGAGTTCGCGCGCGATCGCCTCGTCGGTCAGGCCCCCGCTCAGCAACGCGAGCAGACGGCGGGTGGCGACGGTCGGTTCCTGTGCCGCCTCCGCGTCGTCCGGGCCGCCCGCCCGCACCGGCACCGCCATGCGCCAGAAGGATTCGAACAGCTCGATCAACGCGCTCAGCAGCATCGACGGGTGGATCAGCAGCGCCAGCACGTCGCCGGCGTCGGAGTTCGGGACGGCGATCAGCGCGCGCTTGCTGTCGGCGATCACCAGCTTCAACGGCAGTCTGGGGAACACCCTGGCCTGCTCGCCGAGGGCGATGCTCGACTGCACCTGATCGAACCCGTCGTCGTCCTGGAGCACGGACGAGTCGTAGACGACGCGGTAGGCGATGCCGCGTGCCATCGAACCCGGCTGCACCGTGCTGACCTCGGCCTTCGGGCTCATGTACGACCCGGGGTCCAGCGCGACGATGTCCACGCCCGCCTGCGTCTGCATCGCCTCGAACGTGGCGATCACCTCGTCCCGGCTGCGCAGGACCTCGACGAAGTCCGCGTCCCGGCCGGTCCGCAGGGAGTAGGCGGCGCCGAGCACTTCGGCCGCCTCCCGCGCGCGGACGGCCGCGGCTTCGTGCTGCGCGGCGAACGCCGACAGCGCCGCACGCGGCGGGCACACCTCGACTCCGGACGTGCCGGACCGGACCAGGCCGAACCGCTCCAGTTCGGCCAGCTCCGCGCCGGGCGTGGTCGGGCGCCCGTCCAGCAGGGCCCGATACAGCTGCTCGGCCTCCATCGACAGGCCTCGCGACTCGGCGAGCATGACGTCTCTCCTCCCCCACCCCAGGGCTGGACGGCTGACATCGATGTCAGGCGCCGTGGTACCGCTGTTTCCACTCAGTGGTCTTGAGGGGGAAAGCGGCGGGATCGTGCGCCTGAACCGATAACGAAAGCGTCACAGATCCCGGCGGAGGCACGCCGAAGAGGCTCCCGCGAACCGGATCGGCTCGCGGGAGCCTCTGTTCCAACGCCGTCGGGGACTACGCGTTGGCGGGCATCCCCTTCTCGTCGGCCTGCGGCGTGGCGGTGCCTTCGAGTAGCTCGCGGACGATCTCGTTCGCCTTGCGGACCTGGGGCGTGATCATCTTGATCTTGATCTTCCCGTCGTGCCCGAGGTTTCCGCCGACCTCGACCGTCTTGTCCTCACCCGGCAGGGGCAGGCCCTGGCAACCGGTGAACTTCTTCTTCGGCGTGAGACCGGTCTGGAAGTAGGCGACGATCGGGTCGTCGACGCAGTCGGTGTTGTACGGGAAGATCCCGTGGCTGCCTTCGTTGTCGACGCTGATCATCTTGGCGCCCGGCAGGCCGTTCGCGGTGGCGAGCGCGCCCTCGTACGGCGTCGCCGCGTCGAGTTCGGTCTGCGCGATCAGCAGCTTCGGGAAGGTCTTCGCGTCCGGTGCCGGCTTGGCGTTGGTGGTCGGCCAGAACGCGCACAGCGGCGCGCCCGACTGGGCCATGATCGGCGCGATGAACGGCGCGTTCACGGTCAGGTCGGCCTGCCAGTAGGTCCAGTAGTGCAGGTTCTGGTTCCACTGGCCGTCCTGGCAGCGGATCGCCTCGAACGCCGCGTCCCAGGTCTCGACCTCGGCGCCGCCCTGGTAGGAAGCCTTGCGTTCCACCGAGTCCTTCTTCGCGATGGCCTCCAGCGCGTTGCCCTTGGCCTTGGTCAGGAACGCCTTGTTCGCGTCGGTCAGGCCGGGGGTGGTCAGGGCCTTGGCGACGACCTGTTCGAGCTTCTCCGCGTCGGTCCCGGTGGGCGCCGGTCCCTTCGCCAGCGCGGCCACCATGGAGGCCGCCGACGGGTACTGCGTGGTGTCGTACATCGCCGGGATGATGAACCAGGCGGCGTAGAGCATGCCCGCGAACTCCCGGGTGCCACCCGCCTTCTCCCAGTTGCGGCGGATCTCGAGCGGGTCGGTGCCCGCCTTGTACTTGGCGTCGTTGCGCGCGACGTAGGGCAGCAGCGCCTCCTGGAACTGGCGGTCACGGCTGCGGGGTTGCAGGTCCCAGGTCTTCTCCAGCGTCGAGCGGCTCGCGTCGGTCGACGAGTCGAGCAGGAACCGGTGCGCCTTGCCCGGGAACGTGGTCGCGTACCAGGTGCCGAGCCACGTGCCGTACGAGTAGCCGATGTAGCTGGTCTTCTTCTCGCCGAGCAGCACCCGGATGAAGTCCATGTCGTACGCGGTCTGCTCGGTGGTGATGTACTTCGTCAGCGGGTTCTTCAGGCAGCCCTCGACCTTCGCCCGGCTGATCACGTTCTGATCCGTGCTGTCCGGAACGGTGTAGCTGCAGGTCAGCGGGGTGCTCTGGCCGACGCCGCGGGGATCGAAGCCGACGAAGTCGTATTGCGAGGCCAGCACGGGGCTGCGCATCGCCATCGCGGCGCCCCACGGCAGGCCCTCGCCGCCGGGCCCGCCCGGGTTGACCAGCGCGATGCCCTGCCTGCCGGTGCCGGGGTAGGCGGTCGCGGTCTTGGAGACGCGGACGCCGATGGTGTTGCCGTCCTGCGGGTTGTGCCAGTCGCGCGGCACCTGGACGGTGGCGCAGGCGAGCCCCTTGACCTTCTTCAGTTCGGCTTCCGTCGCCGGCGCGACCGAGGGGAACGAGCACTCGCCCCAGGCCACGGCCTGTTTGGTCAGCGCACCGGCGAGCGCGGCGGTGTCCGGGTCGGCCTTGACCGCGGGTGCCGCACCCGCGGCGGGAGCCAGCACCAGGCCCGAAGCCAGGAACGCGCCGGCGACGACGGCCACCGTGCCTCTCCGTGTCTTTCTCGTACTACTGATCACCATGAACCCTTTCGACAAGGAGCCCCCTACGTCCGTACGAGAAGTAAAGACGGGTGATCAGCTTTCCCACACGGCCCGGAGCTGGCGGATACCCGACATGGCAGGATCTCGACACCGAGCGGTGGTATCGCTTTCAACCACCGAGACCTTCGGCGAACCGTCGCGCGGCCTCGAAATCCGCCGTCCCGGGACGGTCTTTGCGGATCCCGCCGACGAGTTTGAACGGAGGCCAGGTGTCGAACGCCCGGCACGTGAACGTGCCCACGACGTCGAACCCCTTCCGGCCGAGCGTCTCCGCGAAACGGCGGGTGTAGCGCCGGAACGGCGGCTCGGGCAGGCCGCTCGTGGTGAACACGAACGCCTTCCGCCGCTGCTTCTCCGGCAGTTCCCGGACAAACCGGCACAGGCGCGGATGGAGCTCCAGGTTGAAGATCCCCGAGCCGAATCCCACGAGGTCACAGGCGTCGAGTTCGGCCGGGTCGACCTCCTCGGGGCTCACGACCCGCGCGTCGAGCGCCTTCGCCATGATCCCGGCGATCCGCGCCGTGTTGCCGTGGGAAACCGAAACGCACACGATGACGACCTTCATGCCGATCCTCCTTTTCGCCGGTGCTTTCCCCTAGGAACCGGGCAGAAACGGAGTTCGTGACAACGGGCGCGGTGGCGCCCGTCACGCCCGCAGGTGATCGCGGAGCGTCCGCGCCACGCGGGCCATCAGCACTTCGGCCTCCGGCTGGATCGCGGCGGGCACCCGTGACGCGGTCAGCGCGGCGATCGCGAAGACCCCGCCGTCGGCGTGTTCGACGACGCCGACCTCGTGCCGCATGTTCAGCACGGTGCCCGTTTTCGACGACCAGGTCGTGGCGTCGGAGACGAAGTCGGGGCTCAGCCGTTGACGCAGAAGGTTGAGGCCCATGAGTTCGCGCACCCTCGCCGCCACCTCGTCGTCCACTTTGGACGGCTTCCAGAGCGCTTCGAGGAGGTTCACGAACGCGCGGGCGGAACCGGAGCTCGCGCGTGTGACGTCGAGCTGGGGAACGGGATGTCCTTGCCCGGTGGTGCCCGCGTTGATCGCGAGCGCGTGCGCGAGGTGGACGTCCGCGGTGTCGAAGCGCTCCGCGGGAGTGTCGCTGAGGTCGGCGACCGGATGCCGCGCGGTGATCCCGGAAACACCCCATTCGCACGTCATCCTGGTGACTTCCGCGGGCGATGTCAGCGAGAAGAGTGTGTCCGCCGCCGTTTCGTCGCTGATGGCCATGGTGAGGTAGAGCAGGTCGTCGATCGCCACCCTGGCCGGATGCCGGAACCGGGTCAGCCCGGTCGGCCCCGGCGCGGTGGCCCGTCCCGGCTGGACGTCGATTCGCGCCGAGCCGTCGAGCTCTCCCCGGCGGATCCGCTCCAGGGTCGCCGTGGCGAGCGGGATCTTCACCAGCGACGCGCTCGGGAACTCCAGTTCGGGATCGATGCCGACCTCGTAGCCGGTCCGCAGATCCCGCACCAGGAACGAGCCCCGCAAGCCGCCCTCGTCCAACTCGGCGCGCAAGCGCAGGAGCAGTGTCTCCGTGTTCATCTCTTCCCCTCCGCGCCGAGACACCGGGCGATGTCGGACCACAAGCGTGCCCGGATCCGCTGCGCGTCCTCACCCGGCCCCGCCGCGATCTCGTAGCCGCGCGCCAGCCGGATCTCACCGATGGGCCGCCACACCAGGCCGAGTTCGGCGGCCTGAGCCGTCGAGCACAGCAGCAGGTCGTCCGAGCCGAACACGGCCGCCGCCGCGGCGGTGAGCGAATCGGCGACGGAGACCTGCGCGGGCCGCAGTCCCACCGAATCACGGACCCGGAACAGGCGATCCCGGATGTGCGGCACGTCGTCCTCGGGCTGGATCCAGACCCGGCGCGCCGCGCCACCGGATCGCCCGACCCGCAACGTCTCCAGGTGCAGTGACCCCGACGGCGATCCTCCGGTGCCGGCCGCGCCGAGGATGACCTTCCACGCGCCCTCTTCGGCCGGGACGACCATCAGCGCGGCACGAACCTCTTGGGTGCGCACGAGTTCCGCCCGCTCCCGCGGGGAGGCCTGCCGGAACTCCAGGAAGACGTCCAGCTCCCGTGCCGCCGCGTCGAGTTCGGCGAGCTCGCGGATGGCGCAGGTTTCCGGCATCGCGAGCCGCAAGGGGCGCAGTTTGGCGCGCCGCGCGTCGTGCTCCATCGCGTCGGCCAGGGTCACCAGCCGTTTCGCGGACGGCAGCATGTCACGGCCGAACGGGGTGAGCAGGGCGCGCCGGGTGGAGCGGTCGAAGAGCCGCTCGCCGAAATGCCGTTCCAGCGCGGCGATCCGGCGGCTCGCCACCGGTTGGGGGATGCGGGCGATCGCGGCTCCGGCGGTGAAGGTCCCCGCCTCGCTCACGCTCACGAACGCCCGGCAGCTGCCGATCAGGTCCACGACCACATACTATGCGCGATTCGCATGGAACCGGTCATTACTGTCTTGGACGGCATGATCGGCGCTGGCCAGACTGCGGACATCGAACGATCTCGAAAGGAATCACCGTGTCCGTCACTTCCCGCCGGTGGGCGGCCCTCCTGGCGCTCTCGGCCGTGTCCCTCACCGCGTGTTCCACACCCGCTCCCGCGCGGCCGCCCGCCGACGCCCCCACCGCGGTCACGGCCTCCGCCCAAGCCGACTTCGAGCAGCTCGAACGCACCTTCGGCGCCCGGCTCGGGGTGTACGCGGTGGACACCGGGACAGGCCGCGAAGTCACCTTCCGCGCCGACGAACGGTTCGCCTACGCCTCGACGCACAAGGTGTTCACCGCCGGCGGCGTCCTGCGGCGGACGCCGGTCGCCGATCTGGAGCGGACGGTGACCTACAGCCGGAAGGATCTGGTCGCCAACTCGCCGGTCACCGAGAAGCACGTCGCGACGGGGATGCCGCTGCGCGCCGTCATGGACGCGACCCTTCGCTACAGCGACAACACCGGCGGAAACCTGCTCTTCCGCGAACTCGGCGGCCCCGAGGGCCTCAACGCGGTGCTGCGCGGGATCGGCGACACCACGAGCCACGCCGACCGGATCGAACCCGAGCTCAACGACACCTTCCCTGGCGACAAACGGGACACCAGCACGCCTCGCGCTCTCGCCGTCAGCTTGCGCGCCTTCGCCCTCGGCGACGCGCTTCCCGAGGACAAACGCAAGATCCTGGTCGACATCATGCGCGCCAACACCACCGGCGACGAGAACATCCGCGCCGGGGTCCCCGGCTGGCCGGTCGCCGACAAGACCGGCACCGCGGACTACGGGACGCGCAACGACATCGGGGTGGTGTGGCCGCCGAACCGGGCCCCGATCGTCATCTCGGTCCTGACCGACCGGTCCGCCAAGGACGCGAAGATCGACAACAAGCTGCTCGCGCAGGCGACCGCGGCCGCCGTCAAGGTGCTTCCCTGACCCACCGGGCGGACGGGGACTCCCCCGTCCGCCCGGCCGGTCTCACCGGATCAGCGCCGGCAGGGGTTGCCCGCCGGGTGCGCGGCGGTGCCGTGCACGTCGGCCTGGGATTCCGCGAGCACGATCTTCGCGAGCGCGGTGTCCAGCGCGACGGCCTGCTGCTTCACGACGCCGTTCGCCACGGTCTGCCCGTTGAGCTTCAGCGACCCGATGACCAGCGGGATGGTCAGGGGCGCCGAGCCCACCGTGATCGATTCGCCGTTGATCTTCAGCGAGGCGACGTTCGAACTGCCCGCCAGGACCGGGGCGAGCCCGCCCGGCGCGGACTGACAGGTCGCCGTGGCTTGCGACCGGATCACGCCGAGTTCGATGTTCAGCCCGAGCGTGCTGATCACCGTCTTGTCGATCTTCGCCGACGCCAGCGCGCGGTCACCCGCGGCCGGAGCCGCCGACTGGTTGTCCGGCGTGAGATCGGTCGACGCGGTCAGCACCTGGGTCTCCACCTTGATCAGACCCGCGTTGAGCGTCGCGGCGGCGACGGTGCGGCCGTCGTCGGCACACGGCAGGTTCGCCGGGTTCGCCTGCGCCGCGGTCACGCCGAGGACGTTCGCCGCGGTGCCGGTACAGGAGAAGACGCCGTCACGGTCGTCGTCGACGATCGTGCCGACCCCGGTCGGATCGACCAGCCCGGCGCCCGACGGGGCCGAGAGGTTCACCGTGAACGTCTCGTTCGGCTCGTCGACGGTGTCCGGGTTGACCAGCACGGTCACCGGTTTGGCCGTCTGGCCGGGGGCGAACGTGACGGTCCCGCTCGCCGGCGCGTAGTCGGCGGGCGCGGTCGCGGTGCCGTTGGCGGTCGAATACTGGACCGTCACCGGATTCGGGCTGGGGCCGCCGAGCAGGGACACGGTGAAGGTCGCCGGCACCTGCGCGCCGCCCGAGCCCTCGTCGACCGACACGTCGTTGATGCTCAGCCCGAGCACGCGCACGGTCGTGTTCTCGACGTATCCCCGCGAAACGCCGTCGACCTGATAGTCGACGACACAGTGGTAGGTGCCGGGCGCGGCGCTCGCCGACGCCTTGATCGTCTCGGTGAACGTGGCGACATCGCCACTGGTCACCTTGACGCTGCCGGGGTCGTTGGTGACGGTGAGCTGCGGGTCGCAGCTGGTCACCGTCGGGGTCACCGTGACCTCGATGGACTTGATGCCGGCGAGGATCGCCTGGGAGACCTGCCCGGCGGGGACGTTGTTCAGCAGCACACCGCCCGTGGCCGAGGTGATCGCGGAGGCCTGTCCGCCGGAGTCGAGCGCCCCGACGTTGACGGCGACCACGCGGATCTTCGCCGCCTGCAACGCGGCGATGGTCTGGGCCAGGGTGTGCCCGCCGCTCGGGTCGTGCGACGGCGCGTCGCCGAACCACGCGATGATGCGGGTGCCGTCGGGCCGGAAGTCGACCGCGCCGGTGGCCAGCTGATAGAGGGCGTTCAGGTTCGCTTCGGGCGTGTCCCCGCCGCCCGAAGCCACCCATTGGTTGATTCCCGACTGGACGGCGGCGGTGTCGCCGGTGATCCCCTGGTTCACCTTGAACGGCACCGAGTCGGTGAAGTCCTTGTACTCGGCGACGCCGAACTGCGCGGTCGGCTGCGCGGCCAGCACGTCACCGGTGATGGCGTTGGCGTTCGACCGGACGTTGCCGATCGGCCCGCCCATGCTGCCCGTGGTGTCCGCGAGCAGGACGAGATCGGGGTTCGGCGGCACCGCCGAGGTCGTCACGTTCTTGGTCACCGTCGTGCTCTGCCCGGCGTTGAGGGTGAGATCGACGGTGGCCGGGTCCACGCCCGGCGGGGCCGCGGCCGCGATCCCGGTGGACGCGAGCATCGCCGTCACGGCGGTCAGGACGACGAGCAGTGGTCTTCGTGACATGGATTTCCCTTTCGAGACCCGACACAGGCCGGAATTCCTGTGAGCTTCCTGAGAAAGACGGAAGAGACCGTATTTCGTTAGCGCATTGCGCGAACGTCACCCGGAGCGCCCCATGTCAAGCTGCTCAACGGGTTGTTACCGCGAATCCGGTCTACTGGAACCATGTCCGAGTTGCGCCAGGAAGTGGAAAAATCTCTGGCACACCTCACTCACGAGCGTGAGAAAGACCGCCGATTCCTGCTTTTTCCGTGATCGCGCCATGGTGGGAAATTCGATTTCAGGCGGGTCTCGGCGGGCGAACATGCACCGAATGTCGCAACGCCACGGCCGGCCGAGACCGTGACGAGACCTGCTCCGGACCGCCTAGGCCAGGTCGACCGGCCGCGTCCGCAGCTTCGCCGCGATCCGGGCCAGCGCCGCCTGGTCCTCCGCCGTCAGCGGCTCGAGAACCAGGTCTCGCACCGAGCGGACATGGGTGGGCGCCGCCGCGACGACCACGTCGTAGCCGTCGTCCGTCAGCGTCGCGAGGGTGTACCGGCCGTCCTCGGGATCGGGCGTTCGTTCCACCCACCCCCGCTGCTCGAAGCGTTTGACCACATTGGACAGCCGGGAGAGCGAGCCGTTGGCGAGGTAGGCCAGCTCGCTCATCCGCAGCCGCCGTTCCGGGGCCTCCGAAATATGACTGAGGGTCAGGTACTCGAACAGCGTCAGCCCGGCGTCACGCTGAAGCGGCGACTCGAGCCGCCCCGGCAGCAGGAGGACCAGGGAGACCAGTCCGGTCCACGCCTCCTTCTCGGCAGGGGTCAGCCACAGCGCTTCGTCCGGGTCCGGGGTGGCCATGGCGGAACCTTACCGACAACCGCACGACTTCACACGTGAAGTCAAATCGTGTTACGTTGACTTCATGCATGAAGTCAACGAGAAGACCGCCACCACCCAGCCGCAGTTCTTCGTCACCCCCGGCCACGGCGAACGACTCCTGCCCGAGATGCGCTACAGCCAGGCCGTGCGCGTCGGCGACCGCGTCGAGATCTCGGGACAGGGAGGCTGGGCCGGCGACTTGCCCTTCCCCACCTTCCCCGAAGACCTCGAAGCCGAGATCGTCCAGACCTTCGAGAACGTCGAACGCGCCCTCGCCTCCGCGGGCGCCACCTGGCGCGACGTCATCGCCGTGAACTCGTACCACGTCCCGGAATCCCCCGGCTTCATCGGCGAGACCCACAACCGCGTCATGGTCGAGCAGTTCCGCGAGCGCATGGGCGACCGCGCGCCGATCTGGACCGAGATCGGCGTCCCGGCGCTGGGCGCGCCGAACATGCGAGTGGAGATCAGGGTCACCGCGATCGCCTGAGATTCCCGCGTGTGAACGCCGTGCCCCTTGGGTACTACCCGAGTGCGCCCATGCTCTTGGCCCAGCTGGGAAACCCGCTAAGGAGACACGCGTGGGTACTACGGGAACACGGCAAGCTTACGAATTCGCCACGGGCAGCGCCCCGCCCTTGGGAGAGGTCCGGGCCTGGCTCCGGGATCAGCTGAGCGAGGTCGGACGCATCACCATCGCGGACACCGAACTGCTGACCACGGAACTGGTGACCAACGCGCACGAACACGCGGACGGCGTCGCCGAACTCAGAGTCTTCGTCGCTTCGGACCGGGACGTGGTCCGCGTCGAGGTCGACGACCGCCGTCCGCACCTGCGGCCCCGCAGGGTGACCAAACAGGACCCGACGACCCCCCACGGGCGAGGGCTGGCGATGGTCGAGGCGATCAGCACCGAATGGGGTGTGGACACCGGCACGGGCCACAAAACGGTGTGGGCGGAGATCCCCGTCCTCTGACACGATCACCCGGTGACGGCTTCGCGAAGCACGCTGATCGCACCGATGCCACGGCCGGGTGACCGTGTCCGCCTCGTCTCCCCCGCCAGCTTTCCCAGCCGCGAGCTTCTGGCCGAAACCGCGGCGACGCTGGAAAGCTGGGGGCTCGTGGCCGAAATCGGCGCGCACGCGCTCGACCGGTGGGGCTACATGGCGGGCCGTGACGAGGATCGGCTGGCCGATCTCGACGACGCCTTCCGCGATCCCGGGGTCCGCGCGGTGATCGCCACCCGCGGCGGCGCGGGCGCGTACCGCATCGCCGACGACATCGACTTCGCCGCGGTCCGGGCCGATCCCAAACCGGTGGTCGGTTTCAGCGACATCACCGCCCTGCATCTCGCGCTCTGGCACCACTGCGGGCTCGCCGGAATCCACGGCTACCTGGCAGGCGCGCGCTCCTCGGCCGCCACCAGGCGGCTTCTCATGACCGGCGAGACCGCCGTCCTGCACCGTGATCCGCGGGCCACGACCGTCGCGGCCGAGGTGCCCGGCACGGTCACCGGCGAACTCGTCGGCGGCAATCTCGGCACCGTCGCCCACGCCGTCGGCGTCGAATTGCCGTCGCTGGCGGGCACGATCCTGTTCCTCGAAGCCGAGCGGACCATCGGCCTCGGGCAGATCGACCGGCAATTGACCCAGCTGATCCGGTCCGGCGCGCTCCGGGGCGTACGCGGTGTCGCACTCGGCCGGTTCCCCGGATTCGAGGACTACACCGATCGAGGCTGGACCCTCGTCGACGTCTTCCAGGACCGGCTGGGCTCGCTGGGGGTCCCGGTGCTCGGCGGGATCGATGCCGGGCACGGCCCCGATCCGCTCTCTCTGCCACTGGGACCGGCCGCCGTCCTCGACACGGAGGCGGGAACGCTCACCGTCGAACCGGCGGTGCGCTGAACCTACTTCGTCTCGACCCGGCCGAGCGTGAGTTCGTCGCACGCCGCCTGCCAGGCGGTGTCCCCGGGGTAGAGCTCGGAACGAAGGTACGCCCAGGTGAGGTGCTGCACCGCGGCCACGCGCTCGAGGTTCTCGTCCGTCGTCTCGGCGACGTCGTAGCCCGAGATCCCGCCGAGTCCGTGCTCCGCGCCGAACAGGGTGAGCAACGTTTTGCGGCCCGGGGAAAGGAAGTACGGATCGGCGTGCCACTCCGGGCCGCGGACCGTCAAATGCTCCGAAGCGTCCTTGTCCCCGGCGACGACGAGCGCGGGCGTCGTCATCGCGGAGAAGTCCGTGCTGAGGAAGAAGGAATAGTTCTCGGCCACGAATCCGGTGACGGCGTCGCCGCCGCGACCGGGTGCGGCGAGCAGGACGCCGGCGGAGATCCGCGGCTCGGCGAGGTCCACTTCCTCACCGCTGCGGGAATCGACATAGCGGGCACCCAGCAGAAGGCTCGCGGTGTGGCCGCCCATCGAATGACCGGCCACGGCGACCTTGCTCCGGTCCAGCCTGCCGCGCAGCTGGGGAACGGCGGCCTCGATCTCGTCGAGCCGGTCGAGGATCCTGGTCATGTCCCCGGCCCGGGATCGTTGGTACAACGGCGCTTCCGGATCGCCGGGCGCCAGGTTCAGCGTCCGCGAGCTCAGATGGGTGGGCTGGATGACGACGAAACCGTGCGCCGCCCAGTAGTTCACGAGCGGGGCGTAGCCGTTGAGCGACGAGAGATGGTTCGAAGGGCCTTGGCCGTGCGACAGCAGGATGACCGGCAGCTCGCTCCCGGTCGTGGGCGCGGAAACGCGCAGCTGCAGGTCCACGGCCCGATCCGGCGTCGGCAGCACCACCGGGGCGACCGAGAGGACCGGCGTGAGGGTTGTCGCGCTCATGATGAATCTTCCCCTTGTGTGACGGCACCGCGCTAAGCGGAGCACTGTTCCGTAAACATACGGAGCAGCGTTCCGCTTTGTCAAGCTCCGCCGGCCTCGCCCGCGAGAACACGCGCGTGCCTCGACGATCACGCACTACACCAGGTATTTCCTCGCCCAGGCTTCGAAACCCGTCAGTGGGATGCCGAGTTCCCGCGCGTACTCCGGCCGTCCGGGCTGGCCGACGACGTTCAGCCATTCGTGCGAGGCGCCCATCGGCGGCATCCCGGCGGCGACGGCCTGCCCCACGGTCATGTCCGGCGCCGCCAGCGGGACGCCCAGCGCACCGGACAGGACCTCGGCGATCTCCGTCATGGTCAGGAAGTCGCTCGCGAGTTCGAGTTCGACCCCGGTGAACCGCTCCGGTTCGGCGACGGCCGCGGCGGCCGCGGCGCCGATGTCGTCCACAGCGGCCAGGGAGAGGCTCGTCGACGGTTTGATGACGCTCACGAGGCCGCCGTCGACGCCGCGCGGGAACAGGAACTTCATGTCGGGCAGGAAGTTCTCCATGAAGAAGCCCGGCTTGAGCAGTGTCCACCGCGGGAAGTCAGCCTCGCGGAGACGGTCCTGGATCGCGGCTTTGGCGCCCAAGGTGGGCTCCATCGAGGCCCAGCGGCCTTCGGCCCAGCCGGGTGCCTCGACATGCCGACCGGCCCCGGACACGGAGGTGTGCACGAACTGCGGCACCCCGGCCGCCTTCGCCCCCTCGATGAGGTTGACACCTTGAGTCACCTCGCCTGCGAAGTCGAACCCTTCCGCGCTCACGCCGGGCATCTGCACCGAGAAGACGGCGCGGGCACCTTTGGCGGCCCGGATCACGGAATCGACGTCGTGGAGATCGCCGGCGACGAGTTCGGCGCCGAGTGCTTCGACGGCTTTCGCCCTGGCCGGGTCGCGCACCAGCGCGCGGACGGGAACGCCCGCCGCGAGCAGGGCACGGGCGGTCGCACCGCCCTGCCTGCCGGTGGCGCCGGTGACCAAAACGGGTGCTGAGGACATGCTCGCTCCTTCGGGCAGCTAAACGGCGGGGCCCGCCGTTTATTGTCCGCTACGATATGGCGGGGCCCGCCACTTATGCAAACGCCGAGGTGAAGACATGTCCGACGGCCGACGCGCCGACGCACGGCGCAACTACGCGCACATCCTCGCGGTGGCCGAGGAGGAAGTCGCGACCCACGGCTCAGGCACCTCGCTGGAGCAGATCGCCCGCACCGCGAACGTCGGTTCGGCGACCGTGCGCCGCCACTTCCCCAGTCGCCGGGCCCTGCTGGAGGCGGTCTCGGCGAAACGGATCGCGGCGCTGTGCGCTCGCGCCGTCGAACTGACCGGCGAGGACGACAGCCGGAAAGCGCTCCTGACCTGGCTCGACGAGGTCGTCTCCTACTGTGTCACCGCCCGCGGTCTGGCGGCCGCGCTCTCCTACGACGAGACCGGCCCCGCGCACGAGAACTCCTGTTCCACCGCGATCGAGGAAGCCGGGGATCCGCTTCTGCGGCGGGCCGCGCGGGACGGCGTGGTGGCGCCGGAGGTCACCGTCGCGGATCTGATCACACTGATCGTCGGCATCGTCCTGGCCACCGAGCACCACCCGGACCCCGCCGCGCGGGCCGACCGGCTGTTCCGGCTCGCCGTGGCGGGCCTGAGCCCCCGGACGTGAAAGGGGCCGGAGCGCCACTCCCGCTCCAGCCCCGATCACGCTCGCCTCACCTCGCCCCGCGGCGGCCCGGCGAGACCACCGCCGGAACCGGCGCGCCGTTGATCACGAACTGCGATCCCGGCTGACGGACGACGTCGCCGTCCGCCGAGTTCGTGATCGTCACGTCCGTCAAGGTCGCGCTGCCGCGGGCGCCGCTCATCGCGAGGATGCCCGCCCCGTTGTTCGACTTGTCGATCTTCACGTCTCTGACGTCCGCGGTCACCACTCCGCCACCCGTCTTGAACTGGATGCCGTCGTAGGTCGAGTCGTGGATCTCCGTGTCCCGCAGCACGACCCCGGGGATGTCCTTGCCCTGCGCGAAGAACGTGATCGCGCCGAACTCCTGCTGCTCGCCCCAGAACACGCCGCCGCAGCGGTACAGGGCGTTGTTCGCGATGAGCGTCTGCCCGGAGAACGGCAGCGGATCGTGGTCCGTCGCCAGCATGATGCCCGGGTAGTTCATCGTGTCGTGGACGAGGTTGTTCTCGATCTTGTTGCCGTACCCGCCGTAGATCGCGATCCCGTTGGCCCGCCAAGGAAGCTGGATCGTGTTGTTGGCGAACACGTTGTCGTGCGCGATGTCCTGTGAAGTGTCCTTCACGTATTGGTTCGCCCACACCGCGAGCGAGTCGTCACCCGTGGTGCGGAACGACGAGTTGAACACCTTCGAATTCCTGGTGCCGTTGGTGAAGTTGATGCCGTCGGCGTAGGTGTTCCGGATGCGCATGCCGCTGAACTCCAGCCCGTCGGCCGGACCCCAGAGCGCCGGGAGGTTGCTGTAGTCCCGGCCGACCCACACGCCGACGTTGGCGTGCTCGATCCACACGTTCGAGATCTTCGTGCCGGTGCCGAACCGGCCGTTGAGGCCGACACCGCCTTCCGCGCCGCCGTCGCCGCCGCGGATCCGGCCGGACCCGAAGATCGCGATGTCGGAGATCTGGGTGTTCTTGTCGATGTCGAACCCGAAGTTGCCCTCGTGCGGGTGGTTGATGCCGCCCGCGTTCTGCGGCTCGATCTCCGAGTACAGCTGCGAATGCCACATCCCGGCGCCGCGGATGGTCACGTTCGAGATGCCGATCTGGTTGTACTGTCCGCCGCCGTTGGGCACGTTCGGGTCGTCGGTCAGGATCTTCTTCTCCTGTCGCCACTGCCCGGCCGGGATCCAGACGCAGCCGATCACGCCGTTCTGGTCGTCGGTCACCGCGCGCTGGATGGCGGCCGAGTCGTCGTTCCCGTCGTTCGGCACGGCGCCGTACTCCGTGATCGACACGCAGTTCGCCGGTTTCTCCGTGGCGGGCGCGACCTGTTCCAGATCGACGAGGTCGACGATGTAGAACGCCGCGTTGTCACCGCTGTCGCGTTGCAGCTTGAACTTCGTGCCCGGCGGATACGACCGCGACAGCAGCGCGTGCGACTCGTCGAACAGCCGTCGTGCGTTGGCCTGCGGGGTGTTCGTCAGCCCCTCGGGGTCGTCGGTGCTGCCGTAGAGCCAGCTGTGCTTCGACGACAGCGTCAGCTTTTGCGCGAAAGTCCCGTTGACGTACAGGCTGAGCGTCGCTTCCTGCCCGCCACCGCCGGGGGCGTCGGGGATGGAGTTGCGCACGACGATCGAGTTCGCCTGGTTCGACGATGTGAACTCGACGTGCTGGCCCTGGTGGGCCAGCCGCACGGATTTGCGGCCGGAGGACTCGGTCGCGAAGTTCGTGTGGCCGAAGGTGCGCAGCGGGTCGGTCTCCAGTAGTTCTCCCTGGTACTGCGCGGATTCCGCTTCGTATTCGACGTACGGGACCGCCGCGCCGCGCCCGACCACCATCGCCCGCGAAAGGCTGTTGTTGGACTCGTTGGTCTCCGTGACCGTGCCGGTCGCGTCGGCCGTCGCGGTCAGGGTCGCTCCCCCGCTCGCGGCGGTCCAGGTGCCCGAGATCGCGACGTTCGTGGTGGCGCCCGCTTCGATCGCGCCGGTGGCGCCGGTCAGCGTGGTGGCTCCGACTGCCAGCCGGGTCACCGAAGCGCCCGCGGCGCTCGTGCCGCGGTTGCGCACCGCGACGGTGAACGACACGGCGGAACCGGCGGCCGGGTTGGGCGGATTCGAGGTGATACCGGTGACTTCGAGGTCGGGACCCGGCGACTGCCCGACGACCAGCGACGCCGGAGAGGTGAAGGTGTTGTTGGTTTCGTTCTGTTCGGCCACCTTGCCCGCCGGGTCGACGGAGGCGGCGACGCTGTACGTCCCTTGCGGACGCGTCCCCGCGTTCACCGTCACCGTGGTGGACGCGCCCGCGGCGAGTGCCGGGACGGCCGCCTCCCCGGCGACGGTGCCGCCGAGGCTGACGTTGACGGTCGTCGCGCCGGCGTTCGCGGTGCCGGCGTTCTTCACGGTGGCCGAAACGGCGAGCTGACTGGTCTCCGTCGGGTTCGCCGGCGTCCAGGTCGCGCCCGTGACGACGAGGTCGGGATTCGGCGCCGGGGTGCCGATCACCTGGAACTCCGCGACCTGACCGCCGGGAGCACCGGAGTTGGCGAAGAACCGGAGCCGCACGTCCGACGCGCGTCCGCCGACCGGGACGGCCACCGAGTTCTGGTTCGTGGCCGGGTCGAAGCGATGGTCCGCCCGCGCGGACAGCGAGGTGAACGCGGTGGCGTCCTGTGCGCGGCCGAGGATCTCGAAGTTCTGCGTCCGCGCGCCCCAGGCCGCGTCCGGGTTGAGCTTCACGACGACCGACTCGACCTCCGCGTCGGTCCCGAGCTTCACCGTCAGCGAGTTCGGATAGCCCGCGGCGGATTCCCAGTACGTGGCGGTGTTGTTGTCGTTGGCGTTGGCGGCGACGAAGGAGTGGACCGTCGATGTGGCCTCGATCGGTTTGCCCGCCGCCAGGTTCCCGGGCGTACTCGGCGCCTGGGTGCCGTCCGGTCCGTACAGCTCGAACTCCGACAGCTGCGCGGCGGGCCATCGCGTGTTCGCGGTGACCTGCAGCCGCACGTAGCGGGCCGACGCGGTCATCGGGATTGTGACCGTGTTGGAGCCGGGGGTGAACGCGTAGCCGGCCGGCGCGGCGAGGTCGGTGAACGCCGTGCCGTCGGCGCTTCCGCGCACGGTCAGCGTATGGGTGCGGGCCTCCCAGCCCGACGGCAGTTTCAGCACGATCCGCGAGAGGGATTTGGCGGTCCCGAGGTCGGCTTGGATCCACTGCGGGAACGCGTTGCCCGCGGATTCCCAGTAGCTGTCCTGGTTTCCGTCGACGGCGTTCGTGACGGGATAGCCGGGCAGCGCGCTACTGGCGGACACCGTGCGGGTCAACGGCACCTCGGCGAGCGCGGCCGGTCCGGGCGGGGCGGCGGTCCCCGGGGGTGGGCCGCTCGCGGCGGAAGCGAAGGAGAGTCCGGCGACGGAAAGCCCTGTGACCAGGAAACCGGCGACGATCCGGGACAGGCGCGTACGTGTCATGGCGTCTTCTCTTCTTTGAGACAGCGGGGAGGGAGCCAGAGCCGTACGAGCATGCAACAACCCGGAGACAAAATGCAAGAAGTTGACATCTTTCAGAAATTTCGCGACTGCCGTCCGGGCGAACCAGGTCACCTGTTCCGCAGTTCCGGTGTACACCCGTACACTCGAATTCAGCCGAACCGCGCGGAGGTCGATTCCTGATGGACGTGACGAAAACCTTGAAGTCCGCACTCGCCGGGACCACGACCGAGTCGAGGTCAGCGGTCCGCGAGCTGCGCCGGGAGACCGAGGACCTCGTGGCCCGCCGGGCGGGCCGGACCGCGAACCGGCTGACCGAACTGGGTGAACGGCTCGCCGATCTGGTCGTGGTCTCCGGGAGCAGGCTCGCCGGTCTCGCCGATCGGCACAGCGAACCGGTGGGCGAGGGCGTGCGCCGGGAAGCCGGCCGGATCGGCGATTCGGTGGAACGGCTGACCGGCACGCTGTCGGACCGGACCATCCTCCTGGCCGAAGAACTGCTCTGCCCCTCGCCGTCCGGGAAGCGCAAGCCCCGCGTTCCCTGACGGGCGATCACGCCGGCTTCGTTTTCGACAGCCTCCGGCTTCGTTTCTCCGCTATCGGCACAGGGCGTCGCCGCGGTGACATGTACCGGTGCCCGGAGTGTTCCCGGCGGTACAAGGGGCGGAAGCCATGGCAGACGACGATTCACCTCAGCTGTCCCCGCCCGGCGTCGCGCCCGCCTCCTTACGGCTCGGGGTGTCCGTCGACCTCCGTGAGGCGACGACGGTGGTCCACGCCAGCGGGGTGATCGACGCGTCCACCGCTCCGCGGTTGTGGGAGACGACGTCGTCGATCCTGCGCGAACACCCGGCCGTGCTGGTCGTGGACCTGACCAAGGTGGCGTTCGTGGATTCGTACGGCCTCGAAATCCTCGCCCTGGTCGAGGAGCGAGCCCGGCCGGACACGGTGCTGAAGCTGGTCGCCGTCGGGGCGCTGGGGATCGCCGGGCAGGCCACCGGTATCCCGGTGTACCCGGAACTCGCCGAGGCACTCGTTCCCGCCGTCCCGCCCGCGGTGTATCCGGATCGGCGGGGAAAGGCCGGGCGCCGCGACGATCGGTGTGACGAGCTGTGGCGGCGGGTGACCCGCGCGACCGAGAGCCGGATATCGGGAACGACCTGCGCGGAGACGCTGTGCGCGACCGTGCTCAGGCTCGTGCCCGAACTGGAGACGGTCACGCTGACGCTGCACACCGACGAGGGAGCCACGTGCGTTCTCGCCGCCAGTCACTCCTGGAGCAACCAGGTCGAAGAGCTGCAGTACACCACCGGCGAAGGCCCGGGAATCACCGCCTTCACCCGGCAACGGGAGATGATCGTGCCCGACCTCGCCGCGACCGGCCATTGGCCCGGCTTCACCCACGCCGCCGACCGGATCGGCGTCGCCGCGGTGTTCTCTTTCCCGTTGCCCGCCCCCCTGCGCCTGGGTGCCCTGACCTTTTACCGCCACCATCGCGGCTGCCCGCCCGAACCGGTGCTGGCCGACGCCCGCGCCCTGGCCCGGATCAGCGCCGTCATGCTCGACCGTGACGACGATCTGCTCGACCAGGTGGCCCGTACCACCGGTTACGACGAGGTGTGCCACGCCGCCGGCATACTGTCGGTCAACCTGGGCGTCCCCACCGACGAGGCGTGCGTGCGGATCCGCGCGGCGGCGTTCGCCAACGACATGCCGGTTCGCTCTCTCGCCCGCGCCGTCGTCGCCGACCCCGATCAACGCCACCGGCTTCTCGACCTCTAGGCCGGGTGGCCTGTTCCAGGCCACCCGGAACCGCGCTAGAGTCGAATCGCCTGTCCGCGAGCACGAAGTACCTCGTGCGGCGAACTTTCATTCACGGCGACGCCCGGCCCCCCGCCCGTCGTGGTCCGGAACCACCGACTGCGTGGACTCGATGCCTACCACCGAACGAGAACTGCTGATCGCCGAAGCGGTACGGGACCTGGCCGACCGCCACTACGACGCGAATCCCCTGGAACTGCTCAACGACCTCACCGCACACGTGGTCACGCTGCTGCCCGCGGATTCGGCGAGTGTCACCGTCACCGGCGAATCCGGGCAGGTGGACTACCTCGCCGCGTCCGACGAGACCAGCCGCCGGCTCGAGCAGGACCAGCTCGATCTGAACGACGGCCCTTCCGTCGACGGAGTCCGCACCCGCGCCGTGCTCTGGCCGGTCGCACTGGACGCGAAAGGACCCGCGGCCCTGCGCTGGCCCCGTTTCACCCCGCGCGCCCTGCGTGCCGGCGTCGTCTGCGTCGCCACGGTGCCGCTGCGGACTCGCGATCGCTCGTACGGTGTCCTGAGCCTGATGACCACCACGTCCCCGGTTCCGGCGCACGACGACGTGCGCCTGGCGCAGACCCTCGCCTCGACCGCCGCGATCTTCCTGCGGCAGCGACGCGTCCTGTTCGGCAAGGACACCGTCATCGGCCAGCTCACGACCGCCCTGCGCAGCCGGGTCGTGATCGAACAGGCCAAGGGCGTGCTCTCGGAACGTCTGCAGATCCCCCTCGACGAAGCCTTCGTCCACCTGCGCGGCCACGCGCGCAGCAAGTCCCGGAAACTGCGCGACCTCGCCGCGGAAGTCGCGGAGGGAACCATTCCCGCGGAACTCGACACGACTCGCTGACCCCTCCTTGACACAGCTGTGCCATCGGCACTCCCGTGCCGATGGCCCGGGTGCGCTGTGGCCCCGTGCGGCCTTCTCCCGTCTTTAGTCGCTATCAACGGCTGTATCCGCTTCCCTAGCATGGGAAAACCGGCGCCGGATCCGGCCAGGCGACCCCTGGCGATCCCGTTGCGGCCGGAAACGACGCGCCGTCGATTTCCCTTTCTTTTCTGTTTTTCCCTGCATTGGAAGGCACCACCCATGCGTATCCGAGGTCTTCTCACCGCACTGCTCTGCGCGGCCGGGCTCATGACGGTCGCGCCCGCCGCCGGCGCGGCCCCCATCATCGACGGCGACTACGCCCAGTCCGGTCCGTGGGCCGCGATGATCGAGCAGAACGGCGAGCAGTGGTGCTCCGGGTCGATCATCAGCGCCCGCTGGGTGCTCACCGCCCGGCACTGCATCGACGAGCCCGGCGCCAAGTACTCGGTCCGGGTCGGAAACGTCGACCACCAGGCCGGAACCTACGCCGCCGTGGCGAACATCCACACGCCTTCGGGCGGTGCGGACATCGCGTTGCTGCGGCTCGACCGCTCGGTCAGCACGACCTACGCGTCCCTCGGCACTTCGGTCGCCACCGGTGACACCGAATACGTTTATGGCTGGGGCTACAACGAAGACGGCGATCTTCAGCGGTATTTGAAGGTCGCCCAGATGAAGGTGACCAGTGTCGGGAGTGGACTGATCAAGGCGCGCCGGGGCACCGGCCTGACCAACGGCGGCGACTCGGGCGGACCGGTCTTCGTCGGCGGCAAGCAGGTCGGCGTGCACATCGCAGGCAACAAGGTGGACAGCTCGACGCATACCGCCATCTCGGCGAACCGCACCTGGATCCGCGACACGTCGGGGGTCTAGGCCGTGACACCGGTGAGCCTCCCCGATGAGCTCGGCACGCAACTGCTCAGGCTGGGCCTCGGGGAGGCCGCCGCCCGGATCTACCGCCGGATGCTCGAAAGCGCGCCCGTGACCGCCGGGGACCTGGCCTGGCGGGAGGACGACGCGGAGACCGTCCACCTGGCACTGAAGGAACTGGCGGACGCGGGGCTGGCGGTGTCGTCCGGAGTGGACGGAGACGGATTCCTCCCCGCGAACCCCGGTGAAGCACTCGCCGCGCTGGCCACGCGACGGCAGGCGGAACTGCACGACGCGCGGCTCGCGGTCCAGACCGCGTACCGCGCGTTCCGGCGGGCGCATTCGGGGATGCCGCATGCGCAGGACCTGCTCGAAGTGGTCACCGGCGACGCGATCCTTCCCCGGCTCCAGCACCTCGCGAACCTGGTGCGGCATCAGGTCCGCCGTCTCGATTCGCCGCCCTACTTCACCGGCGGCCGCCGCAACCTCCTGGAGGAGGAGCAGTTGCGGCGCGGGGTCACCTACCGCTGTGTCTACAGTGGAGCGTCGCTGGGTGATCCCGGCTATCTGGCCGCGAACATCCTGCCGTGCCTGCGCGCCGGCGAGCAGGCACGGCTGCTGCCCGAACTCCCGGTGAAACTGACGCTGTTCGACGACCGGGCGGCCACCATCGCGCTGACCATCCGGGAGGCCGACCGCAACCAGTCCATCGTGATCGTGCGCCCGTGCAGCCTCTTCTCCGCCCTGGAGGGACTGTTCGAAACCTCCTGGGCGGCGGCGCTGCCGCTCGACCAGCAGGGCCGGACGGCCGAGCAGCCGATCCGGCCGATCGAGCGGGAACTGCTGATCCTGCTGGCCGCCGGGCGCAAGGACGACGAGATCGCCGCCGAACTCGGCGTCAGCAGGCGCACCCTGTTCCGCTATCTCGAAACCCTGATGGACCGCGCCGGCGTCTCCAGCCGCTTCCAGCTGGGGGTCTTCGCCGCCCACAACGGCTGGCTCTGACCACGCGTTTCGTCCTCTGGATGCGGTCGTCCGCGATACGAACGACCGCATCCAGAGGACGAAACGCGGGAGGTCCTCACCCGGATGGGGTCACCCTGACAGACCATCCCCGCTGCGCCGAACGCGCGAAGAGCGGAAGGTGATCTTGAAAGGAGGGCGGCATCATGGGGAATCACCGACAGCACAACGGAACGGCGTCGCTCCGGATCGCCACCGCCGGCCTGCGGGTTTTCGCGGTCGTCGTCGCGATCGCGGCCTGCGCCTGGTTCGCGCTCTGGCTCGCGTTCACCCTCTGAGCCCGGCCCTCCCCGGCTGGGACTCCGGCGGGCTTTCGGGCTCCGGCAGCGGGCGGTCCGGTCCCGGATCGGGGAGCCGTTCGGGCACCCCGGGGTCCGGAACCGGTTCGGGCCTGCCCGGGTCCGGCACCGGCTCGGGGATCCCGGGATCGGGGACCCCGGGATCCGGCGGCATGGGATCCGGCGGCGCCGGAGGCGCGGTCATTCGAGTGCTCGTCATCGCAGTACCTCCTGCCCACGCACTACCCGCTCCCTGACCGGCCGAAACTCCGGCACTAACCCGTCTGGGTGGCGATCCAGTCCGCGATCGCGTCCGCGCGGGAGGTCGTCTCGACCCCCGCGTGCGGGCAGTCCGGCCCGGTGGCCTCCAGCGAGACCAAGGCGCCGCTCTTGCCAGCCGGGACGAAGTACGGCGCGCCCGAGTCGTACGTGCAGGCGCTCGTCGTGATCGACGGCGCGGCGCCGCGGACACCCAGCGTGGTCGGGGCGACCGTCGCCACCTGCACCGTGCCTTGCTGCATTCGGGTCGCCGGAGCGGGATTCGTCGAGGTCAGGCTGCCCCAGCCCGCCAGCGTCAGGTGCAGGCCGATCTGCGGGACGGCCCGGTTCACCGTCAGCGGGGTCACCGTGGTCACCGGGGTGTCCAGTCTGATGAGGGCGACGTCGTTTTCCTTCGCCTGCAGCACTTCGGTCGCCTTGCGGGCCACGCCCGACTCGGTCGCCTCGTCGACCAGCCCCAAAGTCACCGTCGTCGGATACGGGATCTTGCCCGAGACCCGCTTGCGGTTCGCGTCGTGGAAGCAGTGCCCGGTGGTGATGACCCAGCCGGGTGCGATCAGCGCGCCCGTGCAGAAACTGCCGTAGGTCGAACCGTCGGGGCGCGGGATCTTCGTCATCGCGATCTTCGCGACGAACCCGAATTGCCCTGGTGGGACATCCGTGCCGTGGGCGACGTCCGGCGCGGCGAGCGCGGCCGGAGCGGTGGTGATGGTCAGGACAGCAGCGGCCAGCAGGGCGCGCAGACGCAATTTCTTACCCTTCGTCGGTGAGGTTCCGAGGCTAAGACCACCGCCCGACAAGGGGAATTCCCTGACCAGGTGTCACCCGATGGCACGCCGGGCGGGTTCCTCGCGGCGTGCGAGCCAGCGGCGGTAGGTCTGGCTGCTGTCGGTGTCGGACCGGTAGGCCGCCTCGGCAGCGGCGATCAGGACGTCGCTGTTCGCGCCGAAGGCTCCTTCGGTGCTCCAGGCGATCAGGTAGCGCATCCACAACGGATCCCCCGCGAGAGGCCGGATCGCGATTCCGGGCGACGCGGGAAAGGTGACCTGGCAAGGGGAAAGTGCCCGGCCCGCGGCGATCAGGCGTTGCAGCGGACGGAGTTCGGTGCTCCGGTGCGCGACCTGCGGCCGGAATCCCGCCCGCGCGCAGGCTTCCTCGAAGCACTCCGGCCAGCCGGCGCCGTCCGACGGTCCGAGCACCCACCGTTCCCCGGCGAGATCGGCCAGCTCGATCTCGGCCCGGCGGGCGGCCGGATGATCCGCGGCGATCGCCACGAACACCGGTTGCGTGGCCAGCGGCCGCGACGCCACACCGGGGGCCGCAGGCAGGAGGTGTCCGGGATAGTCGGCGACGACGGCCGCGTCGAGTTGCCCGCCCGCCACGAGATCCAGCAGCCGCAGCGGCGAGAACTCGGTGGTCACCGACACCGCTTGCCCCCGGCCGGAATCACCGAGCCGGTCGGCCAGCTCGACGACCATCGAACCGCCGATCCCGCCCAGCGCGACAGGACGTTCCTTCCCGTCCGCCAGCCAGCGTGCCGCGTCCCGGTGCATCGTGTCCGCCGCGGCGAGGACGGCCCGGGCGCGGACGAGCACGCATTCCCCGAACGCCGTCGGGAAGACGCCGTCCCGGCCGCGCACGAACAAGGTTCCGCCGAACGCGCGCTCGATCCGTTGCACGGCGGCGGTCAGCGCGGGCTGGGAGCTCCCGATG
The DNA here is from genome assembly GCF_040684635.1 of Amycolatopsis sp. NPDC089917. Lineage (NCBI taxonomy): Bacteria > Bacillati > Actinomycetota > Actinomycetes > Pseudonocardiales > Pseudonocardiaceae > Amycolatopsis > Amycolatopsis sp. NPDC089917. The sequence goes on along the minus strand of NZ_JBFBGL010000002.1, from coordinate 120,065 downwards.
CCGATCGCCGCGCGCGTGATGCTGCCCGCGTCGGCCACGGCGCACACCACTCGCAGGTGACGTAACTCGACGTCCATCACGCGGACCTTATGGCCGTTTGGGATGTGCCGGAAGCCGTCGAAAGTCGGGATCGTTTTTCTTACTCCGCTCCTGCCCTCCCTGTCTCCCCTTCCCCGCAAGGAGTACGCATGCGACGTGCCTGTCTCATGGTCGCGCTGACCGCCGTCCTCGTCGCCGGGTTCACGCCCGCGACAGCGTCGGCGGCTCCCCGGTTCACGACGTCGATGGAGGCCTTCGAACCCGGGGGAACCATCACCCGGGTGGACGTCTCCCGGCCCGCCTCGGACCGGACCGCCGCGCCGCAGCTGATCGCGAACGCCGCCACGGTGACCCCGATCGAAACCAACGGCCCCAGCGAGACCACGTTCGACCTGGTCTTCGTCGGCGACGGCTACACCTCCTCGCAGCTGGGCACGTACTCGCAGCACGTCCGCTCCAGCATCGCGGCGCTGTTCGCCATCGAGCCGTACAAGAGCTACCGCAAGCAGTTCAACATCTGGCAGGTGGACGTCGTCTCCGCCCAGTCCGGCGTCACCAACGACCCGACCCAAGGGGTGCGGCGCAACACCGCGCTGGGCTCGTATTTCTGGTGCGGCGGCATCGAGCGGCTGTTGTGCGTCAACGAAACCAAGGCGAACCAGTACGCTGCGGCCGCGCCCGACGTCGATCAGGTCATCATGCTGGCGAACACCACCAAGTACGGCGGAGCGGGCGGCGGCGTGGCGACCTCGTCGGGCGGCAACATCCAGGCCAGCCAGATCGTCGCCCACGAACTCGGGCACTCCATCGGCGGACTGGCCGACGAGTACGACTACGGCACGTGCGAAACCCGGGAACCGCGCGAGCCCAACGCGTCCGCGCTCACGGCCCAGCAGATGAAGGACCGCCGCGCCAAGTGGTACAGCTGGCTCGGCAAGCCCTCCCCGGACGGCGGCACGGTCGGCGCCTTCGAGGGATCCCGCTACTGCAAGACCGGGATGTACCGCCCCAGCGTGAACTCGCTCATGCGCACGCTCGGGCAGCCCTTCAACCCGCCGAGCACCGAAGCGATGATCGCGGGCTTCCACCGGGAGGCGGCCGCGCGGCACTGAGTCCCGTCATGGCCTCCGGACCGGGCCGCCGGCGTGTTCGGCGAGCCCGGTCGCCATGGCGCGCATGAAGCGGCGGAGGTACCACCGGAAGAACAACGCCTTGCCCCGGCCCACGCGATACGTTCCGTGCCAACGGATCCGGGTCCCCCCGGCGGGCGTCTCGCGCAGCTCGACAGCGGCCTGATAGTCCACCATCACCGGGACGTCCACTCCCTCGTACGAGAAGCGGCGTTCGGGGTCGAGGGCGGTGATCCGCTCCTTGGTGACCGTCCTGCCGGTACGGAAGGCGCGGACGGCGCCGACACCGTCGCGTCCGTCGGCGGAAAGTCCTTGTGAAGCAGCGACTTCCAGGGAGCCGACACCCGACCAGACCGGCCAGCTGCGGGCGTCCACCAGCAGCGCCCACACCGCGGCGGGCGGCGCCGTCGATTCGGCGGTGACGTCGTACGACTGCGTTCCAGAACCACTCACACGATCACCGTAGGAACAGGCGGCCCCGGTCACCATGCGTGAGATTGCGGCGAGGTGATCAGGGATTGCGGTACTCCGACGGACGCGATCCGGTGTGCCGCAGGAAAGCGGCCGACAACGCGCCGGGAGTGGCGAAGCCGCATCTGCCCGCGATCCGGGCGATCGGGAGGTCGGTGCCGCGCAGCAGTCTCCGCGCCTCCTCGATCCTGAGCCCGGCGAGGAAACGGTGCGGTGTCTCGCCGGTCTTCTCCTTGAAGACCCGGATGAAGTGGTAGACGCTCAGGTGCGCTTCCCCGGCGATCTCGGCCAGGCTGAGCGGTTCGGCCAGCCGTTCGCGCATCATCGTGACGGCCGCGCGGACCCGTTTGTCCTCCCGCCCCGCGTCCGGCGGGGACGGCTTCCGCCCGTGCCGGGTGAGCAGGTGCACGGTGAGGAAGGCGGCCGCGGATTCGGCGTAGAGATCGTCGTCCTCCCGCGCGTCGCCGACCGCCCGGACCAGCTCGCCGAGCAGCGGGTCTCCCCCGGCCACGGAAGCCGCCATCGCCTCGTGGTCCACCGCCCGGCCGCCCAGCCTGTCCGCGATCGACGTCACCGTGGTGCCCGGGAGGTGCACCTGGAGGCTGCGCATCGACTCGTCCCCGCGGTACCGGCGCAGCACCGGCCTGCCGGGAACGGCGAGTTCGAGCCGTCCCGGCTCCCACCGGTGCCGCTCCCACCCGCCCTCGCCGCGGGTCTCCATCACCGCCTTGCCCGACAGCGGCAGGACGAGATGCAGATCCGCGACGGCGGGCAGCCGCATGTCCTCGGCGGCGGGAACGTGATCGAACCGCTGGACGAGCAGGGATTCCCAGCCGGAATCCTCCCAGCTGCAGTAGGTCCGCCGGACATAGCGGGACATGTCGAAACCGGTGTACGGCTGAAGGTCGAATCGCTCGGAGTCGAACACCACGGCTTCGAGGCTAGTCCTTCAAGAGCTCCTTCACGCGCGGCACGACCTGCTCGCCGTACAGCCGGATCGAGTTCAGGCGCTGCTCGTGCGGCAGGGCGCCGACGCTGTACTTGAGCTGGAAACGCGACAGCCCGAGGGTCCGCACCGCCCACGCGATCTTCTGCGCGACGGTCTCGGGAGACCCGACGAACAGCGCGCCGCGCGGCCCGGCCATGGCGTCGTAGTCGGCCCGGGACATCGGACCCCAGCCCCGTTCGGCGCCGATCTTGGCGAAGGCGGCCTGGTGGTGCGGGAAGTGCTGGGCCGTCGCGAGTTCGTCGGTCTCGGCGATGTGACCGGGGCTGTGCATGGAGATCGGCAGGTCCTGGTGTCCCGCCTCCTTCAGCGCGCGCCGGTACAGGTCGGCCAGCGGGGCGAAGCGCTCCGGCGATCCGCCGATCACGGCCATCACCAGCGGCAGCCGGTACGCGGCCGCGCGGACCACCGACTGCGGGGTGCCGCCGACGCCGACCCACGCGGGAAGGCTGCCGGACTCGGTGACCGGGAAGGCCTGCGCGCCCTCCAGCGCGGGACGGACGGTCCCGGACCAGTCGACCGGCTTCTCTTCCTGCAGGTGCGTGAACAGGTCGAGCTTCTCGGCGAAGAGCGCTTCGTAGTCGTCCAGCGAGTAGCCGAACAGCGGGAACGACTCGGTGAAAGAGCCCCGCCCGAGGGTGACCTCGGCGCGTCCGCGGGACACGGCGTCCAGCGTGGCGAACCGCTCGTAGACGCGCACCGGGTCGTCCGAGCTGAGCACCGTGACCGCCGTGCCCAGCCGGAGCCGCTCGGTCTGGCCCGCGACCGCGGCCAGGACGACGTCCGGCGACGACACCGCCATCTCCGCGCGGTGGTGTTCGCCGACACCGAAGTAGTCGATGCCCACCTGGTCGGCGAGCACGCCCTCGGCCACGACCTGACGGATGGCCTCGGCCTGGCTGACCGGCTGGCCGTCCGGGCCGTTCTCGACGTCGCCGAAGGTGTCCAGGCCGAAGGTCGGCTCTTGCCGGGTGCCCAGGATCTCGTAACCCATGTCCAACTCCCCTGAAGTAGTTGAACGCTCAAACGTCGGTCCTGGCGCTCCTATTCCGCACCGGCCGGCCGCGGAGGTCCCATCGTCGACGACTGAACCGGCCGGCGAGGGCTGTGTGGAAATAGGGACATTCAACGTCCCTATTTCCACACACCCCTCACTCTGAGTAGTACACGTGGACCCGCGAGCGGCCTGACAGAGCCTCAGACGCCGGCGATGTCGCGCGCCAGTTGCCGCGCTTCGGGCAGGGTGAACTTGCCGGTGATCTGGGTTTCCCCGCCGGTGATCGCGCTCTGGATCATCGGCGCGGTCAGCACCCGGCTCTTCAGCACCATCGCGACCTGCTTGCCGACGTTCGCCGCGGTCCACTCGGCCCACTTCCGCGAACCCGCGTCGGTGAAGCTGAGGCCCACCATCGAACTGCCCGACTGATCGAGCCGGGCGTTGGCCTTGCCGAGGTCGGCTCCGGTGAGGAAGACCGGGCCGAGCAGGTATTTCGCGCCCTGGACGCTGTCGCAGCCGACCAGCGGGAGCGCCGGATCGTCGCGGCCGTCCAGCGGATCCGGTCCCGGCGAGCAGTCGAGCGCCGCGGCGGCGGCCTGCTGTTCGGCGGGATCCGTGCTCTGCCGGTTCGCCGCCGCGCCCGTCGCCGGGCCGGGCGGGAGCTCGGCCAGGACCGGCCGGAACCTCAGCCGGGACCCGTCCTTGACGGCGAAACTGTCGCCCTCGGGCTCGGGTTGCCCGGAAACCCCGGACTGGCAGCCGGTGACGGCGAGCAGGACGAGAGCGACAGCGCCACAGAGGATTCGCACGGGGTCATTCTGTCGGGTCCGGCGTCCTCATGGGTGCGAAACGCCGAGGCGCCGACCCTGACCGCGGCCGCGTTGACCGAAAAGGCCTAGTGCTCGCTGTCGGAAAATCACCCAGACCGACCTAGCCCGTGTCATCGCATTGGGTGTTTCCTTGCTCACAGAACGTCGTTGATCGACGATTTGGGGGCCAGCCGATGTCCTTCCGATGGGTTCTCCGCCTCATTCCGGTGACGCTGCTCGTGACCGCGGTCGTGGTGGCCGTCCCCGCGCCGGCGAGCGCGGCGCCCGCGCCCCCGCCACTCGCGCAGGTCTGGCCGACGCCCCAGCAGCTGACACCGCGATCGGGGCAGGTGACCATCCCGCGCACCGTCGTCGAGGTCGTCGGGGCGGGTACCGATCCGTCCGCACTCGCCGTCGTGGAGCAGGTCCTCCGTTCGGCGGGCGCGAGCACCCTCGTGAAGATCACCGACAACGACCAAGCCGCCGTCGACCGGGAGCGGGACAACGGCGGGCTCGTCGTGTTCGTCGGCGGCCCCACGGAAAGCAGGGCGACCGCGCTCGCCCTCGCCGCGCTCCGCGTCGAAGGTCCCGAAGGCCTGTCCCCCGGCGGCTACGTCCTCGCCGCCGACCGCGGCGTGATCGCACTGTCCGGTGCGGACACTTCGGGGACGTTCTACGCCGCGCAATCGTTCCGTCAGCTCTTCGCTTCCGGCAAGAGCCGTGCGTTCGGCATGCGTGACTGGCCGGCGGCGCCGATGCGCGGGGTGATCGAGGGCTTCTACGGCGCGCCGTGGTCGCACACCGATCGACTGGCGCAGCTGGACTTCTACGGCCGCACCAAGCAGAACATGTACGTCTACTCCCCCAAGGACGACCCGTACCTGCGCGCCCGCTGGCGTGACCAGTACCCGCCCGACCAGCTCGCGCTGCTCACGCAACTGGTGACCCGCGCCGCCGCGAACCACGTCGAGTTCACCTACGCCCTCTCCCCGGGTCTCTCGGTGTGTTACTCCTCGGACGCCGACGCGGCCGCGCTGATCACGAAGTTCCAGTCGCTGTGGGACATCGGGGTGCGGTCGTTCGCGATCCCGCTCGACGACATCTCCTACACCCGCTGGAACTGCGACGCCGACGCCGCGAAGTTCGGCACCGGTGGCGCCGCCGCCGGGACGGCGCAGTCGTTCCTGCTCAACCGGGTGCAGCGGGACTTCATCGCCACGCATCCCGGCGCCGATCGGCTGCAAATGGTCCCGACCGAGTACTACGACCTCGCCGACTCCCCGTACAAGACCGCGCTGCGCACCCAGCTCGACAAGGCGGTGATCGTCGAGTGGACCGGCGTCGGGGTGATCGCAGGGGAGATCACCGAAAAGCAGGCCCGGCAGGCGAAAGAGGTCTTCGGGCACGACATCCTGATCTGGGACAACTACCCGGTCAACGACTACATCACCGAGCGGCTGCTGCTCGGCCCGTACATCGGCCGCGAACCCGGGGTCGCGAAGTTCCTGTCCGGGATCACCGCGAACCCGATGGTGCAGGCCGAGGCCTCCAAGATCGCCGAATTCACCTCGGGCGACTTCCTGTGGAACCCGGACAAGTACGACCCCGACAAATCCTGGCTCGCCGCGATCGCCGATCTGGGCGGCCCCGCCGCACCGGCGTTGAAGGTGTTCGCGGAGAACAACTATTCGAGCCTGCTCGTCCGTCTCGAAACCGGGAAGCCGGATCTGGACTCGCCGGTGCTGCGCCCGCTGCTCGCCGCGTTCTGGGACGCGCTCGAGAAGAAGGATCCCTGGGAAGCGGCGGCGAAGCTGGACGGCTACCTCTCCGCGATGGCCGCCGATCCCGAGGATCTGCGACGCGGGATGGCCGCGAACCCGAAGTTCCTCGCCGAGGTCGGGCCGTGGCTCGACCAGGTCGGTCTCTACGGTCAGGCGGGCAGGCACGCGGTGAAGATGCTGCTGGCGCAGCTCGACGGCGACGGAGCGAAGGCGTGGGCCGAGCGCGGGGAACTCGTCACCGCGCTCAACCAGGCGCAGGCGATCCGCGTCCAGACCGCGCGGGGGCCGCGCAATCCGAGCACCTGCACGGACGTCTGCGTGCCGTTCCTCAACACCGCTCTGGCGACAGCCGATCGCTGGTTCGGCCTGCCCGGGCTCCGGCCGCAGCCGACGACTTCGATGGGCACCTACACCGACAACGTCCCCGCCAGGATGGTCGACGGCGACCCCGAGACCTACTACTGGAGCGACTGGGCACCGCGCGTGGGCGACGCCATCGGCGTCGACCTCGGTTCCGCGCAACGCGTGTCCCATGTGGACGTCACCATGGGGAAATCGACCAGCCCGAACGACTTCATCCACAACGGTGTCCTCGAATACTCCGCCGACGGCGAGCGGTGGACGGCGGTGAAGACCTTCACGGAACCGGTGATCTCGGCGGACCTCCCGGAAGGCGCCTCGGCGCGGTTCGTCCGCATGCGCGTGACAGCCACCCAGGCCTACTGGATCGTGGTCCGGGAATTCACCCTGTCCACACCGGACAGCCCCCGGTACACCGTCACCGGAACACCGGCGGGGTCGAACCTTCCCGCGGCCGCCGACAACAACGCCGATTCGGTGTACACGGCGGGATCGGCGCCGCTGCCCGGCGACGCGCTCGTCGTCACGGCCACCGCGCCGAAGCCACTGGCCAAGGTGGTCGTGCTGACGACGGAAGCCGGCGCGGGCGCCGACGTCCAGATCGCGGACGCGGCGGGCGGCTGGCGCACGATCGGCAGGATGACGGGCGGCTACACGGAACTACCGGCCCAGAACGTCGTGACCGACCGCGTCCGGTTGCTCTGGACGCCGGGTGGCGCGCCGCCGAAGATCGCCGAGGTCGTTCCGTCGGGAGGGTGAGGTCCGGCGGTCAGGGGTTGCTCAGTTCCCGCACCGACTTGGTGAACGCCTCCAGCACCCGCGGAGTCGGCGCGACAGCGCGGGGTTGCCCGCCCGCCCAAGAACATCGGCATGTGCGACGACCTGCAGCGCGAGGCCGACGAGCTGCTGCCGGGAGTCCGCCCGCGCGATCGTTGCCCGTTGGGTGCCGCTCCGGCGTCCCTGTGAGTCCCGGTCGGCAACGGCACGGCGATCGTCGCGGCCCACCGGCGGCTCCGCGCGCTCGGCCGGCCGTTGGCCCTGCACGGCGTCGGCTCCCCGGCAACAACCCGATCGTGACGAGCTGGCCGGGGCTATACCAGGTGCTGCCTCCCGATGCCGTCGTCACGATGGAACACGAGCCCTTGGTGAACTGGCACGCCCTCCACGGACCCGACGCGCTGGCCGCGATCGACGGACTCCGGAGGCGCGGTACATGCCGTCGACGACGAACTCCTTGCCGCTCAGGGCATGCTGGCGCGCCACGGGGCGGGCGGTCGGGTGCGGCGGGTTCGGTCAGGAGCGGGCTTGGCGTTTCGGAGGCTGCGTTGCACAACACTGCTCAAATAGAGTGAAGAGACCAGGGAATCGCTCCGCGCTCTTGCGGTCGCCTGCCGACCTGGCGTTAAGCTCCTAATCGAACCGGTAGTTGCCGACTGGTTCTCTGGACACGTCCCAACGCGGGAAAGCCGCAGGCTCTGGCCAGCCGCACGGCTTCCCCGCATCTCCTCAGGCTCCGCGCAGGACCAGGTACAGCACTGCTGCACCTAGCACGAGAGCCAGGATGGCGGTCCCGGTCACCTTGACGGTGACCGGGCCAGTCACTTTCACAGTGAAGTGAAAGCGTCTTGCCACCAGGGATCACCTCCCTCCTGTAGCAAGCTCGGATCTCGTTTGCGGCCGAGCTTCCCATCGGCGAAGGTGCTGACGAGCACTCTAACGAGCGTCAGCCCTCAATAGGAACTTGGCGGCTCCGACAAGATCATCGTTGCCTTGCAAGAAAACACGTCCGAGACCTCGTCTCGGACGGCCGAGCGCGACCCCGGTTCCATTCGGTTAGTACCAGGTAGTTCTGGATCGGCTGTCTGCACTATTTCCGTTACCCCATAAGGCGCCCGCCCTTCGGCGCCCCTCCACACTCACCTCTCGAACGGATGAATTCCAGTAACTTTGCGTTTCCTACCCACGTTGTCGATGCGACTAAGCCAAAGCGCCGATCCACCTAGTGCTTTCGGATGCGCGTGCACAACGACTTACGAGGACCTCTGCACCCCTTGGGCATGCCGAGGGGCCCGTCGCCGGTGTGGCCGGCGGGCTCCTCGGATCATGCGTGGGTGTTGCGCCGGGTTCTTCGTAACGGGTCCAAGTATTGGGGTGGGATGAACTCGGGTAACCCGTCGGCGGCGATCCGGACTTGCCAGTCGCCGTGGTGGATGAGGCGGTGATGGAAGCCGCAGAGCAGGACCAGGTTCCGGAGGTCGGTGGGTCCGCCGTCTGCCCAGTGCTCGATGTGGTGGGCGTGGCAGTTCCTGGGTCTTCGATGACATCCCGGGAACGCGCAGCCCCGGTCCCGGATGTTCAGCGCTCTTCGTTGACCGGGTGTGACGAAGCGCCGTAGCCGTCCCACGTCGAGGGGTTCCCCGGCGGCGTTCATCACCACCGGCAGCATCAAGCAGTCGCACGCGGCCATCCGCGCCTCGCGAACCGTCATCGTCCCGACGAAGCCCAGACACGCCTTCCCGATCCCGGTCTTGAGTTCCTCCAGCCCGATGGTGACATGCACCAACGTCCGGTACCCACTGGTGCCCGGCTGATCCGGGCACGCGATCGCCAGGTCAAGGAGTTCGGCCCACGCGTCACCTTGGCGTTCGCATTTCATGCGCAGGTCGGCTTGCCCGAACTCGTCCACCGGACGCGGCTTCGCATACGCCTCCAACGCGGCCGCCGTCCGCGCACCCAGCTCATCATCCAGCAAACCGGTCAGCTTCCAGAACCCATCCTTACGGCGCTCCAGCGTGACTTCCCGGCGCGGTTCAGCAGGCTCCGGATCCTTCGGCTCGTTCCCGTCAGGGTCGAGCCAGCCGAGGATGTCCTCCTCGGCCTTCGCCAACTGCCGGGGGCCGGCGTCGCGGGCCAGGTCGGCCAGGATCTTCTCCGCACTCTCCCGATCCTCAGCGGAGGTGTCGGCCGGAAGCCTCTTCAGGATCTGATCGATCCGATGCTCACCGATCACCCCCTCCGCAGCCACCACCGCCGTCGCAGGCGCCACAGCCGGAACCTCGGTGCCGTCCAACTCACGAGCCGGGTTCACCGCGATCGCCCGACTCACCATCGGGCCCGCCTCACCCCGCGACAATCCCGCCACATCGGCAAACCACGCCGCCGTCGACCCATACCCGAACAAGTCTTTCGCGCCCCGAGACTCCACCTCCGCCAAGTACTGCCCCAGTCCGGCGGACGCGATCCGCATCACCCGCAGGAACTGTCGCACGCCATGGGCAAGCTCCAGCTTGCCGACACGCCACAACTCCTGCGGGAGTTCGAGGAGGAAAGTCTCGGACACCCCTCCATAATACGCCACATCAGTCGAACACGTGTTCGTAATTTTACGTCACCAAGAAAACCGCGCATTTCCCACTGAAGGGTGATGGAGACAGAATCGCTCGCGACCGACATGAACAACAAGAGCCAAGTAAGCGCTTACTCCCAGCCCGGAAAACCTGCGATGCCGATCATCGGAACTCAGGGAATTTCCCCGATGCGCCCGCCTCGGCCAGGAGCAAGAGTGCAACCACGGGCCCGTACGAAGAAGGAGAACAGCACGCAGTGACGTCACCCGCCGAACAGCTCGAATCCGCTCTCATCACGACCCTGGAGGAAAAGACCGCCCGAGGCTACACAAAGAATCTGCCGCCCGCCCAGGGATGGCATCCGGGCGCCAGGGGTCGGGGCCACCGCCGAACGCGGAGCGCTTCTCGCCTGCAACGACAGCGGTGCCGACGGAATCTGCAATCTCGAGAGCGGCTTGGGTACCTGGCTGAACCTGAGCCTCGGAGGGCACAACAGGGACTTCACCCAGCGCCCGTACTCGGTCTGGCGATACCGCTTGGCTACTGGGAGCGCTCGATCCCGAAGCCGCCCGGCTGGAGCTGGTCGGTACCGACGGCACCGTGGGCGAAGCAGACATCGTCAACGGCACCTACGCCGCGGAAATAGCCGTCGACATGGTGAGCCTGCGCGACGCGAACGGAAGGCTGAGCCTCCACGAGGCCGGATCCGAGGAAAGCCGCGCCGAGTTCGAACGAGTGCTGGTGGACGCTCGCAGGGAGATGACTCGGCTCAAGGTCCGCGTCTACGACAGCGCCGGCACGGTCCTCTACGACGGCGCGGCGATCAACGCCACCGATTGACCGAATGCCTTGGCACAGTGGGCCACCGAATCGAACCCGGTGGCCCACTGCACTTACCCCGCGGCGATGTTTCTCCACCAGCGCAGCACATGCTCGTCGCGTCGCCGATCCAAGTCGACGGCCGTTACAGGCCACTTCGGAAGGCACAGGGCCTCGAACACGCGCCTCAGTACCCCACGGCATGCAACTTGGCATACAACGCCGCAAGCCGCGGAGACTGCTTCGCCGCCTTCGTAGCCACAGCGGCGTCGACCATGTCACGCGCACCGCGCAAGCACTCGGGTGATCCGTTGAAGCCGGTGTGCGTGGTCCCCAACGTGGCGACGACGCGGTCGTCATCTGCGGCGGAGCCCGGCGGGACGAGCATGATGTCGTCGGCGCGCACCGTTTCCCCGGACTGGAGCCGGAGCAGGAGATCGACGTGGTAGATCTGGACGAGGTCACTCCCGGCCAGCCGCTCCGGTCCCACGGAAACGGCGAAGCGGTCCTTGCGTTTGCCCTCGACCTCGACCATCTTGTCCTGCCCGAAAACCTGGCCGGCCACGTTCCGGTCGGCCGGGATCAGGATGTCGAACTTCGCGGCGGCGCTGAGCGGACCACCGCCGCCGCAGGCGCGCACCGCGTAGACGGCGCGAATCTCGACATCGACCCGGGTGATCAACGCCGGCCGATCGTGCGGGTTCTCCACGGTGACCTCCACCGCGGCGGCGCTGATCGAGGTATCGAGCGCCGGATCCTCTTCGCCTTCCGACATCTTCATCGGGATCTTGTCGAGAGAAGTCGCCTCGTACGAAACGATCCGCAGCTTCGCGGCGACCGCGGCCGCGCCCTGATCGAAAGCCGCTGTCGCGATGAGAACGGAAGTCACGCTCGCGGCCAGACCGACGACGCTGACGATCGCCACGAACAGCGGCGAGGCATACCACTGGGGCGGAGGCGCCGGTCTGCCTCTGCGCCTGTTCGTCCGTGACATCGCCCGGTAGGCCCCTTCGTCGGCTGACGGCTACGCACAGGAGTCGTCGCGACTTCTCAGGTGTTACAAGGCTTCCACGATCACGGCACGACGTCAGCCGCCGCTCACCAACCGTCGGAGCAGCGACCCGGCGTCCGCCGCGAGCGTCTCCCCCGCGCTCTCCTCACCGGCGAGATGATGCAGCAGCGCCTGCTGGAACAAGCCGTCGAAAGCGGCATATGCCACCGGTTCCGTCACGACGAGGGACGCGCCGGCGAGTTCGGCATAGCGCTCGACGACACGCCAGATCATCGCCTGCCGCTGCGCGTCGATCTCCAGCACGTCGGCGCGGAACGCCTCTTCGAACAGGCTCTGGTTCCGCAGGTCGTACCACAGCCGGTGCATCACGGCGTCGGACCGCAGCGTTCCCGCCATCGCGGCGCCGAAACCCTGTTCGAGCTCCTCCGCCGATCGTGCCGCGGCGACGGCTTCGTCGTACCGGGTCACGCACACTTCTTCGAATCTGCGGACCGAGTAGGTCAGCAGTTCCACCTTGTCGGTGAAGTAGTAGTGCAGCACCCCGTGCGAGAAGTTCGACTTCTGCGCGATCTCCCGCAGGCTCGTCCTGGCGTACCCCAGTTCGGACAACGCCTGCAGCGTGGACTCCGCCAGTTCCGCCCGGCGCTGGGCGAACTTGTCCACGCTCCGGCGTGCGATCCGCTCGGTCGTCTCGGTCACCACGAGTTCCTGTCGGTCCGGGAGTCCGCGCCAGTCGCGGGGCTCCACAGTCTAGCGTCGCGGAAATCTTGACGACTGTCCAAGAAAATCTTGACGATCGTCCAAAATAAGCTCAGGATGTGACCCACGCCGCAACCGCGGACCGTCTCAAGGAGGAGAAGTCCATGGGTTCGTACGACCTTTCGGGCCGGAAAGCCCTGGTCACGGGTGGAGCGCAGGGCCTGGGAGCCGGAATGGCCGAAGCGCTCGCCCTGGCGGGCGCCTCGGTGGTCATCGGCGACGTCCAGGAGGACCTCGGGCGCGCCACCGCCGACCAGCTCAAGCAGAAAGGCGCCACCGCGGGCTTCGTCCGGCTGGACGTCACCGACGAACAGAGCTGGGAACAGGCGGTCACCGCGGTCATCGGCGAACTCGGCGGGCTGGACATCGTGGTAAACAACGCCGGTGTCGAGATCACCGGGCTCGTCGCCGAACTGGACCCCGCCGACGTGCGCAAGATGCTCGAGGTCAACGTGCTGGGCACCGCCCTCGGCGTGAAGCACGCCTTCCGCGCGATGCGGCCCGGCGGTCCCGCGGGCGCCGGCGGCGCCGTCGTGAACATCGCCTCGGTCGCCGCGACCATCGCCTTCCCCGGGATCGCGGGCTATTCGGCGACGAAGTCGGCGGTCGACCGGCTCACCAGGGTGGCCGCGATGGAGGCCGGGAAGCTCGGCTACGGCGTCCGCGTCAACTGCGTCTACCCCGGGCTCGTCCCCACCCAGATGGGCAATCAGCTCGCTCAGGACGTCGTCGACGTCGGGTTGTTCCCCAGCGTCGAGGACGCCATCGGCGCGGTCGTCGGACAGACCCCAGCCGGACGGCTCGGCGAGGTCGCGGACATGGCCGACGCCGTCGTGTTCCTGGCCTCCGACGCGGCACGGTTCATCACCGGGGCCGGGCTCCCGGTCGACGGCGGCATGGGCATGTGACCGGAAGGCCGAGCGCGTGCGACTGACCGACTACCTCGACAAGGGCGCCTCCCTCGATCCGGCGGCGCCCTGCCTCACCATGGGCGACGTGTCCCTCGGCTACGGCGACGTACGGGAACTGTCGTGGCGGGTCGCACGGGCGCTGGCCCGGTCCGGTGTCGGGCCGGGCGACAAGGTGGCGATCCTGTCCGCGAACGATCCCCTGTCGTTCGGCTGCGTTTTCGGCATCAGCCGGGCCGGCGCCGTGTGGTGCCCGGTCAACCCGCGCAACGAGGCGGCCGAGAACAGGGAGCTGCTCGACCTGTTCGACTGCACCTGCCTGCTGGTGCAGGAGTCGTTCGCACCGCTCGTCTCCCGGATGCTGCCCGGCTTGCCGAAACTGTCCACAGTGGTCTGTCTCGACGGCTCGATGCCCGGCGCCGTCCCGTTCTCCGACTGGATCGACGGTGTCAGCGCCGAGCCATGGGAGGAGACGCCACCGGACGACCTGGTCATGCTCGTCGGCACCGGGGGCACCACCGGCCGTCCCAAGGCGGTGATGCTCACCGGCGCCAACGTCGAGACGATGTCCGCGCTCACGCTGATGAGCTACCCGTTCACCGGCAGACCTCGCTACCTGGCGCTCGCGCCGCTGACCCACGCGGCGGGCGTGCTCTGCTTCCCGGTCATGACGCTCGGCGGGGAGATCGTGGTCATGCCCTCCCCCGATCTCGGCGAGTTCCTCGCCCAGGTGGCACGCCGCCGGATCACGCACACCTTCCTGCCACCGACGCTGATCTATCTCCTGCTCGACAACCCGGCGCTGGACGGCACCGAACTCGGTTCACTGCAATGCCTTTGGTACGGCGCCGCACCGATGTCGGCCACCAGGCTCGCCGAAGCGATCACCCGGGTCGGCCCCGTCTTCGGGCAGCTGTTCGGGCAGAGCGAAGCGCCGATGATGATCTCCACCCTCTCCCCCGCCGAGCACGTCCGTCCCGACGGATCGCTCGCCCTCGAACGGTTCACGTCGGCAGGCAGGCCCACCCCGCTCACCCAGGTCGCGATCATGTCGGACTCGGGCGAGCTGCTCCCGCCCGGCGAGCGCGGCGAGATCGTCGTCCGCGGTTCGCTGGTGATGCCCGGCTACTACCGGAATCCCGGCGCGACGGCGGAAGCGAGCACGCACGGCTGGCATCGCACGGGCGACATCGGCTACCTCGACGAGGAGCATTACCTCTACATCGTCGACCGCGCCAAGGACATGATCATCACCGGTGGCTTCAACGTCTATTCGGCCGAGGTCGAGCAGGCGCTCATGACCCACGACGCCGTGCGGGACTGCGCGGTGATCGGGCTGCCGCACGAGAAATGGGGCGAGCAGATCACCGCAGTGGTCCAGCTCCACTCGGGCAGGGAAGCTCCCGCCGACGAACTCCGTGCCGCGGTCAAGGAACGGCTGGGCAGCATCAAGGCCCCCAAGGAGGTCCTGATCTGGCCGGATCTCCCGCGCTCGAAGATCGGGAAGGTGCTCAAGACCGAGATCCGGAAGGCCTTGCTGGACAACGGTTAGCGTCGCGCGAGTTCCTCCGCGGTCGGCAAGGGCCACTCGTAGCGCTCCTTGGCGATGCGGAGGTGGACCCACGTCTCCGCGGTCACGACGTCCGCCCTGCCGCTGATCTCTTCGAGCGTCCGGTCGAGGTCGCGGGCGGACTGCGCGGCGATGGTGGCGACGACGTCGAACCGGCCGATGGTCCTGGCGAGGAACTCGGTGTCGTCGCGCGCGGCGAGCGCCGCGGTCACCGCGTCCCCGGCGCCGCGCACGTTCAGGCCGATCCCGCAGACCAGGCCGGCGTCCGGGCGGGCGCGGCTGAGCACCGGCGCGATCCGGATGACGTCGTGCTCCACGAGGTACCGCACGCGGGTGCGGGTCGCCGACGGCGAAAGCCCGACGTGCTCGGCGGTGCACGCGAAACTCTCCCGCCCGTCGGCCTGCAACCGCAGCATGATGGCGAGGTCGCGGTCGTCCACCCGCAACCAGGGCGGCAGCGGACGGCCGGGCATGAACAGGCCCTTGACCACGTCCACGTAGACGAGCGTGTTGACCCGCTCCACCTCCGGCAGGCCGCGGATGGCCGCCACCGTGCGATAGAGCTCCGGGGAATCGGGCAGGCGCAGCTCGGCGACGGTCTGGTATTCCCCGCTCACCGCGGAAACGAACGCGGCGGCGGGCAGCGCGGCGATGGCGTCCGTCGTCGCCTGGGACCGGCCCGAGGTGCGGATCGCGAGATGCGCGTACGCGGTGAGGCCGAGGAACTCGGGGTGGACGGCGGCGACCACGTTGAGCGAACCGTCGACCTTCAGCTGCTCCAGCCGGGCCGAGACGGCCGAACGTGACGCGCCGACCCGCTTGGCCAGATCGGCCACGCTCATCCGGCCGTCCGACCGCAAAGCCGCGACCAGCGCGTCGTCCACGGCGGTTCTCCTCTGCTGAGTTTCCGACGGCGAGCCGCACCATATCACCGGCGATAGCCCCCTCCTGGCAGCAGAGATAAAGCGTTATGCGACCGACAATGCGCAGATCGATCGTGTACACCGTCCGTACACGAGCGATCTGATTGCGTTCATCGTTTTTGTCGCTTACTTTCGCCCCACTTCACCACCGAATCCCAGGAGTCCGCGCGATGCGCTTGTTGCCCCTCGATCGTTCCGTCCTCGACGCGACGGCGACGATCCTGCTTCCCGAAGAGCTGGTGACCGTCGACGACGCCACCGAAGGCGCCGCCGCGGTCCTCGTCTTCGGCGAGGAGATCGCCGCCGTCGGCTCGGTGGACGAGTGCCGCGCCCGCGCCGCCGGCCTCGGCCGTCCGGACCCGGAGGTGCGGCGGCTGCCGGGCACGCTCCTGCCCGGTTTCATCGATCCGCACGCGCATCCCTTGATGTACGGGCAGATGATGACCTGGGTGGACTGCGGGCCCGAGCGGGCTTCGACCATCCCCGAGATCGTCGCGCTGCTGGCCGAAGCGGCCGAGAACACGCCGTCGGGCAGGCCCGTCCGAGGGTACGGCTACGAGCACCGCAACCTCGCCGAGAAACGCCATCCCCGCTCCGAAGAGCTCGACGCGGTCGCCGTCGACCGCGAGGTCTACCTCATGAACGCCAGCGGACACGGCGGCGTGGTCAACAGCTTCACGTTGCGGCGCAACGGAGTCACCCGTGACACCCCGGACCCCGACGGCGGCGTGTTCTTCCGGGACGAGCACGGCGAACTCACCGGGGAGCTCTCGGACGCGGCGTGCAACATCCTCACCGGGGTCACCGGCGTCAAGGTCGGGCGGCACGGGCCGAACTTCCACCTGGAGGACGAGCCGGAGGAGCACGCGCGGCAACTGGCCGCCGCGCAGGACAAGTTCCTCGCCGCCGGCGTCACCGCGATCGGCGACGCGCAGGTGACGCGCCGCGAGTTCGACATGTACCTGCGGCTGGACGAAGCCGGACGGCTCAAGACCCGCGTCCACATGTACCTGCTGTCGCATCTGCTCGACCAGGCCCTGGAAATGGGACTGCACGGCGCTTTCGGCACCGCCCGCCTGGCGTTCGCGGGCATCAAGTTCTACGCCGACGGCACGCTCGGCGGCTGGACCGCGTACTTCCCGGACGGCTACGTCGGCGACCCGTGCCGGACGGGTCAGCTCTACCACGACCCCAAGGACTACTCCGCGCTGATCGACAAGGCGCACGAGGCCGGTCTCCAGACCGCGACGCACGCCCAGTCCCCCGACGCGATCTCCATGGTGCTCGACGCCATCGAGGACGCGCAGCGGCGCACTCCCCGGCCCGACGCCCGTCACCGCATCGAGCACTGCGGGCTGCCGTCCCCGGAGCAGATCGACCGGATGGCCGCGCTCGGCGTCCATCCGGTCAACCAGCCCCAGCACTACTTCAACTGGGGTGAGGGCGTCACCGACGCCGTCGGCACTCCTGGCGAGCGGTTCAACCCGCTCGGCGAGTTCCAGGCGGCGGGCGTGCCGGTCACGCTCAGCTCGGACGCCCCGGTCGCGGAGCCGAACCCGCTCGAAGCCATCCAGACCGCGGTCACCAGGACGACCCGGCGCGGTCACCGGCTCGGTGGCGACGAGCTGCTGATCGACGTCCGGTCGGCGGTCGCCGCGCACACCATCGCCGGCGCCCGGGTGCTCGGGCGGGAACGCGACCTCGGCTCGATCACCCCCGGCAAACGCGCCGATTTCGTGCTCCTCGGCGAGAATCCCCTCACCTGCGACCCCGCCCGGATCGCGGGCATCGAGGTGCTGGAAACCTGGATCGACGGCGAGGTGGCCCGATGACCGTCCGAACCGACACCCGGTCACTCCGTCGTGCCCGCCGGGCCGGTCTCGCGGCCTTCGTCGGCACCACCATCGAGTGGTACGACTTCTACATCTACGCCACGGCCGCGAGCCTGGTCTTCGGCACCGTGTTCTTCCCCGCGACGGGCGACCGGCTGACCGGGGTCGCGGCGGCCTTCGCCACCTACGCGGTCGGGTTCTTCGCCCGGCCGCTCGGCGGCATCGTGTTCGGGCACATCGGCGACCGGGTCGGCCGCAAGACCGCGCTCGTGGTGACCCTGACCATGATGGGGGCGGCGACCTTCCTGGTCGGCTGCCTGCCCGGATACGTCCAGATCGGCACGTGGGCGCCCATCCTGCTCGTGGTGCTCAGGTTCGTCCAAGGGCTCGCCGTCGGCGGCGAATGGGGCGGCGCCGTGCTGATGGCGGTCGAGCACGCGCCGCCGGACAAGAAGACCTTCTACGGCGCCTTCGCGCAGGCGGGGAATCCGGCGGGCGCGTTGCTGGCCACCGGCCTGTTCAGCCTCCTGAGCACCGGTGGCACCGAATGGCTCGGCACGGTGGGCTGGCGGATCCCCTTCTTCGCGTCCGTGCTGCTCATCGGGGTCGGGCTCATCGTGCGGCTGAAGGTCGAGGAGTCGCCGGTCTTCGAGGAGACCGGCGAGGACACCGGCGTCCCGATCCTGTACGCGGTGCGGACGAACTGGAAGCCGATCCTGCTGGGCATCTGCGTGCTGCCGGTCGCGGTCGGCGGCTACTACCTCGTCACCACTTTCGCGACGGCGTACGCGACCGATCCGGCCGTCGGCGTCTCCGAATCGCTCGTGCTCAACGCGCTCACCATCGCCGCTTTCGTGGAACTGGCCGTGAGTTTCGGCGCGGCCTGGCTCGGGGATCGCTTCGGCCGGGTGCGGGTGGTCGTCATCGGCCTGATCGGCGTCGCCGTGCTCGCGGCCCCGCAGTTCCTGGTGCTCTCGACCAAGAACGCGGTGCTCATCATCGCGGCGTTCGTCGCGATGCGCCTGGCGATGACGGCGACCTACAGCCCGATCGCCGCCATCCTGTCGCAGATGTTCCGCCCGCGGGCGCGGTACACGAGCATCTCGCTGTCCTACCAGCTGGCGGGGGCGCTCTTCGGCGGCCTCTCCCCGCTGGCGTCGACGCTGCTGTTCCAGGCGACCGGCAGCGTCTGGCCGGCGATCGGCCTGCTGATCGGCATGTGCGTGCTCAGCATCGCCTGTGTGCTGGCCGCGCCGCAGCACACCGATGACGTCTAGCGGATGCGGAGCCGCCGCATGAGTTTCAGCCCGGAGAGCATCCCCTCGACGTACTTCTCGTAGGTCTGGCCGCCGCGGGGGCCCATGACCTGCTTCTTGAGCACCGCCACGTTCTTGACGTCGGTGTACTTGAGCAGGCCCTGGTCCCCGTGGCGGGCGCCGACGCCCGAGTTCTTGACGCCGCCGGACGGCGTCCCCTTGGCGGCGTACGCGGTGGCGAGGATGTCGTTGATGTTGACGTTGCCGGACTCGATCCGCGCGGCCACCGCGCGCGCGGCGCCGACGTCACCGCCCCAGACCGAGGCGTTGAGGCCGTATTCGGTGTCGTTGGCCAGCGCTACGGCTTCGTCGACCGTGGCGTACTTGTGCAGCGCGACAACGGGTCCGAAGGTTTCGGTGACGCCGCAGAGCATGTCCTTCGTGACGCCTTCGAGGATCGTCGGCTCGAAGAACGCCGGGCCGAGGTCGGGCCGGGGCTTTCCTCCGCAAAGGACGGTGGCGCCCTTCGCGACGGCGTCCTCGACATGTGACTTGACGCGGCTCATGTGGTCGGCGGAGACGAGCGAGCCCATGTCGGGGCCGAAGTCGTACGCGGCGCGCACGTCGAGGGCCTTGGTCTTGGCCACGTACGCGGTCTTGAACTCTTCGTAGCGGGATTCCGGCAGGTAGATCCGCTCGATGTGCATGCAGATCTGCCCGGTGTTGCCGAAAGCGCCGAAGATCGCGCCCTGCACGGCCTCGGCCAGGTCGGCGTCTTCGAGCAGGATCATCGGGTTCTTGCCGCCGAGTTCGAGGCAGCAGCCGATGAGGTTGCGGCCCGCCCGTTCGCCGATCACCCGGCCGGTGGCGGTGGAACCGGTGAACATCACGTAGTTCGCGTGGTCGATGAGCGTGGGCCCGACGTCCGGGCCCTCGCCGCACACCACCTGGAACAGCCCCTTGGGCAATCCGGCCTGCTCCAGCAGCTCGACGCCGTACAGCGGGGAGAGCGCGGTCTTGTTGTCGGGCTTCAGCACGACCGCGTTCCCGGCCATCAGCGCCGGGATGGCGTCGGAAATGCCGGTGGCGAAAGGGAAATTCCAAGGCGCGATGATCCCGACAACGCCTTTGGGCTGCCGGACCTCGGTCGACGTCGTCACGAACGGGACCGGTCCCCCGCGTTTGGTCGGCGCCAGCAGCTTCGCGGCCCGCGTCAGGTAATGGCTCATCACCATCGCCGGATCGCAGGTCTCCTCGATCGCCATCCGGCGGTTCTTGCCGCTCTCGACCTGGATGAGGTCGGTGACGGCCGGCGCGTTGTCGACGAAGAGGGTGTGCGCCCGTTTGAACACCTCCAGCCGCCTCTTGAGCGGCGTGGCGGCCCACTTCTCCTGCGCGGCGCGCGCCGTGGCGAACGCCTGCTCGATGTCGGCGGGCGTCGATTGGGGCAGCTCGACGAGCAGGTCGCCGGTGTAGACCTCGGTCAGCTTCCAGGTCGTGCCGGACGAGCCCGGCACCCGGGCGGCGAGCCGCCGCAGGAACGCGTCGGTCACCGACGCCGGACGGGTGAGCGCGAGCGGTGTGACGGTCATGGCCCTCTTTCCGTCGGTCAGTTGTCCGAGAGCACGAGCTGCGCGCCCATCTCGCCGATCATGATGGCGGGCGCGTTGGTGTTGCCGCCGGTGATCGACGGCATGATCGAGGCGTCGCAGACCCGCAGTCCTTCGACGCCGCGGACCTTGAGGTCGGGACCGACGACGGCGAGTTCGTCGACGCCCATCCGGCAGGTGCCGACGCCGTGGTAGACCGAGGTCGCGCGGTTGAGGATCGCGTCGCGCAGCTCCTGGCCCCGGAGTGCCTTGCCCGGGTGGAGCTCTTCCTTGATCGAGCCGTTGAACGCCTTCGAAGCGAAGATCTCGCGTACCATCTCCGAACCCTCGCCGAGCACTTCGAGGTCGGCCGGGTCGGACAGGTACTGGAAGTCGATGAGCGGCGCCGCCGTGGGATCGGCCGAGGCGAGCCGCAGTGTGCCGCGGCTCCTCGGGTAGATCAGCGTGGTCAGCACGGTGAGCGCGGGCCGCTTGTCGACGTCGTGCCGGATCGGCGCGTCCTGGTTGGGCGTCACGTACGCCCACGGCAGGAGGTGCAGCTGGAGGTCGGGCACCGAGGCCGCCTGGGAGGTCTTGAGGAACGCGACCGCCTCGAAGACGGAGTTCGCCAGGAAGGTCGTGCCCGGCTTCATCAGCTCTTTGACCATGCCGGTCGCGAAGTACGGCGGCGTGCCCTTGTTCTTGCTCGACGACGCGCGGAAGGTCAGCGCGTGGAACATGTGGTCGTGCAGGTTGTCGCCGACCGGCAGGTCCGCGACGACGTCGATGCCGTGTTCCTTCAGGTTCTCGGCGTGGCCGACCCCGGACAGCATCAGCAGTTGCGCGGAGCCGACGAAGCCCGCCGAGAGGATGACCTCCTTGCCCGCGCGCAGGGTGCGCCAGCTTCCGTCGGCGTCGACGACCTCGACGCCGACCGCGCGGCCGTTCTCGATGAGGACCTTCTTCGCCAGCACCCCGGACTGGACCTGCAGCGTCACCGGCGCGAGACCGTGGATGTAACCGCGCGAGGCGCTGTAGCGCAGGCCGTCGGCGGCGTTCTGCTGCATCCGGCTGACGCCCTCTTGCGACTCGGCGTTGTAGTCGTCGAGGATCTCGCAGCCGATCGCGTCGGCGGTCGCCTGGACGAACTGCAGGGTGCCTTCCTGCGGGATCTTGTTGCGGGTGACCCGGATCGGCCCGCCCGCGCCGCGGAACTCGCTCTCGCCGTCCTCGAAGTCCTCCATCCGCTTGTACGCGGCGTTGACGCTGTCGGCGTCCCAGCCCTCGTTGCCCTCGGCGGCCCAGGAGTCGAAGTTGGCGCGGTTGCCGCGCACGTAGACCATGCCGTTGATGGAGCTGGAGCCGCCGACCACCTTGCCGCGCGGCACCGGCATCCGGCGATCGAGAACATGTTTCTGTGGCACCGAGTAGTAGCCCCAGTCGAAGGGCTTCTTGAGCTGGGGCACCGCGTGCATCGGCCCGACCAGCCCCGGCTTCTTGACGAGCATCCGCTCGTCGGTCTTCCCCGCCTCGAGCACGATCACGCTGGCACCGGACTCCGCCAGCCTGCCCGCGATCGCCGCACCCGAGCTGCCCGATCCGACGACCACGTAGTCGGCCTCGTCGCCGCGCGCAGCCCTGTTCGCCATGTCCGCTCCTCGGTCCGCCCACCGTCCAGAACTATAACCTGTTCTAGTTCGGCCACCGTATAGCGAGACCGGCCGGTTACGCAATGGCGCTTCTCGCTGTACACGCGGACCACTTAGTCGCATAGTTGAAAACTGGACCTAATCCGATTATTCCAGCCACATCACCGGTCGATCATGGCTGCGAAATCCGTAGCGACGATCGCCGCGAACAGGCATTTCCGACGAGCTGGATACTTTCGGTAGTCTCGCCTGTTGCCAGAGTGACCACGCCTCCGTAAAGTGATTAATCGCAAACGCTTCGACGGGGAGGGTCGACGGATGCGAGGGGTCGTACTAGTGGCCTTGGCGGGCACCGCCGTGGCCTATGTCGTGTTGACGCTGGAATTCTGGGTCTTGCTCATCGGCTTCGGCGCCTGCGCCACCGGGGTCCTGACGGGCCTCGCGCTGAAGAAATGACCCTGGACGCGCGAACGGCCCGCACGCGGACGCAACGTCCACGCGCGGGCCGGGTTCGTCCGCTCAGCGCAGCGGTTCGAGAGCCTTCGCCAGCGGCTCCAGAACGGCGGGAGTGTGGGGCGGCGGCAAGTAGATGATCGCCAGGTCGAGACCCACCTCGCCGAGGGCGGCGGCGTCCGCGGCGACCTTGGCGTAGTCGCCGTCCGCGCCGAGGCGGACGTGCGAGGACAACGTGATCTCGCTCGGGTCCCGGCCGATGTCCGCGCAGTGACGGTGCAGGACTTCACGCTTGTGCGCGAACTCTTCCGGTGGGCCGCCGACGAAATTCCAGTGCTGGGCGTACTTCGCGGTCGTGCGCAGGGTCCGCTTCTCGCCGCTGCCGCCGATGCAGATCGGCGGGTGCGGCTTCTGCACGCCCTTCGGTTCGCAACGGGCGTCGGTCAGCTGGTAGTGCTGCCCCTGGAACGTAGTGGTCTCCTGGGTCAGCAGCCCGACGAGGACCTCGCAGCCCTCCTCGAACCTGTCGCTGCGTTCTTTGACGGTGCCGAGTTCCATGCCGTACGCGCCGGATTCCTCCTCGTTCCAGCCGGCGCCGATCCCGATCTCCAGCCGTCCACCGGAAACGATGTCGAGCGTCGCGGCCATGTTCGCGAGCAGCGCCGGGTGACGGTAGTGGATCCCGCTGACCAGCGTGCCCAGCCGGAGCCGTTTCGTGGCCTGGGCGAGCGCGGTGAGGGTCACCCACCCTTCCAGGCACGGACCGGTCGAATCGGAGAAAATGGGATAGAAATGGTCGAAGGTCCAGCCGGATTCGAAGAGTTCGATCTCGTCGGCGGCCTGCCAGACGGCGAGCATGTCGGACCAAACGGTGTCCTGGGGCGAAGTCTTGATGGCGAATCGCATGATCTTGATCGTAAACCTGGAGTTCCTCGAGCATCGGTCACCGATCGAGGTCGGCCGACCCACGATCAGGTCCGCCGACGGCACCGGCGAGTGGACGTGACCGCGAGACCTATCGGAGATGTCGATCTTCGTCTTAACGTCGAAGGATCCCGACTTCCGAAAGGACGCATCCGCATGCGCGCACGTAGCGTTTTCCTCGCTGTCACAGGGGTTCTCGCCCTGCTCCTCACGATTCCGACGACCGCCTCCGCGGCCGAAGGCGAATTCAGTTACCGCTACTACGACGAACACGAAGAGATCCAGGTCGGCTATCTGATCGACCCGCCCAGTGGTGTGTGCATCGAAATCCCCGAGATCGCCGACTGGGACGTCGACGCGTTCCATCCGCGCAACTTCACCGACTCGACGGCGGTGGTGTTCATGGACGACGACTGCTCGAGCGACGCCTTCTTTTCACTCCGCCCCCACGGTGGCCGCGGGTCGGACAGACTTGTGCTGCGCTCGGTGATCTTCAGCTAGCCCCGGCGAGGATGGTCAGCCCGTAGGCCGACAGGACCCGGTTGACCGGGGCGAAGTACGTGGTGCCGCCGCTGGAACAATTCCCCCTGCCGCCGACCAGCACCCCCTGCGCCTGTGTTCCGCTGACGAACGGCCCGCCGCTGTCACCGGGCTCGGCGCAAACGGACGTCCGGGTCAACCCGGTCAGCGTTCCGCCGGGGAAGGTGACCGTCTGGTTCTTCGCCTGGATGACGCCGCAATGCCAGCCGGTGGTCGGGCCGTACCGGCACACCGAGGCGCCGACCGGGGCCTCCGCCGAACCGGCGATCGTCACCCGGCTGTCCGTGGGAGGTATGGATCCGACGAGCCGCCAGTCGGCCGTGTTGGTCACCCGGATGACGATCGCGCCGGTCGGTGGAACCTGGTCCGCCACGACCACTCCGACGACGCGACCCGCGCTGCGGACGGTGTCGCCGGGCCTGCCGCAGGCGGAACTCGCGATCAGGTAGCCGGTAGCGCCCGAGACGGCGGCGAATCCGGCCGTACACCGGGGCTGCAGCACGCTCCCGCCGCCGAGCGGGGCGGGAGCGTGCGCTTGCGCGATGGGTGGCAAGGCCAGGCAGAGAGCCAGGACCAGGCAGGGCAAGGAGCGGAATCGGGGCAGCCTCATGGGACCCTCCGATGGCCGGGGATTGCCTCGATTCTAGCCCGTTCAGCGCCAGCCGAGCTCCGGCGCCACATGCGTGAGGATGCTCTCCAGGACGTGCGCGTTGTACTCGACGCCGAGCTGGTTCGGAATGGTCAGCAGCAAGGTGTCCGCGGCCTGGATCGCCTCGTCCGCCTTGAGCTCCCGGATCAGCTCGTCCGGCTCGGCGGCGTAGGAGCGACCGAAGATCGCCCTGGTCGTCTCGTCGATCATGCCGACCTGGTCACGCGAGTCACGGTCGCGGCCGAAGTAGGCGCGATCGAGGTCGCTGGTCAACGCGAAGATGCTGCGGCTGACCGACACCCGCGGCTCCCGCTCGTGACCGGCTTCCTTCCAGGCTTCGCGGTAGGCCTCGATCTGCTTGCGCTGCTGGACGTGCAGCGGCTCCCCCGTCTCGTCGTCCTTGAGCGTGGAACTCTGCAGATTCATGCCCTGCTTCGCCGCCCAGACCGCAGTCGCGTTCGAACTGGACCCCCACCAGATCCGGTCACGCAGCCCCTCGGAATACGGCTCGAGCCGGAGCAGCCCCGGCGGATTGGCGAACATCGGCCGCGGGTTCGGCTGTGCGAAGCCCTCCCCGTCGAGCAGCTTGAGGAACACCTCCGTGCGCTGCCGGGCCATGTCCGCCGCCGTCTGCCCCTCCGCGGGCCCGTAGCCGAAGTAGCGCCAGCCGTCGATCACCTGCTCCGGGGATCCCCGGCTGACACCGAGCTGGAGCCTGCCGCCGGAGATGAGGTCGGCCGCGCCGGCGTCCTCGGCCATGTACATCGGGTTCTCGTAGCGCATGTCGATCACGCCGGTCCCGATCTCGATCTTCGAGGTCCGGGCCCCGATCGCCGCCAGCAACGGGAACGGACTCCCCGCCTGCCGCGCGAAGTGATGGACACGGAAATACGCGCCGTCCACGCCGAGCTCCTCGGCCGCTACGGCCAGGTCGATCGACTGAAGCAGGAAGTCGGCGGCGGACCGGGTCTCGGAGTGCGCACTCGCCGACCAGTGGCCGAACGAGAGGAAGCCAATCTTCTTCACGCCCGTGTAAGCGCCCGATGACCGGTTTTGATTCCCCGCCGATCGCCCCCTACCCGCGTCGCACACCCTCGCCGTCTATCACTGTTCGTCACCGCTCGTCACTTTACGCTTTTTACGTCTCCGACCTGCAGACTTGCCCTCACTGCTCACACCCTCGGAGCCCCGAACGGTGCCACAGGGTAACCGATCATCATCTCAATGTGTGGCTGCGTGACCATAAGTACCCCCCTGATTAAGGGCCTCCAGGCGACGTATACTCTTCTCACATCAGCAAGTCCGAGTGGCGGAATGGCAGACGCGCTAGCTTGAGGTGCTAGTGTCCTTAACGGACGTGGGGGTTCAAGTCCCCCCTCGGACACACGCATTAACCCTACGGGGTGGGCGGATGGTCACATCGACCGTCCGCTCTTTTGCGTTATAGACCATCTCCAGGCCGATCTCGCCGTAGAGCTCCTGAAGTTTCCTCGGACTCGCGTTCCCGACCTGACGCCCCAGCTCACCGAACGCGTCGACCATCGCTTCGAGTTCGGCTCTGCCGATCGACTCCTCAGCCGGAGCACGCGCCAGATCCTCCTCGGCGGCGTCGCTCTCCTCCTTCGCCCGGTTCAACGGTTCGATCAGAGCTCCAGGATCCGCACCCGCTTCGATCGCCTCCTGAAGTCTTGTGAGTCGAGTCTTGGCCTGCGAGAGCCGCCGCCGCGCTTCCTCTGATCGCTCCGGATTCACAGCGACCTCGCCCGCCACTCCGAGCATCGCAAGCACTGTCTTCTCGCGTTGCTCTGGAGAGAAGACCTGACTGATGTACCCGTTGACCGGCTCGATAACGGCAGCCTCGGGCAGGTACACGTTCTTCGGGTGATCCGCGAGAGCCGGCGAGCCGGGTACGAGTGTCCGCGCCGCGCACCGGTAGTAGATCCGGCTCTCGCGGGGCGTCCCTTCCATCTTGCGTAGGCAGTGCCCGCACCGAACCCGGCCGCGGAACGCGTACACCCACTTCGTGGCCCGAGGTCCGCGCTCCAGCTTCCGGCGAGCAGCCAGGCCGCCCGCCGCCCGTGACCGCCTGAGCAACTGGACTTCAGTGAAATCCTCGACCGACACGATCTTGGGATGCGCAGGCTTACGCGAACGCACGACACGATCCGGTGCCGCCCTCCGGAACCTGGTCACGTTGCCCGCTGCGACATCATCCGGGTTCAGCAGCATCTCTTGCCGGGACCATCGCCCGAAGAACGCATAACCCGTGTACCGAGGGTTCTCCAGAATCGACCGGATCGTGCTTCCTTGCCAGCCGTCCGCGAGTCGATGGCGGTTCTGATCCGGCCGCCGCGCGGAGGGACACGGCACGCCGTCACGATTGAGCCCGTTTGCGATCGCCCGATCCCCCTTGCCGTTCAAGTACTCCTCGAAGATTCGCCGGACGACGTCAGCCGACTCGTCCGGCACCAGCACTCGCAGTCGAAAGCCTTCGGCCGCCTTCCTTGGGTTCGGGTGCGGACCGGCATCGGTGACGACATACCCGTACGGCGCTCGCCCTCCCTGATGTCGCCCTTCGTTGAGCACCTGAGCGTCCATCGCCGCTCGCACACGAGCTTGAACGTGCTGCCGTTCCGACTCGCTCATCCCTCCGAGCACGCTCATGAGCATCTTGTGTGAAGGGTTCCGCGGGTCGAACCTCCCACCCAGTTCAGGAACCCACAGTTCGACCCCGTAGGCAGCGAATCGAGGCGCGATCAGAGAGAACTGGTTACCGAACCAGCACCGTGTTCCCTCACCGACCACAACCGCGTTCCAACTGCGCCGCGGCTCCTTCAGCTCGGCAAGTAACCGCGAAGCCTCCCGTCGTCGTTCCCACGGCACCGAACGCGACTGCCCGATGTCGAAGAACTCAGCCGCGATGTGACCGCCCATCGGCTCGACGAACTTTTGAGCGTTACCGAGCTGCCAGCCAAGAGACGTCTCCGGGTCTTGGTTGTCCTCGGTCGAACATCGACCGTAGAACGCGACAGCGCCGATCCCGTCGTCGACCGGCTCAACAGCCTGGACGCCCAAGATCTCGTCCAGCGCCGCCCACGGATCATTGATGAAATCAGCCTTCATGCTCGGCCCCCTCTGTCCGGTCCAGCAATTGAACCTCGCTCAGCTCGATCAAGATCGCCAGGAGTGCACGGGCAGCGGCTGGCGTCACTTCGAACATTTCACCTGGCAGAGTAACCTTAACTGGCTCCGCACTTGAAGGGCTTGCACTCATACCCGGCCACCCCCGCCGCCGTTACCGTATTGCCTGGTCAGCTCGTCTACTGCACTCTTGATTTCAGCTGTCCGGTATCCGCGAACCTGCCGTGTCTCGCCGCTTTCGGTCGTGATCCGATCCCGCGTCGGCCGGCATCCCACCTCACTCATCTGCTGCGCGAGCGTCATCCGATCGATCTTCAACGCATCCAAGAGCTCCGCAGTCGGCACGAACTCGCGCCCCTCCGGACCAAGGTCGTCGCCGAGGTAGTCGACAATCGATGCGAACGGTTCAGGCAGCTCGCCAACCGCGTCACTGCCGCCACCTGTACCGATTTCCTTGACCACCAAAGCGTGGTCGAGCACTGGCGTCAGGTCCTGGCCTGCCGCGTGCCCGGTCAACGTTCCCGCTGCTTCCCGCAGCGCCCGCCCCTGCTCGCAGATCGTTCGCCAGTCTTCGTTCGGCATGTAGTAGGTCCGGACGGTCATCGCGAGCACATCGGCTCCGGCCGCAGTGTCGCCGTCCGGGCGCAGGATCCCTACGCCTTTGTGCGACGGCAGCAGACGAGACGAATCGAACCCGCGCGTGTTCATCTGCTCGCCGAGCACGATGTTCGAGTCACGCCAGTCCATCACCCGGAGCGCGAACCGCGAGCCGAGCACCGCACGTAGGCCGGACGGAATCGTCTTCGAGTCCGGCCGCTGTGTCGCCAGTACGAGCACAACTCCGGCAGCTGGCCCCTTCTTCGCCAACCACGTCAGCAACTCTCCGACGTACTCGCCCGCTGTCAGTCTCTTCCCCTGCACCTCGATAGATGTGCGGTCCTCAAGCGGAACTTGGACCTCATCGATGAAGATCGCCGTAATCGGCATGTCCAGCGCCTTATCGCGAGACATCTCCGGCGTAACCTTCGACTCCGGGCACGTCAGGTCATCGAGATCCCGCATCCGCCGAAACCTCGACTGAACCTCTGCGACCAGCTCGGCGAGCCAGCCGATGAGGGCCAGGACATGCTCGGATTCGTCGCCCGCCATAAACCGATGCGCGACCTTGCCTGCCGAGTCCCAGTCCTTGCCCGCCTTGAAGTCCGCGACGTACAGCCGCACCCACGCGTCCAAGATGAGTCCAGAAGCGGCGAGCCTCGCAGCGAATGTCTTGCCCTGTCGCGGAATCGCGCCCACAAGCAACGACGTCCACACCAGAGGGAGATCGATCCGTCGATCCCGCGCGTCTCGCCCGAAGGGAACCGGACGCCACGCATCCCACTGGGCCGCCCCGAGTAGTGGCGTCCGTAGCGGAGGCGACGCGTATGGGTCTTCGTCGGCAACCCACATCGAGACCCGACCAGCGTGACCGCCGTTGCCTCGGACGCGTTCCACGATGAGCTGCACCTCATCGACCGCCAAGGCGGACGCGAGCGCGTCCCGGTTCTTCACGACATCCGCGGCCTTGCGGGTGGCGGGAAGGTCGACTGTGACGGCCCAGCCATCGCCAACCCGCGTTGCCCGCTCGACAAGCCTCAGCGACTCGTCCTTGCCGATGAGCTTCGCATCCCGAAACGCGTCCACCAGCACCTGCGGGTCCATCGTCCAGGTCAGCGTGCGCGGACCTGCGAGCGCAGGTTTCCGTCCTGGACTCCCGTCCTTACGTCGACCGAGAATCGCCAAGGCGATCGAGCCACCAGCTCCCGCGATCCACAGTGGATCGGCTCCGTACAGGAGATCCACCATCGCGACCGCCAGAGCAACGCCGGCGAGCACCAAGCCCGTGACTTTCCAGCGGAACAGCGTGAGCCCGCGGATCTCTGTGAACTTGTCGGCCAGCTTCTCGGACTCCTCTGCCGCAGCCCGATAGTCCCGCACCGTCACCCAGCCACGCCACCAACGCGCGCCAGCCACTCCCCCTCGGACAACCGCCCCGAGGAAGCGCACGGGCGACATGACCAGACAGGCAACCGCGTCCTTCGCGGCCTGAACCGCTTGCGGCTTGTTCTTGAGCCACAACGGCACGCGCCGCGAATGCAGCCACCACATCGCCAGCCGGTTGCGACGTGCGCGCCGACGCGGTTGCGGCAACGTGTCATCGACCAGCTCGCCATCCAGCACTGGATCTGCCTTCACTGGTAGTGCGCCCGACTCAGTCATCGGCCACCTCCGCGCGCAACGCACGCGCCAACCGCGGCGACAACCCGCGCGAACATCCGGTCGCCTGCCGAATCCACGCCGGCGTGACGTCGACATCGGGTGTCCAGCGTCGCCGAGCGTCGGCCAGGTAGTCGGCGAACAGCTTCCGGCGCCCGGAGTTCATGGACTCGCCCTGAACACCTCGCCGTTCACCGGCAGCCACGATGGCAGCATCGGTCAGCTTGTCGCGCAGATCAGTGATCGCCTCGACCGCGGCGAAGACGACCAGCGGAGGCACCGAGTGCAGGACGATCGCCGCTGGATCTCCATTCGCATAAGACGTCCACGTGTTCATGACGTAGGTAGCGGCGAGCGTGAACCACTTCGCCCGCCGAACCCATCCACCGGTGCGAACCTGGTACCGGGCAGTCACCTGCTCCGCGCGAAGGATCGCTAGCAGTACGAGAGACACCGTCGGGTCCAGGACCCACGCAGCCAGCCACGGCAGTGACCACGGCCTGGTCCCAGCCGAGGCGAAGGTCTGAACGTTCGTCATCGTGAAGGCCAGCCCGAGCACAATCCCCGTCCAGCACATCCAATCGACCTGCCGACGTACCCGTTCTATCCGGAGCGCCACGACGTCCGGATCGGTCTCGTACGCCCGTACCTCTGCGGCCTCGGCCGCGTCCTGGGCCAGCTGTTGCGCTCGTGTCATCGGCGACCACCCCGCTTCGAGGTGTCGACGGTCGTCACGGTCATAGCGCGAGTCAGCGCATGAGACGCGAACAGCGCGGGTAGTCCGAGTACCGCGAGCCGCAGCCACGTGCTGCTCGGATGCGAGATGACGACCCACTGAACAGCCACGATCAACCCAGCGTTGAAAAGAACGCGGCCAGCCAAGGAGACCAGGCGTGCACCGCTGCGCGTCTTCTCTGCCGCGGCTTTCGCCCGGCGAGCGCCGGCCCGCCAACCCCAGAACAGCACGACCAGCACGCCGACTCCGGCGAGTATCTGCGTTGGCGTCAAGGTGAGGCCGTTCATCGCGCACCTCGCTCGACCCGTTCACCGCGTCGAAGCCAGTGCGGATGAAGCTCCCGGCGATCGTCGTCGGTCATCCCGCCCCAGACCCCGGCTGTGTCCGCCCCGGCAGTACGCAGCTCCAATTCCAGACACTCGTCCCGGACCGGGCATCCTCCGCACAGTCGGTCGGCGAGCTGCTGATCGGCCTGCGCCGGTGGCGGTTCGTCCTCCGCCGAAGGCCACATGCAGACCCCTTCGCTGGTGACGATGGCGGTCAGGACGTCCGAGGGAATCCACCGCAGGCGGTCCAGCCGCCACGTGATCCCGATCAGCCGGAGGTCATCGGCGTGCATGCCGCACCTCCGTCCTGCTTCGTGGTGCCAAGCAACCGAGCGAGTTCGGTCGACGACACCCGCAGACCAGACCGCGAGCGAATCGTCCTCAGCTGCCCGGTACGGATCGCCCGACTCGCAGCAGAGCGCGAAACACCCAGAATCCAGGCGGCCTGCTGAATGGTGTGGAAAGTCATTTGCGAGTTCATAAGAAAGACCAATCTGATGATTTCAAGACTATGTTGTTGATTTCAGCGCTTTGAAACGCGCGTTCGTCCGACGCGCCGCCGCGAATGCGCTAGGCGACGCGATGAAAGCTCGATGAGCCGCTAATCTCAGCGCTGAGGCGGAGCGCGGAGGGATACGTGTCGGAAGACTGGGCGGCAGTCGCGAAGGCGATCAACATGCGCGTCAGCGAACTCGGCTGGCGGCAGCGCGAGCTTGCTGAGCGGTCGCACGTGTCGCAGGCGATAGTGCGCGAGTTGCAGCACCACACCGTGGAGCGCCGCCGGAGCGCCCGCACGCTCGAAGCCCTGTCGACGACGTTGGGCTGGCACCCGCAGCATCTGTTGGCAGTGCTGCAAAACCGCACTCCACCGCACCCAGACGAGCCGGCCGACGACGGGCATGATCTCTGGCCCCGACTGGACGCTCTCGAGCAGCGGATGGCTGAGCTCACTGAGCGTCTCGAAGACATTCAGTCGAACCTCGCGATCGTGGTCGAGCATGTCCGTTCGAAGCGTTGAAGGCGGGCGATTCGGGCTGGTGATCCAGGTGATTTCCATACCTAGAATTCAAGGCCGAATCAGCGCACGATCCCATGCACAACCAGTGCGGGGGCACTGCACAACCACTGCATATCCGCTGCACATCGACTTTTCAGCGCGCCGATGAGCCGGGCCAGCGAATGGACCGGCCGATCAGCGTCGGCACTTCAAGCCGCACTGAGGCTGAGCAATGAACGGTTTGCCGAAAAGCTAGGTGTTGCCGCGCGCACCGTGGCGTCATGGCGCAAGAAACCGGACTTGGTCCAGCAGTCCGAGATGCAACAAGTGCTCGACACCGCATTCGAACAAGCGTCGGCGGCGGAGCGTGCACGCTTCGCCGAGCTGGTCAGCGAAGCGCCGGCCGCTCAGGCAGCATCGGGCGCCGGCGAGGACGAGCGACTCACAACAGATCCGCACATCGGGGCAGCTCTCGAATGGCTCGACCGCTCAGCCCGCTGGACTCCCGGCACGGCTCGCCGCGCGGTCGCTGCGCGCGTCGCCGACGTGTCCGTCCAAGACCTCCACAACCGCGGAACCCGACGGAGTTGGGTGAGCCAGCGGGAGGTCGTCGACGCTCTCCGCCAGTACTACGGGCATCAAATCGAGAATCACGGTCTGTACGGCGGGCGAATCGGCGCTGCCACCGTGAACACCAGCGTCCTGACCTGCGCCGATTGGCTGGATGTGGCCTGCGAGCTACGACCAGAGCAAGAGCGGTTCACGGCGACGAACGCCCGGCCGGATGCGAGCCTCGAACTCGATGAACGCGCGGCGGGTCTCGCCGTTCAGCGCCTGGCGGAGACGCTGGCCATGAACACCCGTCTCGTGAACAGTCCGATCTACCGCCTGCTCGGCGCGGACATCCGCAAACACCAGCTCGGCGGTTCGTTCGGCGTCACTCACTTCGCGCACTACGCGCTGACAATGGACCTGCTCGAAGGCGAACTCATGGATGCCATCGCGGCAGACTCACCGTCCATGCCACTTCGCGACCGACACCTACCTGACCTTCGATCAGTGCTCGACGTCGCCAACCGGCTCTGCGCGGGAGGCGTACTCGCGCTCACCGCCATCGCCCGCCCGGCCGACCCCTACCGGGGCGATGCCGATTACCTGCTGCTCGTCCAGGAACGTTCAGGCCATGTTCTGAACGCCGCGCGACGGCTCGCAGTGATCCCGAAGGGCTTCCACCAGCCACTGACCGACGTCCGCCGGGACGCTCAGGTGGGCGCCACGCTCCGGCGAGAGCTGGAAGAGGAGCTGTTCGGACGCCCGGACATCGACAACACGCTCGGCGAGATGCTGACAGCGGATCCCATGCACCCGGCACGCCACTCCGAACCGATGCGCTGGCTGACCGGGCAACCAGAGCGGCTGCGGATGGAGTCGACAGGTTTCGGCCTGAACCTGGTCAGCGGAAACTACGAATTCGCCAGTCTGATCGTCATCGATGACGAGGAGTTCTGGCAACGCTACGGCGGCATGGTCGAAGCGAACTGGGAATCAGCGACACTTCGTCAGTATTCAACGACCGATACAGATCTCGTCACCGAGCTACTGAGTGATGTAGCGTGGAGCAATGAGGGACTCTTCGCGATGATGCAAGGTCTAAGGCGCCTGGCGGAAATCGGAGGAGAACGCGTGAAGTTGCCGCCGATCGAATGGGAGCTCAGCAAGTGAGCGACGGCTGGACCGCCGGAAACGCCAACGAAGACGCAGCTGACACCCGCGGCTGGTTGGTCGGGCACTTCATCGACCCGTCCCAGGGCGTACGTTCGTCGAAAGACGTAGAAGTCAAGTGGGCCAACCATCCTGCAGGCGACAAGCGCCCAGAGTGGACGTCCGACGACCAGCGGACCACGCTCGTGCTGCTCATCTCCGGCGAGTTCCGCGTGGACGTCACCGGCGGCGGCAAGACCATGACTCGGCAAGGTGACTACGTCATGTGGGGGCCAGGAGTCGACCATTCATGGGAAGCAATCGCGGACTCGGTTGTCATGACTGTGCGCTGGCCTTCAGCGACATAGTTCAACGCTTGGAACTGTCAGCCGATCGCCACCAATTTCAGCGAGCCGGCGCAACCCCTGGAGCAGCGAGAACAAACCTTCATTGCTCCACGATTCATCGGCAATCAGTCTGCCGATCAAATCGCCGTCGAGCGTCGAATACGAGCGCAACTCAGCCGACTCCCAATTTGCCTCGACCTCGCCGCCGAAGCGAGACCAGAACTCTTCGTCGTCGATGACGACCAAGCTGGCGAACTCGTAGTTCCCGCTGACGAGGTTGAGACCGAACCCGGTGCACTCCATCCGTAGCCGCCCCGGCTGCTCGGTCAGCCACCTCATCGGCGCGGACAACCTGCGCGGATGCATCGGATCGGCTGCTCTCTGGCTGCCCGCGGTATTGTCGACGTCGACCCGTCCGAACAGCTCGTTCTCCAGTGCACGCCGCAGGGTCGCTCCGATCCGAGCATCCGCGCGTTGATCGGTCGATGGCCGATGGAACGCCTTTGGGATCACGGCCAAGCTACCGGCCGCGTTCAGCACGTTCCTGGACCGCTCCTGAATGAGCAGCAGGTAGTCGCGACCACCGCGATACGGATCCGCGGGCCGAGCGATCGCGGTCAGGGCAAGCACACCGCCCGCACACAGCCGGCCTGACAGGTCGAGCACCGTCGCGACGTCCGGCAAGTACTTGTCTCGCAAGGGTGCGTGACCAGGCCGCAAGTCTCTGTTTACCACCAGCATCTCGGACAACTCGCGCTCAAGCAGATCCAAGGTCAAGGCGTACTCGACGAAAGGCACGACGTCCAAACTGCCCGATAGGGCGCCACCGCCCATATCGAACTCCGCCAGACGGTAGATCGGCACGTCAGCCACCCGAACGCCGCCTTCAGCCGCTTCCGCGAGCCTCCCAACGGCCGCTTTCTCGTTGATGCCGCAAGAGTGGCTCTCAAGGCCAGGCCCCAGAAGCAGCTGGTCGTTCTCCGGCGTCAGCTGGCAGCTCAGGTCCAGCCACTCTGACCGACTCAGAATGCTGGTCCGGACGCCTTTCCCTCCGTAACGCGCTTGGTAGAGCGCGTAGTCGGCAGGCAGCTCGCCGTAATAGCTCGCCAACGCGTCGGCAGCACAGCTTCGATCGATCCGCGGTCCAGGTTGCCGATCTGGCGATACACGTGCCCCTACCCGTTCGCGCGTAGTGCCAGGGCTCCAACCCACGCGACGATCCAGCCAGCTGAACGCAGGCTCAAGCTCGTGCGGCAGATCAGCCGCCGGTGAGCCCTCGATCAGCACGCGCAACTCGTCCTGGGAACGTCTCAGCACTCTCGCCAGCTTCGGCCGCTGAAACGGCAGTGGCGCGAAGTCACCCGCCTCCCAGCGGATGACTGTCCGGCGATCGACGTCCATGATCTCGGCGAGCTTCTCCTGGCTCAGCCCCACAGCCTTACGAGCTGAAACCAGCCCATCGCGTCGTCGGACGCCGACCATCGTTCACCTCGCGCTGCTTGACTTGCAACTCAGCATACCAACCATATGTGCAGGTGATGACGAAGTATGCCACCGACCTGTCACTAAACTCCGACACTTCCGCCCTGGTCTCTCTCCGTTGATCCAACTTTGATGATTTCAACACAACGGACGGACTCAGGAGCGGCGAGATGAGCGGAACAAGCAGGTCACGGCGTCCCCGCCTTTACGTTCGCTGGTACCGCTGCACAGGCGACAGCCTCGATCACGCCGTCACCGATGAAGCGTTCGCCCAGGGGCTTGAACTCCAAGAGGGCTGTTACCTGGCGGTCTGCGGTCATGTCGTCCTCATCGGCTCGTGCCTCGCACCGCCTGGACCTCCATGCGTCGCGTGCGTCGTGGCGCTCCGGATCCTCGACCACCCCGCCAACCCCACGGCTGAGCCCGGACGACACCGGAAGGCTCACCGCTGGTGCCGTCTCCTCGGCCACCCTCAGACTCCGGCCGTCCCGCAGTCGCGCCCACGTCAACGCGCGTGTGCTACCCCCGAGCGGGACGGCCGGACCATTACGTCGGTGGACGCGGGACGACACCGCGCCCACCATTCACGACGTGCAGCAGACCCCCTAACTACGAGCCAGC
This sequence comes from Amycolatopsis sp. NPDC089917, assembly GCF_040684635.1. NCBI lineage: Bacteria > Bacillati > Actinomycetota > Actinomycetes > Pseudonocardiales > Pseudonocardiaceae > Amycolatopsis > Amycolatopsis sp. NPDC089917. The sequence continues at coordinate 83,635 of NZ_JBFBGL010000002.1, read as the reverse complement.
TGATCATCGCGCCATCCTCCGACCCTGCGATTGAGCCCCGATATTCCGCGCGCCAGCTCCCTCGCGGTGGTGTCGCAGCGCAGAGCGCAGCCAGGCGCGGCGGCGACCCCTCGGCCCCTGGCAGATTTGACCTGCTGAGAAGCCCAGCCGGATCGACCCCAGCGCTCCGCGTCTGCCACCCTGACTCTGCCGCACCGGCGGACGGCGAGTGGTAATGCAGCCGGCACGCCCTGCGGTTCCGTCCTCTCACCTCGACCTCGATCCGCTTCTCCTCTTGCCGGTCCGGCTGTTCGTGATGTGTCTTCTCGCTGACCTGCACTGGTACGAAGACGCGGTTCTGGCGAACGCTCTGCGTGTCAAGCCGACCGTTGTCGCTCTCCACGTCGAGCGCCTCGCCGCGGCTGGCTACGTGTCCGTCCGGGTCGCAGGTCGCCGCACCAAGTTGCGCCTTACCCCGCTCGGACTCGACCGACTGACCGCACACGTAACTGCCCTCCAAGCCGTCGCCAGCACAGCCGCGCAACTCGTCACCGCACGACACGGCGGTCCTCCTTCGCCGACGTGACGGTTGACCGTTACCTCTCGAAACTGCCCTTCCCAGAGCCGATTCACGGCCGACGTGACGGGCGCGGAGCAAGCTGACACAGCTGTCACACACGCTGTTTCTGCAGGTAGGCCGCTATCTCGTGCCGTCACAGCGCCTGTGACGGCCTCATGCCCTCGCGGGACGACCCCGTCTCCCGAAACGACCTTGAGCAGGAACCGGTGAAAGCGAAGAAGACACCGCAGCTGTCGACCGCAAAGCAGAGGGAGCTCGGCGCCGAGCTACGGCGAATCCGCACGCGCGCCGGCTACCTCGCAACCGACATGAGCCGCATGCTCGGCTGGCCCGCCTCCACCATCTCGCGCTTGGAAAGCGGCCTCCGCAACTACCAAGCCGGCGACATCGCCATCTACCTCGCCCGAGCGAAAGCCACCCCACAGGAACTCGACGACCTGGTAGCCCTCGACCGTCGCCCCGACGACGGCTACCAGGTCAGAAGCCACCCCGCCGGCTTCCCCGACGAGGTCCCACTTATCAACGTGCTCGACACCGGCAGCCAGTCCATCACGACATACGACCCTGTCGACATCCCACGGAAACTCCAGATCGAGCCCTACATACGCGAAGCGCTCGCCAGGGTCGGGCACGAGGGCGGAACCGCCCTCGATACGACAGTCCGCGCTCGACTTGCTAACCAGCCCGCCTCCCTAAAAATGCCGGGACCCTTCACCTTCTACGTGCACCAGAACACGCTTGACCTGCCCGGCCAGGACCTCTCACTTGCACACGAGCAAGTGCTCCATCTTCTGCTCGTGTCGTCGCTGCCGAACTTTCGCATTCACCTTGTTCCCACCGACTCCGCTATCGTCATGGACATCTGCACGAGGTTCACGATCTACGAACATGATCAACATCGTCCGGTGCTCCACCTCCAGCAGCTCACGACAAGCCTCTTCCTGGAAAACGACCGTGACGTCTCGTTCTACGCTGGGCTGGTAGAACGCATCGCCGACAAGTCCTTCACTCGTCAGCAGACTCGGAAGTGGCTCACCGACCGCCTGGCCAACCTCGAACGGCGATGACGATCCAGCCTCGGCTTCGACAAGGAAATGCCCGGAGAGATGAGGTACTAGGTAGCAAACTTGTGTTGCGGCACGGCGACCCAAGCTTCGTTGCTGAGATCGTAGCCAAGCCTTGCAGCTGCTTGAAGATCCGCCTTCCAGGTTCCTACCAGGACAACGAGGCCATGCGCTGCGAGTACGGCAGGTTTGCTTTCACGTGCTCTTTTCAAAGGATCTCCGAGGCCGGCGCCCACCGTCGTAATAGTGGTCCGCGGGATCACCTGCTCTGGCAAGTACCCGAACAGCGCGATCATCCGCTTGCGCATGCCATCGGGGCCAAACACCACCCGAAGCTGTTCCGTGCTCAGCAGGCGCAGTGGCTCAGGCGGCAGTGGAGTCCACGGCACGACCTCAAGCGCGTAGTCGCGGACAGCATCGGCCCGCGGCGAACGTTTAAGGTCGCGGTTGCCCTTCTTCCCGGTGAGCCACGCTCGATGGGTGCGCATTAGCAGGGCCTGGAAGCGGTGCTGCTTGGCGTCGATCTGGATCATGAGGGTGATCTCGCACTGGCCTTCGCGCGGGATCATCCAGGTGTTCCTGACCGTGCCCTTGATCTCGACAGGGATGTCCAGAATCGTTGTATCGAGGGGTGGCTCCTTCCGCAGCTCAAGGTACTGAATCACGTGGTACTGAAGCTTGGTGCCCACGGATGAACGTTCGTCGGAGTCGACCTCAGGGCTAGTGAGGTCAAAGCGCCAGGTGCGCGCGCCATCGAGTACATATCGGATGGCGTCGTCGACTGCGGATCGCAGCAGGTCAGTGATCGGTCGCATCTTCAGCCACACATGCACAGCCTGAAGGTCAGCGTCGTCTTCTGGAGCGATGATGGGGTGCGCTGGCTGAGGACCCGCCTTCCGCGGATCGGGCTGGCAGAGCTGGCCGGGTTCGGGTACCGGGGGCGTCGTCACTACCCCTTCTTAGCCGGCTCGAAGCTGTCGGTGGTGCAAGTTAACGTGTGTGCCGTGAGCCTTAGCGACATTACTCAGGATGCCCTTCTCGCAGCCATCAGGGAGCACGACGATCTCGGGCGCGAAGGATTCCTCGACCGGTATGGCTTCGGCCAGGCGCGTACCTACCTGCTGGTACACGAGGGTAGGGAGTACGACTCGAAGGCGATTGCCGGCGTTGCCCATGGCTACCTGCCAGGCAGAAATGCCCTTCCTGCCTCCGAATTTTCTGGTGGACTCGAAACTGTCGTGAAGCTGCTGCAGGACCGCGGGTTCGAGGTCCGGCCGCAGCGCAGTCCAGTCTGGCTTGAGGCTGAGCTGGTCTTGGCTTGTGACGTTGTCGCCCGGAATGACTGGCGGCTGGTGCGCTCGCATGACCCACGTGCCGTGGAGCTATCGCGACTTCTGCAGTCACTGCCACTACATCCGCTGGAGTCGCGAGGGCCGACCTTTCGCAATCCCAACAGTGTGCAGCGCAAGACTTCGGACATCGCCACCCAGCACCCGGCGTACACCGGTAAGCCGACCCGTGGCGGCAAGCTCGACCGGGAGATCCTGCAGGCGTTCCTGGATCACCCCGCCGAGATGCATGCCCAGGCCGAGGCGATCCGGGGCGGCATCACGACCGGCACGTTGTCCGAATTGCCCCTCGCTGCGGACCTTGACGAAGAAGAAGCGATCAGCGAGGGGCGCGCCCTGCTCCTGCTTCACCTGCGGCGGGAGCGGAACCCTCGCCTGCGCGCGAAGAAGCTCGAAACCGTTCTTGCCGCGAGGGGCAGTTTGGAGTGTGAAGTCTGTGGGTTCGACTTCGAGCGCACCTATGGTGACCGGGGCGCCAGGTACGCGGAGGTTCACCACGTGGTCCCGCTGCACGTCACGGGGGCCACGACCACGCGCCTGCAGGATCTCGCTGTGCTCTGCGCCAACTGCCATCGCATGATCCATCGTGGCCGGCAGTGGCTTACCCCACCCGAACTGCGTGACCTGGTTGAACAGCGGAAAGTGTCACCCTGCTAGCGCCGTCGCAACGCGCCACGACAGCTGGATTCGCATCGCCGCCTTCTAGCAATCGCCGAGATTTTCTCGGCCCCTGGCGCTAGGTTGCCGGAACCGGGTTCACACGGCGAGGGGACAGTAGAGATGGAGACCACCGCAGACGAAGTACGTGACACTTTCCTGGTCACCCCCCAGGCAAAGGGCGTGTACCTCAGCTGGGAAAACAACCCAAAGCGTATCGCGCATGGAGTTGTATCGACGATGCGCGACCACGTCACCAAGGAAATATACAATTGCACTCTTGATACGTTCGAGTGGGTTAAGGAGAACCACGCACACCCTCTCGAAGGTATCAAAAAGAAAGACATTGCACACATTGACCTAGCAAGTAACTGGGAGCCGGACTTCGCGTTCGTGCATCTTTTTCACCTGCTGATGGAAGATCTCGGCCGACCGCCCCTCTGGAGCGAATTCGACAAGTTCGCTTACGAGACGGACGTCGGCCTGAAGATGTTCGGCTCCGAGCGGCTGGAGCGCCAAAAGAGGATCTACGAGCTGGAACTTAAGCGTCTAAGGGCGGAGCACCCAACGTGGAAGGGGCTCGAGCACAAGGCAAATGCCCTCGCGAAGGGATCGCTCGACTGGCGGGTCGGACTCGCCTACTACGGGTTCATGCGGGAGATGTACACCGCCGTGGCGCTCCGTGAACGAGGACTCGACGTCCGCGTGCACCCGCTCGCCGATGCGAACTTCCGGGCCGACGCCTGGATCGGCCAGAGCATCCTGAGCGTCTTCGTGATCAACCCGAAGTACAAGGTCGAAGACCAGCAGCATGCCGAAAAGTTTCAGAAGGGCCGTAAGAAGGCCGTCGAGGAACTCTTCCCCGGAAACCTGTTTGACTTCGTTGAGCTGACCATGGAGAGCGCACAGGAGTACGGGAAGTTCCACTTCCCGACCGAAGCTTCCATCGGCGAGGTCGAAGGCTTCCTTCGGGCGGGCAGTCAACGGACCTGAACACGGCAAAGCACTGTACCGACAGCTGTTTCAGGTGGGCGTTAGAACCGCAGCCTTGCAGCAGCTGGCGCTTCCCTAGACGCGGTCAGCTTGCCGGAGCTCTTCCTAGGAGTCGTCGGCAAGCTGACCGCGGGGAGCCAGCTCCGTTAACCGCGGCGAACGCAAGGCCACGATTGGCTCTCGACAGGAACGAGCCAGATCGAAAGGGTTCCTTTGAGCTGGCGAACATCCTGTTCGGGTGTTTGGTCTGTCAGGGGGAACACAGTGATGGTGTCCCAGCGGTCGTCACGTGCCGGCGTGCGGAGGAGTTCTCGAAGCCGGGCTCGCAGACCGTCGCGCTGTCGGGGGCGGTAGACAGATCCGACATAGAGGACTCGGCCGCCGGCGTTCTCGGCGACGATGAGACCGACTCCTCCGCGCAGGTCGTTGAGGTTATGGATCTGGCCTCCGATGGCAACGTGGCTGCCACCAGATTGGAGACCGATAAGTTCGGTGATCTCGCGCTGCGTCGAGAGTTTCATGAGTGGCCCCCGTCTCGACGCACAGGACGTCCGATGCGTTGCGGTGGTCGGGGGTTGACACGCTGGAGTGAGGTGAGGTGCATGGAGGTATCCCTTCGTGGTTCCTGTAAGGGCAAGGAGTCAGCGCTTCTTGCCGTGCGGGAACCGGGGTACCCGGTGCCCCGCGAGGCCGCTGGCAGGTCTGGCCTGCGGTTGGCCGGGCGGCACGCATGAGCCATTCGGGACAAACTGGGCCTCGGAAACCATGTCGCTGCGGTTTCGTGGCGGGCTCAACATCAACGTTTCCAGGTCCGGCCCGGATTAGTTGGATGCCCCGACGCGCTTGCGCGTCGTGATGAAGTTAGTTGGGTCACCTGGCGGGTAGAAGCTCCCGCCGCCAGGTGACCGTGGAACTACTCGTCGTTCGTCTCTTCTTCGTTTTCCAGTTCTTCGAGGAGAGGTTGAGGCGGTTCATTTGCGGTGGCGCTGTATTCGACGCCAGCCTCGTACCACTCCTGGATCTTCTCCTGTGCTTCGCTGAGGATCTTTCGCCAGGTCTTCGCGGTGGTGCGGTGAACCCCTTGCTGCTCGACCACGCTGGCGCCGTCCTCGTCCGTGACTCCTTCGAGGTCGGAGATACCATCCTCAAGCGATTTGAGGGCCTTGCCGATCGACTTCTGAGCCTCCATGTAGGGGTCCGCGCCGTCTTGGTCGTCTTTGCGGCCGTCCTTCGGGAACAAGGTGTACCGGAGCATCGTGTTCGACAGTGTCACCGCGGTCTTGCCGTCTCCACTGAGTACTGGCTGACCGTGTTCCTCGTCCCGGACGACCGGATGGGCGCCGCGGCGCCCATCCTTGATGATGTCGGCGAGCTGCCGGACGCCACGGGCGGTTAGAGCCATCGACTCGAGGATCTCAGCGATCTTCCGACGGTCAGAGTTCGCGCCAAGATCGTTTCGCGGAACCCTGAGAACGTCGTGCACTGCGACGTAGTAGAGCGCCCGCATGGCCAGCTCGATCGACGCCGGACCGAGGTTTCCAGTTTCTGCGTCGGCAAGGGCTGCCTTTGTGAGAGCTGTGAGGCTTCGGGAAGTCGGGCGCCAGGACGTCTTCATCGCGAGCGGCCCGCCATTGGTCATGACCTTGGTGATGCGTTCGATAGCAGCATCCGGATATCGCTGCGAGCCCCGGAATTCCCGGGCAGCGAGCTCGATGGCGAAGGGCATCTTGGTGGTCCGGCGGACTTGGACCCGGCCGTGTCTCTCTTTTCGGAGGACGAAGGCGATCGGCTGCCGGATCACCTGGTGAACCATGGAGTCTTCCGTGGTGAAGAGCCACATCAGCCGGGTGAAGCGATCATCGCGGTGCTCGGCCGCGCCGGCATCTACCGCGTAATCGTGGGGAAGGCCCCCAGACAGCCATCGGTACTCGGTCTCGCTCTGCATAAGGCCGCCTCGGTGCACTGCAGCGAGGCAGTCGTCGGCGAGGACGGAGTTCTGTGCGTCCTCGGTCCAGTCGACCTTGACGTTCAGGTGCTCCTGCGCAACCTTGACCTTGATCGCTTCTGCAAGATCTACCGTTCCTGGCTCGTCAGGTTCGAATCCGACGATGAGGATGAAGTTTGTCGTAGCGCACCGAACCCGGCCACGTTCCTCGTCCGTGATCTCGTCAGCGGGCTTGCCGACGATCGTGTTGATCTCCTCGATGAACTCGCTCATCGGTTTCGCGGTCGACGGCATCCGGAGAAGTGTGTCCTCGGGGGTGATCCCCAGGACCTTCTGAGCCCAGCTGACACGGCTCGAGCCCTCACGCACATAGGGAACGGCAAGATCCTGACTGCCGTCGCTGAAGCCGAGCACAGCCATGACACCGAAGGGAGCGTCCATGATGCCCTGGTCTGCGATCGGCGGGTACGGGGTGTTCTTGAGGCGAGTCTTCTCCATCGCCCGCTCAAGCGCGATCTCCAGATTGTCGCGGCCGGAAACCGACAAAGCGAGCTCAGCAGTCCTGGCCTCGGTTTCTGCGGTGAATACCCCGTCGTCGTCGAGGACCGCGGTGCCGGCGACCGGGTAGGTGTAGTCAGCGGCATTGCGCGGGTTGCAGAAGTCGCACATCAGCCGCGGCGTCCAGGCGAGCCCTTCGATGTAGACGAGGTCGCCACCGGGGATCCGCAGCCGTCGCAGGTTGTCGAGCTGCGGAAGGATCTGGTCGGGGTGAACCCACAGTGTTGACATGGCTCCCGCAGCCCGGTCACTCATGCCGAGCTGCTTCTTCGCCTTCGAACGAAGGGCCCTGATCGAGTCCGCCTCCGGAAGGGAGGGGATGCGTCGGAGAGGGCGCTGCATCTTTGTTACTTCGCCACGCACTTCAGTTGGCGACTTGTTTTCGCTGGTCACAGAGGAGACTCCTTCGGTGTTGATACCGCAGGAGACGGCCTCCCGCGGATAGTTCACACGGGAGCCGGACGCCGACCAGCTCACGCTCGAACGTCCAACAGGTCTGGCCTGCCATCAGCTCTAGCGGCTTGAGATTGCCCATCGCGGCATATGCGTGACCTCTGGGTCGCAAGTTGATCCGCGACCGCCTTGGGTACTTGCTGCATTCCACGGATCGGCGCCCGTGTTCAGCCAGCCGCGACGCGATCTCACGTCGTCCCGAGACGGTAGCACGATCCCCGTCTAAAGGAGAGACTGCAACTGCATCAGCTGGGCTTCGGCGCACCCATCGCCTCGCGCCCAACCTTGCTAGCAAGGCAACATGCCCCGGGCCCGGGTGAGTGGCCGTCCGCCGCGGGCACGAACGGTAGGTCTCCGCGCCCTCCTCCGACGATCTACGATCTACGGAGGCGGGGGTCATATCGGACCTCAGTGGCCGCCGAAACCTTTGCCGACTGGTTTCGGCCGCTCGCCGCTCTGGTCCGGCTACAGATCCTGAACTTGCTGGCCTCCGCTGGCGAGCCGGTGACTGTCGGGCAGATCGTCGAGCAGGTCGAGTGCGGCCAGTTCACCATGTCCGCCCACCTGAAGATCCCACGGAAGCCCGGTTCGTGCTGTCGAACCGCACGGAACGGCGACTGAGGTCCGAGCCTGCGAATAGACATTCACCCCGACGAGACGGCAACGATTCGCCCGTTCTCCGACTTACTGTGCAGACCTGTGACGGTCACGAACAAGTTCCTCCTGAAACGCTTGCGGCAGCGTTGCCGACTTCTGCCCGCAACCTTTCGCACAGGAGATGCCCATGGAAAGCAGCACAACCGGCGACGACTTCACCATCTGGGTAGCCGGGGAGAACAAGGGACCCGGACAGCTCGGCGCAACCGGAGCCGTCTTGAAACAAGGCCCGCAAGTATGCAAGACCGTCACCCTCTCCACCTTCGGCGACGAGGACACTCAGGACGTCCGTCGACGAGAGCTCTGCTTCCGAAGCTTCCCGCGTCACCCCACCAAACCCGGCTTCGACTTCAGTAACCCACAGCGCAGATGGAGCTGCGAAAACGACGAGATCGTACGTCTCGTGGCCTTCCTCGAAGCCCAAGTATCCGAAAAAGGGAGATTCCGCGTGGTCGACACCGCGTCGCCGACCGCCACTCTGCTCATGATGCTCGAGCGCGGAGAAGTCGACCCAACCCAGCTCGTAACCGCCCTGCAACGCACTGGCGACCTGGAGCAACTCGCCAGAGCCATCGCGGCCACGAACGCCGGCATCTCGGCAGTCCGCGAAGCTACCCTCACACACCGTCGTCAGCTCGTAGCCGAACTACAGCAACTCGTGCGGCAACCCACGACGACCGAAACTGATCTCCAAAGAAAAATCGAAGACGCATACTGGTTGTTTGGTGGGAGATACGTCGGCGTGGCGTCTCGACGAAATCTGGTGCCTCTCGATCAGCACGACATCCCTCTCCTCAGCGCCGACGGAACACTGCACATCGTTGAGCTGAAGGGCCCCGTGATCCCAAAGCTCGTGCATCCCTGGCGTAACCACCACATCGTGGGAAATGACGTCCACGAGGCGACCAGCCAAGCGATGAACTACCTGAGGGGCCTCGACGAGACCGGCGCCACGCTCACCACGGCGCACCTGTACGACCAAGGCGTCAACTACGACCTGCGACGCGTTCATGCCACCGTCGTTATCGGACACCCCGACCACCTTGAAGCCATCGACGAACGCGTCGTCAACCAGACCATCCGCTCGTACAACGCCCACTTGTCCCGAGTTGAGGTCATTACGTATAAGGATCTGTTCGACGTAGCCGAACGCGCACTGACCTTCGAAGAAGCCGAACACAACAGCAAGACCACAACCCGTCCTGCCGCTTGACCCGCTCCGGCCGCCCTCGAGCGGACCCGCCGCCTGCAATCACCCCTATCGCAGGCCGAACGAAGGTCGGCCGAGCAGGTGAGTCTTAGCGGTGCGCCCCTTGTGCGGTCCCCGGCTCACGACCCATCGTTGCCGCGCCACGCTGACTACGCCGCCGGTCCAGCCTGCCAGCAGCGTCGCCGTGATCGTCCGAGCAACGTGCTCGGTGCCCCATCGCACACGGACAGTACGCAGCAGCAGACGCGAACGTGTCGCTCTTTAGGCCGGAGAGCTGTATCACGCTCTCTGCCGAGATCGGGCGCTAGTGCCGCTCACGATGGCGGTCTACGTCGGTGGCTTTCGTACGAGTTCGTCGTCGATCTTTGACCTGCCACCAGGAAGGTCTGAAGTATTCGCAAATGCAACCCGCAACTCTCCGTCACAGCATGAGGGCGGTATCCAGTCACGACGACGCGGGGCCCACACGTGTAACGCTGCGGCCCCTCACGGCGACCGAGAAGAGTGCAAGTCGAGTTGACACTAGGCGCCCGCCTGTATGCGCGCCGAGTATCTGACCGGACGCTCTGCGCAACCATGCGCGATGGGGCGAGATTATACGCCTGAACAGGGGTCGCTGAGTGAGATGACTAGCCGCAGAGGTGTCGGCTGTTCTAAAATCGCACAGTGACGGTCGACGGAGTGACCATGGGAAAGAAGATTGCCGAAGCCAGGCAGCGTGCTGGGATGACTCAGGACCAGCTGGCCTCCGCCGTATTGCTGGACCGGTCCGCCTTAGCGAAGGTCGAGACTGGCCTCCGTCGTGTCTCCGCGCTTGAGCTGGCGCGTATCGCCGACGAGCTAGGCGAGCGTATCGAGTGGTTCGTCATGCAGGCTCCTCCGGCAATCGTCTCGCATCGCAACACGCACGGACACGACGAAGCAACCTCGCGCATCGATCGCATGATCGAACGTCTGGGCTGGAACGTCGAGTTCGTGGCAAAGCACGGGAAGGATCTTCCCGGGATTCGTGTCGCGACCATGGGACCGCCTACATCTAGGGCGGAAGCTGAAAGTATGGCGACAGATGTCCGCCACAGGCTCGGATTGGACGACGAGGAACCGTTCTACCGAATCTCAGAAGCGGTAGCGAAGCTCGGACTCCTTGCTTTTTGTTTCGACCTCGGCAGGGATGCAGCTGACGCCGCCTCCCTACTTTTAGCCGAAGGTGGAATCGCGCTTGTGAACGGTCAGCTTCAAGTCGGACGACGACGCTTAGCACTAGTTCATGAACTAGGTCACTTCATGATTGCCGATGAGTACTCTATCGACTGGCGAATCGTTAGCGGAAACGAGAGTGCGCTTGAGTTGCGACTTGACGACTTCGCTCGCGCGACACTTCTTCCCAAGAAGGGGATCGTAAAGTTCTGGCGCTCCGCAATCAAAGACGCCACCGATGACGACGATCACCTTCGAGTAGCAGCCGTGAAGTCTGCAAGCAAGTTCAGGGTCGACATGTCCACACTAAGCCGACGACTCCGAGAGCTTGAAATAGTCAGCGCCGAAGAAGGGGCGAGGATTCGCGATTTCAGAACAACTAGAGCTGACATCGTTGACTTCAATCTGATCCCCGAAGACGAGTTCAAGGCGCCTCACATGTCACGCTTATATGAAGAGGGAGTCTTAAACCTCTTCAGAGCCGAGGTGATCACTGCCGCTCGGGCAACGGAGTTACTATTCGACGAGTGGACCGAGGACGAATTACCTGAACTGCCAACAATTCCAGAAGGGGCCATCTGGGATCTAATCTAATGGAACCTAACGAAAGTAGCTTCCCAGATGGATTCCTTGTGTTCGATACGAGCCCCCTGGCCCACTTTGCTCAGCGTGACATTCTGGGCGTCCTCAAGATCATCGCCGGAACGCGCAGAGTTCTGATTCCAGACATGGTTTCCATCGAGCTAAACGAGATGGCGGCAAGAGACGAGAGACTAAAAGCAACACTGAATACTGACTGGATCGAGCTTCGCGAGCTCCGCACCGCCGAAGAAGTCGCAAGCTTTGCAGACTTCTCATCGCTGCTGGTACGCGGCAAGCGAAATCGCGGCGAGGCTGCCGTTCTTGCGCTAACTAAGAGCATAGGCAAAGATGCGTGGGCAGTTGTAGATGACGGCGCAGGGCGCCGAGCCGCGCGCGCCAATGACATTAAGCTGAAGCCAACATTAGCTCTTCTATGCGAGGCCATTAGACAAAAGGAACTCACCATCAAATTTGCGTCCGCCATGGTGGATGAATTGCTACTCGGCAAGTATCGTCTCCCGTTTTCTCCAGGCGGCTTTGAAGCCTGGGCCAGGGCCAACGACATCCTCTAGAAGAGAGACCAGGCAGCCTGATAGGTTAATCAGGGTTCCGTACTGCATCAACTCGGCGATCTGATAGATGCAAGGTGTCAGACTGGTCAAGGTTGCAGGTGAACTCGGGTGCACTTCGATGTTGCTGGTTTCTCGCTAGGCGGGCGACGAGGTATAACCTATCTCGTCGGCCGGGGTGGCCTGGCATACTCCTGACAGACCGCTATAGCTGCCAGTCCGAGCTGCTCAGCCGGGTTTTCAGGCAGTGTGGTTCTTGCGTATTTTCCACGTTCGTCAGCATTCGTCGCAGACTCTCGCCCGTTCGTAATCTCGACTGGCTGCTTCGCCTACCTGACCGAAAAGACCCTCACCCGGCGGGCGAGAACATCAGGAGTATTACTCAGGCGCAAGGCTGGTCCCAGGTCTCACAGGGCTCTGCTGGTCCTCGTCTCTGGTTCAATAACTCGCCACGACTTGGCTTCAATATTGCTAGCTTCCCACCAGTCGTCCATACAACCAGGGAAGCGAAGTCTTCGCGAGCCGTCTGACGGCGGCGGTTCTGACTCCTTCCGGCTGGGCAGTGGAGCCTGTAGGGTGGTAGAAGGGGCTGGTGCACGTCAGGTGCGGCGATTCACGATCGCGCCAGTCCACATGGGAGAGATCGGGGTTCGAGTCCCCGGCCGGCCACCATGGCGTGCTCGTTCAATCGGCAGGACACTCCCAACCTTCAAACCCAGCTGGCTTGCCGGTTACCTACGGTCCAGTCCGGTCGAGGTCGGGCTGGTCAGGTGAGTCAGATGCAAGCCTGCTCGCGTACCGCTGCGTAACGCGGCTACCACCTTTTCCTGTCGTTCGGCGAGGTGGTCGATGACCTCAAGCGCTGGCCATGCGGCTCGCTCTGGAACTACGCTGGTCGCCTGCTCGTACCAGTTGCCCAGGAACTCGAGTGCCAAGTCGAGGAGAGCGCGCCCTGCGTGGGCGTCCAGGATGTCCGTGGTGGATTCGAACCGACCGTCGTGCAGTGCGATGTTGCGCAGCGCATACAGCCATTCGAGGTGTCCTTCGCACCGGGCCGCCGTCCCTTCGATCCATCCGGCGAGGGCTTTGGGAGTAGCCAATAGTCCTAGCCAGGCCCGTAGTCGAGATGCAGCCTGCCCGCGGAGGCAGTCAGCAAGACACGCAGTGGCATCAGCGGCAGCGCGCAGCTCCGGTTCCGCATCGGCTGGTGCTGCGAGCACATCGAACCACCGACTCGGATCACGCAGTCGCCCGTCGTGCCCGACACCAGTCCACACATCCACCTGCGCGAGGAGCGCTTCGGCTTCAAGCGCACGCTCCAACTCCTCGTAGCGGGCACGCTCTGTGGAACGAGCCATTGCCGCCTTCTCCGCTAGGGCCGAAGACTTCTCCCTCCTCGCCGACTCGACAGCACGGGCCAGCTCTTGATAACTGGCATTTGCCTTGGAGTGAGCGGCACGTGTAGCTCTTAGCGCTGCCGCGACGGCGGTGCGTGTTCGTTGGTGCAGGTCCACAACCTGCTGGCGGAGAGCTTGCAGACTCAGCGCGCGGGCTAGTTTTTCTTTCCCATTCGGCTTAACCTCGAGTGCTTCAAGGGCGGCCCAGCACAGGCCGGCAGACGCCATCGGGGCCTCCGTAATCCGGGCGATGTGCGAAGTCCGCAAACTCTCTCGCAGTGCCGGTGGCCAGGTGGTACTCAGCGGCCGCACCCGGCCTGTTCCCAGGACAGGCATCGCGAGCCTCAGCACGCGCCCGGTCCCCGGTTCATAGGCAAGACTCTCGGCCCGCAGTCTGATCTCTGCGATCCGCTGTCCCGCAACATACTGGTCGAGCAACTCTGATGCCTGCCGCCGACCGAGCAGGATGGCACCGCCGGAGTCGCGAGCGCGGACCGTGAAGGTCAGCAGCACATGCCCGTTCGCCTGATCGCCCGACCAGTCGCGGCGCGCAATAGACGCAGCGTCCGCCAGGTCGACCAGCCGCTGCAGGTCACTCTTTCCGTGGCCCCATCCAACCAACGCTTCGCCAGGCATAATTTCTATCGGATCTGCGGATGGGTCCATCAACCTGGCCAGCGATTCCAAGCTGGAGGTGCCTTCGACAACGACTGCTACCCGGAAGTCCCTCTCGGCGGGCAGCAGGACTTCTGCCAAATATTCGGCGTCGATCGATCCTTGACTTAACGCAGTGCGTACGTCGCTAGTAAGCTGCGGATGCCACCGGTTCTCCATCACGCAGAGCGCGGCCATCTCCAGCGCCAGCCGTTCCGCTTGCTTCACTGTCACCGCTCCCCGCCAAGCAGCCGCGAGATGATCGCGAACGGCGCTCCGCAACTCGGCTATACGAGCCGCCAAGAGCATGGCCGCGTTTGCACAGTCAGTAGCAGCCTTTAACCCTGCCTGACCGCCCGCATCGAGAGCGCTCAGCACACTGATTGCGCTGTCAAGCGTGCCTGGCACGAACACCGACCTCGTCGATTCGAACACCGCCAGCGCTGTGGAGATCAAGTCGAGAGTCACGCTCGCGTATGGCTGCGGTTTCACCCGGCTTGGCCGCGCCCTGGATTCCAGCGCGGACTCAACCCGGGCAATTGCAGTGAGCGCAGCGCCGGTGCCCGCAACATGCCGAGTAAGAACTACCTCTGGGTCGCACGCTGCCAGGACAGTCTCGAGCAGAACTTGCTGGCTGTCGCTTAGGCGGCCCTCGTCACAGAGTCGGATCCAGTCGGCATGGTCACGCACCAATGACATGTCTCGACTCTAACGGCAGGTTTGTCCAGCGGTCGGCCATGCCGACACTTGCGACTGGATCACCGCCCATCTGGTGGCCGACATCCGGCAGGTCGTCGGCGGCAAGGTCTACGGGTGCTATCTGACCGGTCCGGGAACCCCGCACCATCAGCTCAAACGCCCCGTCACGACCTCCGGCGCGGACGCGCTGGCCGGCCCCACGTCGACCAAACTTCGTCAGACGCGCTGGCAACGCCGTGGTGCCAATCGTCGACGAAGCCGAGCGGTTGTGCCGGGACAAGCGGCAGTCGAACGGATGCTCGCCCGCACGAGGGTGTGCGTCCTGTTTCTCGATGGACGTTATGTTCGGACAATGAGCCGCCGAGGTGAAGTATGTCGCTGTGGTCGACGTACCGGGCTCTGGCTTCATGCGGCTCGCTGTCTGACACAGAGGACGCTCAATTCGCGGCGTGATGCTCGGTCGCCCATCCGTTTGCCGATGTGCTGGGCGATGGCGTTGAAGCGGATAGTGCGCGCTGACTAACTCTAGGGCTGCGCTGGAGTGGCCAACCGGTCAGCTACAGTGCAGTGCGCTACCAGGTTTTTCCGGCTTCAGGTCCCTTCGAACAGCGCGAGCTCGGGCAGGTCCCCTGACGCAGATGTGCTCGTCTGCTGGCTGTCGATGTTCTCTGGCGGCCGACGCTCTCTAGTAACTACCAGGTGTCACGTCAATGAGAGGCGTGTGGTTAGTGAGCAACACGCCCCTCGGACACCGCTTTAGGTGAGATCTCACCAGTTGCTAGAACCTTCACTCAACACTACCGAGTGAAGGTTTCTTCTATTTCAGAGGCCAATGACCGCCCTCCGGCGGCATAGCGGCAGCCCATACCGAGGCACTGATCTGCAGGCATCGACCTCGTCGACCGCAGACCGGCATCCGACAGGACACGCGCGGCCGCGGTGAGCGCATCGATAGCGACGCGCTCACCGCGCCGGATGTCCTGCGAGTATTCGGAACAAGGCCGTGACCACTTGCCGGATGCCGACCGGGGTCACTGCCGCGCGTGCGGTACTCGGTGTGCCGATGGGAATGCGCACTCGAAGCGCGCCGGGAAGCGAGCGGAATCGCAAGGGCGGTGGCAGCCGCAGGGGCTCGCCGTCGATGCCGACGTCGACCAGGGGCTGCCCGGAATCGACCTCGAACTCGCGGGTGGTCCACTCCTGATAGCCAGGGAAGCGGCCGAGGCGGCCACCTGCTTCGGCCACGATGAGGGCCGGCACGTCCCGCGCGCGGTTCACCGTCAGGGTCGCGACGCCGAGCACGCCGGTGTCCAGGCGGCTCCTGGTGGCGAACCCGCTGAGGCTGCGAAGGCGATAGGCGCCGTTCGACACGAGCACGAGGTCGGCGCTGCTCCCGTCCGGGCGGGTGAAGCGCAGGTCGAAGTCCTGACCGTCCGGGCCGAGCAGGTCGGGAAGGAGTTCCTCGACGGCGGCCGGCTTGGCGTCGCGGTAGCTCTCGGTCTGCACGATGGCGGCGTACACGCCGAGCGAAGCGTTGTTCACGAACACGCGATCGCCGAGCATGGCGAGGTCGACGCGCCGTTCGAGGGCGTCACCGAAGGCAGTGAGCGCGGCCGTCACATCGGACCGGTCGAGTCCGAGGTCGAGTGCGAAGTGATTGCGAGTGCCTGCGGGTACGCAGACGAACGGAATGTCGTGTCGCCTGGCGACGTCGGCGACCAGAGCTTGCGACCCGTCACCGCCGGCCATGCCGATGGCGTCGGCGCCCTCGGCCACGGCGTGTTCGGCCAGGGCCCGCAGGTCGTCGCCGCGCTGGAGCACGACCGGGGTGATCCCGAGTTCGCGTGCCCTTCCCACGAGCCCGAAACGTTCCACCTTTCCTCCGCCGGACCGGGGATTCATCAGCAGTACGCCGTGGTTCGCCGGACCGGCCGGCCGGGTGGTGACGGCCGGGGCCAGATCGTGGGCGACCGCCACCTTCACCGCCGCCGTGGAGAACGCGAGCAACCCGAGTATGACCGCCAGAAGCACGAACGAGCGCACGTCGGGCAACGCGACGGTGGCGGCCAGCGCCATGACCACGGTGGTCGCCGCGAGCACACGGTGGATCCCGCGATGCACCAGCGCGGTCAACGCCGCGACCAGAGCAGCGGCGTACCTGCCCAGCCCGCGTTCGTTGTCGTTCGCTCGCCAGAACAACCATCCGGAGACGGCGATCATCAGGTAGAGGACGGTCCACACCGGACCGAAGAGCCAAGGCGGAGGCGCCCAGGAAGGGAGTACGAGTCCACTGTAGATGGTTTTGGCCTGCGCCGAGACGAGGGCGCCTGCCGCGGCGACGGCCACCACCGGGGCGGGGATTCCGCGGGAACCGCCGTGAACCGTGGTCACGTGGTTTCCTCCTGTTCTCTCATACCAGTGGACGTCGTGGTGCCGAGGTGGTGGGACAGCGCGTCCGCGAGCTCCCGATGACGGAAGACGTGCCCAGCTTCGATCAGGCGTTCCGGTCGCATGTGGTGACTGGCGAGGGCCAGTTCGCTCGCTCCGGCACGGCCGCGCAGCAGCCGGGGCCCGAGCTCGGGAACCCGCATCAGGGGCGGGCGCCGGAGAGTCCGTCCGAGCGCCCGCGTGTAGTCGGCGTTGCGGACCGGCTCGGGCGCGACGGCATTGACCGGTCCGGTCATCGTGTCGTCGGTGAGCGTCCGGGTGTGGATGTCGGTCAGATCGTCCAAGCCGATCCACGGCATCCACTGCGTGCCGGTACCGAGACGACCACCGAGATGTCACCTTATTGCGTCAGCTGCCTGGGACCGGGGTCACACGATCGGGTCGTGACGATCTTCTCAAAGCCGGGTCCTAGGTGATGTCGAAGCAAAATGGAACACCGAGAGCTTCCGACGAGACACCGCAGGAACCGATCCGAGGAGACGTCATGACGAATTCGTCCACCACCAAGGAATCCGGCCAGTCGACCGCGGTCGAGAAGTCCGGCACGAGCGCGTTGGAGCCGAGCAGGGGCGCCACCACTATCGCCGACACCGTCGTGGCGAAGGTCGCCGGATTGGCTACCCGCGAGATCTCCGGTGTCTACGACCTGGGTGGTGGCGCTGCCCGGGCGTTCAGCGCGATCCGTGAGCGCATCCCCGGCGCCACCGCGTCGGCCAGCCAAGGTGTGTCGGTCGAGGTCGGCGAGAAGCAGGCCGCGGTCGACCTGCAGATTCTCGTCGAGTACGGCGTGTCCATCGCCGACCTGTCGCGTGCCGTGCGCAGAAACGTCATCGGCGCGGTCGAGCAGATCACCGGGCTCGAAGTGGTCGAGGTCAACATCAATGTCTCCGACGTGCACATACCGGGTGACGACGAGGCCGAGGACGGCAAGTCCGACACCGGCCGCGTTCAGTGAGCCTCGGCGTCGAGGTCGACGCCGACCGCATCGCCACCGCTGTGCGGGCCCGGAGCCGCATCGCGGGTCTGCACAGCGGGCGGTTCGGCGAGATCGCCACCCTCCTGCGCGGACGCCGGATCCCGGGGATCCGCGTCCGCGACGACGAGATCACCGTCGGCGTCATCGGCCGCTACCCCGCGACCGCCGTCGAGATCAGCGACGACGTCCGCACCGCGGTGGGACCGATCGACCGACCGGTCCACGTGTGGATCGGCGATCTCGCCTCTCCGGCCGGCGCAACGGTCAGGGATCCCGACATGACCACCCTTGCCAAGGAGAACCAGTGAATTCCACGCAACTCGGCCTGTTCACCGGTCTCGCCCTCGGGCTCGCCGCCGCCTTCGGCGGGTTCGGCGCCTTTTTCATCGTCCTGGTCCTTGGCGCGCTCGGGTTGCTGGTCGGCCGTGTCCTCGACGGCAAGCTCGACCTGTCGCAGCTCACCGGCCGCGACAGGGGCTGATCACCGTGAGCGCCACCCTGCCCGACCCGGTCATCGAAACGGAGCCAGACGATTCCGGCGACCGGGGCTTACTCACCATTTCCGACAGCACTGTGGAACGTATCGCGGCGCACGCCGTGGCCGAGGTCGACGGCGTCGGCGGCACCGCGAGCCGCGTTCTCGGAGTCACCGTCGGCGCGGAAGATCCCGGCAACAGCGTCAAGGTCACCGCGAAGGTCGACGGCGGGGCCGCCACGCTCGCCCTCAGGATCTCCATCAGCTATCCGATGTCGGTCTCTCGCACCGCCGAGCGAGTGCGCCGGCACGTGATGCGCCGTGTCGAAGAGTTCACGGGACTCACGGTGTCGCGCGTGGACATCACTGTCACCGCGCTGCACACCGCCACCACCGAGACCAGGAGGGTTCAGTGAAACGCCACCCACGCCGAAGCGTCCCCGCGACCCTCACCGCGCTCGTCCTGCTCGCCGCCTGCGCTCTCGTCGCGGTCGTCACGATCCAGATGCTTCTCGGGGAGACTCCCTGGATCCGCTACGACACCGTCGCCGCCGCACTGCACGGCACACGCTGGACCGACACCGTGACAGCCATCGTCGGCGCGGCCGCGGTACTGCTGGGGCTGATCCTGGTCCTGGCCGCGATCATCCCGGGCAAGCCCGTCGTCCTGCCGCTGCGGGGCGATCTGGACTCCGGTGCCTCGCGCCGGAGCTACCGCTCCACTCTGCGCGTCGCGGCCTCCGCGGTGGACGGTGTGTCAGACGCGAGGGTGAAACTCAAACCTCGCACGATCGCCGCGACCGTGACCACGGGGCGGACGACCATCGATGGCCTCGCCGACGCCGTTCGCCGGTCGGTGGAAGAGCGCCTCGACCAGATCGACCCCGCTGTCCGCCCGACGGTCAGGGTCAAGATCCGTGCGGTCAGGAAGGCGTCGTGACCAGTCTCAATCGCCCCGCCCGCGTCAATCGCACCGTTCTTGCCCTGGCCGGGCTTCTGCTGGTCGCGGCAGGCGCGTTCGCTCTGCTGACTCATTTCGGCACGGTCACCGTCGTGCGGCCCGAATCCACCTTGGTGGCCGGAACAGAACAGGCGCCCACCTGGACGCTCTACATCGCCGCCGCTGCCGCCGTCGTACTGGGCCTGCTCATGCTCCGATGGCTCCTGGCACAGCTGACCCGCAAACCCAAGACCCACACCTGGAACTTCGAGACCGATCCCGCCTTCGGCCGCACCGAACTGGCCGCGAGCACCGCGATCGAGCCCTTCGTCACCGAGGTGACGACCTATCCCGGCGTCCACGCCGCGCACGCCACCCTCGCCGGGACCCGCGACACTCCCGCCGTGGCGCTGGTGATCAGCGCCGAGCAAGGCGGTGACCTCACCCAGATCCGGCACCGGATCGACACCGATGGCCTCCCCCGGCTTCGTCAAGCACTCGACATCGACACCCTGCCCGCAACCATCGAGTTTCGCTTCTCCGCCAAGCCGGGGGCCCGCGCGCTGTAAGGAAATCACCTGCCTCACTCGATGAGGCAGTCCCCAATTGATCATGAGGTGGAATGATGCTCTGGACTGTTCTCGGCTGGATCCTGTTCGGACTGATCGCTGGTTTCATCGCGCGAGCCCTCGTGCCGGGCAAGGACGACATCGGGCTGTTGCGGACGATCGTCCTGGGCGTTGTCGGCTCGGTCGTGGGTGGACTGCTGTTCGGACTGCTCACCGTTGGCTTTCGCGGCTTCCAGCCTGCCGGATGGATCGGATCGATCATCGGCGCGATCATCGTCCTGGTCCTCTACAACAAGGTCACCGGCCGTAAGAGTCGGCCCCGCGCCTGAGCGATCGCGATCCCTGATGACGAACCGGTGTGATGGGCGTCGCGGTCTCCCCTTCGGTCCACGGGTTTGGCGTGCCGCCGCCAGGGGAACAAGGAGCGAGTCCCCATCGCAGCAGCAGGTTTTCCTGCCGCGCAAGAAAAGAGAACAACCATGATCGTGCTCGGAGTCATCATCCTCGTGATCGGCCTGATCGTCGGCATTCCCGTGCTGACCACCATCGGCGCCGTTCTCGCTGTCGCGGGTGTCGTTCTGGCGATCCTCGGCGGCACAGGCCGCAAGGTCGGCGGTCGCGCCCACTGGTTCTGATTTCTCCTCGTCCTGCGATGGCCCCGGTCCATGGTTCCCTCGGACCGGGGCCACGTTCGACCTCATAGAACGCTACAGCTCGGCCAACCTTCCCAGGTCGGACTTCGAACCACGCGACGCTTCGTCCGCGACTCGGCTACGCCGGTGGTTCGCCGCCAACGCGGTAGGCCACACCCCGATCCGGGTACCCGCGTTCGTTGGGTTCGTCAGCCGAATCCGAGAACCGGGGCTCCAGCCTTGAGCGGTGGCGCCGGCTGCTGGCTCAACCGGCGCCACCCTTGACCGCCGCACGCGACCGCGCGGCAGCGCCCGTATACCCCTGCATGCAGTGATCCACACCTCGCCGAGACCGAAACCACCAAGCCTGCCCACTCCCCCGGCGGCTGCCATGTCCGGCGATGTCGAGGTCATGCCCGTCGAGACGAGAGGCCGCGCGGCACCACTCGACGGACACCACCGCTGCCTCGGGCCGGCCACGCCGCGGAATGTCCTTCAGGAGTGCGGCGGCTCAGAACGCGAGCAGGCCGTGCGGGACACCGAGGCCGGTGGGTCCGTCCCAACCTCGCCCCGCTCGGCACATGCGGTCGTCGAACCGGGTGAGGGACTCGTCCGGCTTCTGCGCCCGGGTGGCGGAACAATGGCCGTCGGTTCCGCTGAACGGTGGGATGAGGTTGGCACCGGATTCGATGTCGGAGAAAGCGGGTGACGGCGCCCGGTACAGCGTGTTGGGCCCGTGCACGTCCCGCAGTTTCCCGCCTGCCGCGTACATTCCCGCGATCTGCGGGGCCGCGGCGCTCGTCCCGGCGAGTACCAGCCAGCCGGCCTCCGCGTGATCCGCCGGCCGGTACGAGGTGTACATCGCGAGGTTCTCGGCGACCGCGGACACGTCGGTACTCGCCCGGGAACCCCGGCACAGCGCCGAAACCGTCGCGGGCTGATCTTCCGGTGGGGTGACGCCGGGCGTGCAGCCGGAACCTCCCTGCGCCCACGCGCCCTGCAGGTAACGATGATTCTTGCCGACGAGCGTGGTGCCTCCGACCGCGGTCACGGTGGGCAGCGCCTGCGGCCACACGGCGGCGCTCCCGGTGAAGCCGGGAATGGTGACACCGGGCCCGGTGTTGCCGTTCCCGTTGAAGCCCAGGTCCCCGGCCGCCGCGGTGATCGCCACCCCACGGTGGTCGAGCGCCTCCGCGATCGGACCGTGCAGCGTGTTCTCGCTGCCAGGAAGCGCATAGGAGATGCTGACGGCATCCGCACCCGCGTCGATCGCGGTACGGACCGCCTTGCCGAACGCGGCGGCGTAACGGTCGTAACCGGCGGCGTTGGTGGGGTCCGTCGGCCCGTTCCCGATCGGGATCTGCACCGACAGCAGCCGGCAGGACGGGCAGGTGGCCGAAGCCATGTCCACGTCAAGGGCGGTCTCGATGGCCGAGCCCTGCGCGATCAGCTTCTCGTCGTCGGTGCCCGGAGCGGGCAGGGCCGGGCCTCCGGTGAAGTCCATCTGCCGGAAGCAACCGTCGCCGGGGCCGCAGGCGGGAAGCCCGTACTGTTTCCGATAGACGGCGAGGTCGTCCGACAGCGTCGGATACGAGCCGACGTTGATCAGCGCGATGGTGCCACGGTGGGGCGACCGCGCGGGAAGCCCGTAGGCGGCCCGAAGATCGTCGGCTCCCCAGCCGATCGGCTTGGTGCCTCGCAGTATCGCCCCGTCGACCGTGGCGACCTGTGATCGGCAACCGAACATCGCTAGCGTGCCACCGCAGACCGCCTGACTGCCCTGGGCCCGGGGCGGATCGCCGGCCGCGGAGGCGGGAGGCGCCGTGAGGGTCATCGCCGTCAGAACGGCGACACCGGCGAACACCGACCGTCCGCTTCTCCGCCGCTTGTTTCGAGTTCTGTACATTGTGGATTCCTTCCGGTCGTCCTGTAGTGCGGTGCGTCCGGTCGTTCAGCCTCCGGACAGCAAGCCACCGCGGACCGCCGCCGCGGCACGTTTGCGACGTCGGCGCAGGAGCACCACCACGAGCACGAAAACCTGCGATTCCGGCGTCAGTCCCGGTAGGTCGCCCGACACGGCCGACCCGCTCCGGCTGACGGTCCCCGCCGTCGCGCCGTCGCGGCCGAGCATCGTGTATTCCCGGTCGGCCGCCGCGGTCCGCCGGAACTCGAAGTCCCGCCCGGACACAGTGAGGGTCCAGCTGCGGCTCACCCGGCCGGTGGCCGCCAGGACCGTCCCATCCGGAGCGAGCAGTTCGTGGACCCCGCTGAACCGATGCCTCCGGACTCGGTATTCCGCCCCGTCGAAGACGATCCGCGCGCCGACGCGGCCCTTCCGCAAAGAGAACGTGCCCACTTCCGAGTCGTCGCGGGTGAGCGTGTACTCATGGCCCAGCGAACTGGTTTTCCTCGCGGTCAACATGTTCCTACTGGATCATCGTCCGCCCGCGCGGACCCCTGCCATCTGTCATACCCCGTCCGGTGACGGATGAGCGAGGCATCGGCCCGCCGAGGACCGGACCATGATCGGCATGGGGAACCGCAGCCGTAGCATGGCCGACGTGCGTGAACGAGAACCCGACGAGTTCTCCGTCCGGCAGTGGCCGGACTGGGACTTCTGGAAGGACGGTCGCGGCAACCGCCGTGGCCGCGGCACGGTCGTCGCGATCACCAGTCTTTCGTCGCTGTTCCTGATCGCGCGGATCACCGAGATCGCCGCCCGCGCGGACGAACCGCTCGCCGGGACGGCGATCGCGTTCGTCGTCGGCTATGGCGTCACCTGCCTGCTCGGGCCGTGGTTCGGTCCGCTCGCGCCGCGGAAGCGGCGGATCGCGATCGTGGCCGCGATGTTCGCCCTCGGCGTCGCGCCCGCCTTGCTGCTGGCCACGCCCGCGTATCTGACCGATCTGACCTACGCCATCGCGGTCGGGCTGATGGTGCTGCCCTTGCGTGTCTCCCTTCCGCTCGGGTCCGCCGTGGCTGTCGGGCAGATCGGCTGGATGCAGCTGCGGGACGGCCACGTGGCGTGGGGTCCGGTGGCCACGCTCGTCCTCGTCACCGCCGCACTCGGCGTCGTGTTCGCGCTCAACTTCACCATCGGACAGCTGCGGGCCGCGCGCGAGCAGGTCCGGCGGATGGCGGTGAACCAGGAGCGGGAACGCGTCGCACGAGACCTCCACGACGTCCTCGGGCACAGCCTTTCGACGATGACCGTGAAACTGTCCCTGGCCCGGCGGATCCTGGAATCCGCCGGCGACCCGGCACCCGCGCTCACCGAAATCCGCGATCTGGAAACCCTGTCCCGGCAAACACTCACCGACGTGAGAGCCACCGTCTCCGGCTATCGCGTGGTGTCACTGGCCAACGAGATCGCCGGTGCCGGAGTGGCCCTGCGAGCCGCCGGCATACTCGCCGAACTGCCCACCGCGGCCGACGAGGTGCGATCCGAGCTGCAGGGCGTTTTCGGTTACGTGGTGCGGGAAGCGGTCACGAACGTCCTGCGGCACTCCGACGCCCGCACCTGCCGCGTCCGGCTCGGCCGCGACTGGGTGGAAGTCACCGACGACGGCACCCTGTCCGAGCCCGTGGCCCCCGGACACGGCCTGACCGGCCTCGCCGAGCGGCTCACCGCGGCGTCCGGCACCCTCGAGTACGGCAAATCCCCCGGTGGCGGCTTCCGTCTGATCGCCCACGGCCCTTCCCCGGCCGAAGCGAGCCCGGCGTGATCCGCATTCTGCTGGCCGACGACCAGGCCCTCGTCCGCGGCGCGCTGGCCTCGATGCTGCGCATGGAATCAGACCTGGACGTGGTCGCCGAAGTCGGCTCCGGCACCGAGGTCGTGTCCGCCGCGAAGCGCACCTCGCCCGACATCGCCCTGGTGGACGTGCAGATGCCCGGCCGCGACGGCCTTTCCGTCACCGCCGAACTGCGCCGAGCCCTACCGGGGTGCCGCGTGCTCATCTGCACTACTTTCAGCCGCCCCGGCTACCTGTCACGAGCGATGACGGCGGGAGCGGCCGGGTTCGTGGTCAAGGATTCCACACCCGAACAGCTGGTGAACGCCATACGCCGGGTCCACGCCGGGCTTCGTTTCATCGACCCGGCGCTGGCCGCCCAGACCTTGGCGAGCGGCGCCAGTCCGCTCACCGACCGCGAAGCCGACGTCCTGCGAGCCACCGCCGAAGGCGGCACGGTGGCGGACATCGCGGCGGCCGTCGGGCTCACCGAAGGCACCGTGCGCAACCACTTGTCGTCGGCGATCGGCAAGACCCAGGCCCGCACCCGCGCGGAGGCGGCACGGCTCGCGGAAGTCAACGGCTGGCTCTGACCGGCGATCCGGCCAAAAGCTTCAGGTCAAGCCCGCTTGCGGCGCGCGATCTCGTCAGAAAGCTGCTGCACCCTGGCGGGGTCCGCGTCCCGGGCAAGGGCGACGTAATGGTCCATGACGGCCGGCCGGAAGCGCACGGGGAACGTCTGTCCTGGAGCGAGCCGGGTGAGCTCGGTGATCGTGAGGTCCTCGTCCGCGATACCGCGGAACGAAATACCGCCGGCGGTCTCCACGTCGAACATCAAGACCACACGCGGATTGCTGTTGACTTCCCGCCAGCCGACGAGAACGCCGAGCGCAAGCGCCCCCGTACGCAGTTCCGCGGTGCGCCTGCGCGCATCACTGCTCAGCAGCGGGTTCGGGGCGACGCCCGGGAAGTCGGGCCCGACACCGAGCGCTTCCCGACTCAAGTCGGGCCTGAGCTGCGCCATCAGGTCGTTGACCTTCTTCTTCGAACCGAACATCCTGCGCCCTTCCCCACGACGGTGTCACGGCCATTCCCGACCACCGTCGCATCGTCCCATCCCGACACCCCAAAAGATATCGACCTCCTCAGCGGCTGGAGCCTGGCCCGCGACCAGCTATCGGTTTACTAAAGCGGGCTACGCGCTGTCATACCGCATACCGGTCGTTCACAAGCGCGGCGTCCCCACGAACCATGTAATACCCGTTCCCACTTCTGCGCTGGTGTCGCTGACCACGCTATCTGTCACTATGGCGGCTTGAAGGTTCCGCGGTCGACGATGTGCCCGAGTTGGACTCGGTGGGGGCGCCCTCGATGTCGTGCGGGCTTGACGCCTCGGGCTATCGGTTGTGCAGGGTGTGTGAGGGCAATTCGCCGAAGGTTTCCCGGTAGCGGGCGGCGAACACGCTCGCGCGGCCGTATCCCCAGTGGGCGGCGATCCGGGTGATGGTGTCCTGGCCGGGCGTGGCGGCCCGCAGGTCGGTGTGGGCGTAGTCGAGCCGGACGCGCCGGAGGTAGGCCATGGGGGTGGTGCCGAGGTGGCGGCGGAAGGCCAGCTGCACCGTGCGGAGTGACGTACGCGGCGGCGGCGATGTCGGCCACGGTGATGTCGCGGTCGCCGTGGTTAGAGCACCACGGCCGCGGGTAATCACCTTCTGTGACCGACTCCCCTATCGCCGTCCTCGACATCGACGGGACGCTCATCGACTCCAATTACCAGCACGCACTCGCCTGGTACCGCGCACTGCGCCGAGTCGGCGAGATCTATCCGGTGTGGCGGCTGCACCGGCTGATCGGCATGGGCGGGGACCAGTTGCTCACCGCTCTCGGCGGGGAAGACCTCGAACGACGGGTCGGCGACCGCGCGCGGGAACTACAAGGCGAGGAAACCGACGCGCTGCTCGAGGAAATGTCGCTGCTGCCCGGCGCCCGCGACCTGCTGCTCGCGATCAAGGAACGCGGCCACCCGCTCGTCCTGGCCAGCTCCGGACAGCAACGCCACGTCGACGTCTACCTGGACAAACTCGACGCCCGCGATATCGCCGACGACTGGACCACCAGCGCCGACGTCGACGCCTCCAAACCCGCACCCGACCTGCTCCACACCGCCCTGCGGAAAATCGGCGCACCACCCGACGCCCCTGCCGTCATGATCGGCGACTCCGTCTGGGACGTCGAGGCCGCGCGCAAAGCCGGGATGCCGGCGATCGTCGTCCGCTCCGGAGGCTTCGGAGACGACGAACTCCTCGAAGCCGGCGCCGTCGCCCTCTACGACACACCCGCCGACCTCACGACAGCCTTGGACCAGACGCCGCTCGCGTGAAAAGGTTAAGTGCCCTGGTCAGGTGTCACAGCGCGGCGAACTCGAACCGCAGGCCTTCGACGCACCGGTCGTACTTCTCCTCCAGCTCGCGCACACTCTGCGCCGCGATGAGGATCTGAGCCAGCTCGTAGCTGTAACTGTCCTGCGGGGCAAGTCCGACAGACGCTCGCCCGCCTTCGGGACGACGTCGATCACCGTTCCGGCGAGTTCACGCTCCAACGCGGCGATCTCGGGCTCGGTCGGCACACGGACGACGACCGTGTCACCGGAGAAACTGCGCAGGTAACAGCGCCCGGCGATCCGGTAGTCACCGTTGCCGCCACGGGGTTCGGGACGCTCGCCGAGCCCCAGCCGGACCATCAGGTCGTGGCTGGCCACGCCGTCGACGAACTCGAACAACTCCGCATGTGCCTGCGAGTGCCTCGGGTTGATCTCCAGCAGACCCAGCTTGCCCGATTCGGGGTCGTAGAAGAACTCGATACTGAGCGTGGCGTTGTCGAAACCGATCCGCGTCATCACCCGCTCGACGACATCTTCGGGCAGCTGCGAGGGATACTGGTGTCTCAGAAACGACGAGTGGCCCGGATAGTCGACCGAGTCCAGCGCCGCGTAAACCACCACCTGTCCTTTATAGGCATATCCTTCGACCGCCGCCTGGACACCACGCAGCTCTTCCTCGGCGAGACAGGCCGCGCCGCCGACCTCGGCGATCTCCGGAGGCAGGTCGACCTTGCCCAGCACGTGGTCGAACGGATCCCCCACCCGGCCGATGCCTTCGCGAAGCTCGGCCACCGCGGCGGCCAGATCGTGCTCGTCGGCGACGTGAAAGGCCAGTTCGGACGAAAACGACTTCACCGGCTTCAGCCACATCGGGAATCCCACGCCCTCCGGTGCGGCAGGCCAGCCGGCTTCGAGGTCGACGATGCCGAAGTCCGGGATTTCGTCGGCCACCTCGCGCTGCACTATCCAGCTCCAATACTTGTGCTCGCACTTGAGGACAGCCTCCAGCGGGACGTGCGGCAGACCATACCGTTCGGCGAGCAACGGCCCGGCAGCGCGACAAAAATCGGGGTTTGAACCGGCCTGGCCCGGGTCATTCTGCGCTCGGACGGGTGATTCCCGTTGCCGCGTCGAGCAGTCGGCGCCGCGTCGCGACGAGACGAACAAGGGACGAACGGCATGGAATCCGAGTTCGGTGAAGTGGCCCTCCGGGGATTGCACCGGTACGTACGGCTCGTGATCGAGGAACTGAGGCTGAGCGGGAACGCCTACTACGCTCAGCTCGATCCGACGGCGGGGGCCTACATCGCCCTGGACCGGCGGCTCCCCGGCCACCCTGGCTGTGACGTCGCCTTGGTGTGGAACGAACGCACAGGTTGGGCCCTCGCTCTCGAAACCGACAGCCGGGAGGACCTGGTCGTGGTCGAACGCCTCGGCGCCGAGGTCCTCCCTTCGCCACGGGTGGTGGCCGCGTACACGCGAGACGCCTACGCGGGGGAACCCAAGGGAGACAAGGACGATTCCCCGTTCCCGGTTTGCTCCGACCTCGCCGGCCGTCTGGCCGGATACGCCGCCGCCCTTCCGGCCTAGGCCAGTTCCCGGACCGCCTCCACCAGCAGCGGATACACCGGAACGCGCGGATGGAGGTCGAACAACCGCTGGCCACCGGTGTAAGGGCCCATGTTCGCGTAGCCGTACGCGGCGCCATCCATCCCCTCGATCGGATTGGCCCGCAGGCAGAACGACGTCCAGCCGCGCTCGCAGTTGCGACAGGATCCGCACGCGATATTGAACGGGACGGACACCCGATCGCCTTCCTTGACCCGGGTGACCCCAGGTCCCACCGCCACCACCACGCCCATGTTCTCGTGACCGAGGATCTTTCCCTCTTCGACGTTCGTGCGCCCTTCGTACATGTGCAGGTCCGAACCGCAGATGTTCGTCGTCGTGATCTTGACGATGGCATCGGTCGCCTCTTCGATCTTCGGCTCGGGAACGTCACGCACCTCGACACTGCGCGGCCCCTGGTACACCACTGCCTTTATAATCGGCTCCTTCGCTCAAGTCGATGACATCAATCGGCTACCCGGTGATCAGCGCCCTACACTTCTTCAGTACGGAACGGCAACCACCATTCTGTCGAGCAGCTGAGGTGAGGGGATGACGGACCGGTGTGATGGGCGTCGCGGTCTCCCCTTCGGTCCACGGGTTTGGCGTGCCGCCGCCACGGGCACAAGAAGCGAGTCCCCACCGCAGCAGCAGGTTTTCCTGCCGCGCAAGAAAAGAGAACAACCATGATCGTGCTCGGAGTCATCATCCTCGTGATCGGCCTGATCGTCGGCATTCCCGTGCTGACCACCATCGGCGCCGTTCTCGCTGTCGCGGGTGTCGTTCTGGCGATCCTCGGCGGCACAGGCCGCAAGGTCGGCGGTCGCGCCCACTGGTTCTGATTTCTCCTCGTCCTGCGATGGCCCCGGTCCATGGTTCCCTCGGACCGGGGCCACGTTCGACCGGTCGGCTGACCGCGTGGGTCACGAAGACGCGAGTTCTCCGAGCACCCGCTGCGAAGCGCGTAGCTCGATGGCCATCACCAGGCTGTTCGCTTGGGCCTGGGCGAGCGCGTGACCGACGGCAACGACCTTGGGCCTCATGGCCCTTGAATGCCCCCGCCCGCGACCTGCGAAAGCGAAGTTTGTGCCCGGTGAGCCACGGGTATCAGCGGTTGTGACCGACGACGTGCTCACTTTCGGGGTCGAGGAAGAGTTCTTCGTGGTGGACCGGGACGGCCATCTTTCCCCGGCGGGTGACGCCGTCGTGGACGCCGCGGACGAGAAGGAAGGCGAACTCCAGCAGGAGCTCACCCGGTCCCAGGCCGAATCCGCCACCGACATCTGCACGACCCGCGACGAAGCCGAGCGTCAGCTGACGACGCTGCGGGCCGAACTGGCGCGGACCGCCGCCCGCCGAGACTGCCGCCTGTTGCCCAGCGGCTGCGCACCACTGGCGGAGACGGCTCTGCCGACCATCACGCCGAATCCGCGCTATGAGCGGATGTCCGAGCATTTCGGGGCGACCGCGCGGACGTCGCACACCTGCGGCTGTCACGTCCACATCGCCATCCCGGACCGGGGAACCGGGATCCGGGTGATCAACCACATCCGGCCCTTCCTGCCCGCACTGCTGATCGTGACCGCCAACTCCGCTATCTGCGACGGATACGACACCGGGTACGCGAGCTGGCGATACCAGCAGTGGAACCGCTGGCCTTCGGCCGGTTCGCCGCCGCGGTTCGACTCGCTGGACCACTACGAGAGCATCGTCGACGCCTGGCTCCGCGCGGGCGCCATCCTCGATCGCGCGATGGTTTATTGGGACGTAAGGCTTTCCGAGAAGCAACCGACCGTGGAGTTCCGGTTCGCCGACGTCGCGGCCACTCCCGGCGAAGCGGTTCTGCTCGCGATGCTGATCCGCGGCCTGGCCGGCACGATCCTCGCTTCGGAGAGGCATCCCGCGGACCTGTCCAACGAGGTCTTGCGGGCACAGATCTGGCGTGCGTCGCGTGAAGGGCTTTCCGGTCGCTGCCCGCATTTCCGGACCGGCGACCTCGCCCCGGCCAACGACGTACTCGACGACGTCGTCGCCTTCGCCGCCGATGCTCTCGAAGAGACCGGTGACCTGGAGTTCGTCCGCGACGGCTGCGCCCGGTTGAGCACCGACGGCAGCGGCGCCGACCGTCAACGGGCACGATTCGAGAAACGGCGACGCGCGGAGGACGTCGTGGACCTGCTGGCCGAGCGGCCGGGTTTCCGGGGATCTTCGTCCGGGTAGCCCGCGGGCATGGACAGGAGGACACGATGACCCAGCCCTTGAAGGCCCTCGCACTGGTTTGCTCGCTGAAACCGTCACCCGCGCCGTCCAGCAGCGAGCTGATCGCCCGGCAACTGCTCGACAAGCTGGCCGAACACGGCGCCACCGGCGAACTCGTGCGCGTGGTCGACCACGACGTCAAGCCGGGTGTGGAAGCGGACATGGGCGAAGGCGACGCCTGGCCCGAAATCCGTCGCAAGATCCAAGCCGCCGACATCCTGCTGATCTCTACGCCGACCTGGGTCGGCCACATGTCCAGTGTGGCCCAGCGTGTCCTGGAACGGCTCGACGCCGAACTGTCCGAAACGGACGATGAGGGCAGGCCCACGACGTTCGGCAAGGTCGGTGTCACCGCCGTCGTCG
The DNA here is from genome assembly GCF_040684635.1 of Amycolatopsis sp. NPDC089917. Lineage (NCBI taxonomy): Bacteria > Bacillati > Actinomycetota > Actinomycetes > Pseudonocardiales > Pseudonocardiaceae > Amycolatopsis > Amycolatopsis sp. NPDC089917. The sequence continues at coordinate 52,708 of NZ_JBFBGL010000002.1, read as the reverse complement.
GCAACGAGGACGGCGCGCACAAGATCACCGCCGATCTGTTCCAGGCCCTCAACGACACCGGTTTCACGGTGCCCGCGCAGGGCGGGACCTACTGGAACGGCGAGGCGATGAAGGGCGGCGACTACAACGACCTCGAAGAAACGCCCGAAGCGGTCGAGTCGACCAACTCGACGTTGGCGGCCAACGCCGTCCACCTGGCGAACCTTCTCCGGGACAACCAGTACCCCGCGTCATGATCGACCGCTAGGTGCAGGCGACCGGATGGCGGGGTATCCCCCCGCCATGATCGGCAGAACCCTGGCTTCAGCGCATGCCTGCTGCTCGCCGGGTGCACGGGAGCGAGCGGGCGTGCGCCCTGCTGGCGCCCCGGTCACGGCAGTCCTGGACGCCGGAAAGCTGCGAACATGGTCTCGCCACCGCGAAAATTCCGGTCGGAGCGCCCGAGACGGTTTCCGTCTGGAGCGAAGAAGCCCAGGTGAAGACCGCGCGCGACACCCTCTTCCTGCACGAGTCCGCCACCGGCTGGCTGATCACCGGCGCGGGGTGCCACCACCGCAACGAGCAAGTCTACGACTGCGCGGTGGGTGGCCCATGAAAGCGCGTCCGGTGTTCACCGTCTACCTCGTCTTCGTCGTGGCCGTACTCGGTTACTGCGTCATGCTGGGTCTGCTGCACCGGTGAAGGGTCGGATCAGCGACGCTTTCTTCGTGACAACGCGCTTTCGCTGGTTTTCGGACTGCTGTTCCTGGTGAGTCTCGCGGGACAGACACTGTCCGGTCTGGCCGACTACAACGATGGGCGGCTCAGTCACGCCGCCGAACCCGTCGGTCTGCTCGACTACGTGACCTCCGCGGCTTTCGCCGTCGACGTCGCCGAAAACTGGCAATCGGAATACCTCCAGTTCTTCCTGTACGTGTTCGCCACCGTGTGGCTGCTGCAACGGGGCTCCCCCGAATCCAACCCCTCGGCCGGGCCGGCCTGGAAACGGACGAGGACCAGCAGGTCGGGCGGCACGCGACGGTCGATTCGCCGAACTGGGCGCGGGCGGACGGCTGGCGGCGGGGAGTCTTCTCGATGTCACTCGGACTGGTGATGCTGGGACTCTTCCTGTTGTCCTGGCTCGCCCAATCGATCGCCGGGATGAGCACCTACAACGCCGAGCAGATCGTCGAATTCGGTGATCCGGTGTCGTGGTTCGGCTACCTGGCGTCCTCGGACTTTTGGAACCGCGCACTCCAGAACTGGCAGTCGGAATTCCTCGCCATCGGTTCGATGGCGGTGTTCAGCTTGTACCTGCGCCAACGTGGCTCCCCCGAATCGAAACCCGTCGGCGCGCCGCATCGGGCCACCGACGAATCCGGGTGATTGAACAGCCGGATGCGGGTACTCGGTGGAGGTCGGACTGACGACCACGGACAGGAGTTGTCCATGACCACCACCACGAACCACGACCTCGTCTCGGTGATCACCGAGGATCACCGCGCCTTCGAACGGATCTTCAAGGAACTCGAGTCCGGCAAGGGCGGTGATCAGCACCGCAAGGACCTCGCGGACCACGTGATCGCCGAACTCGTCCGGCATTCGGTCGCGGAGGAACAGCACATGTATCCCGCCGCGCGAAAGCACATCCCGGACGGGGACGACGTCGTCGGGCACGAACTCGAAGAGCACGCCGAAGCCGAACGAGTGATGAGCGAGCTCATCGGCCTGGAACCCAAGGACAAACGGTTCGACGAACTCGTCTCCAAGCTGATCGAGGACGTCCGGCACCACATCGAAGAGGAAGAGAGCGACCTGCTCCCGAAGCTCCAGGCAGCCTGTTCTCCGGAAGATCTGCGGGAGCTGGGTGAGAAGGTGTTGCGGGCCAAGGAGATCGCGCCGACCCGGCCGCATCCCGCCGCTCCTGACCAGCCGCCCGCCAACCGGATCCTGGGGCCGGGGACGGCTTTCATCGACAAGATCCGGGACGCGCTGGAAGGCCGCACCACCTGATTTCCCGTGAAGGCCCCTTCTCTCGGCTCAGCCGAGAGAAGGGGCCTTCACACTAGCGCTCAAAGCTCGGCGGGAGCGTCCCGGACGGAGGATTCCGGCAGTTCCCCGGTGAGCGTGAAATCCACCCGGCGGGCCACCGAGACGGCTTGGTCGGCGAAGCGTTCGTAGAACCGTGCCAGCAGGGCCACCGAAATCGCGGGCGCGACGCCGTCTGTCCACTCCGGACCTGTGACCAGCGTCATCAGCTCCTCGTACAGCGCGTCGACGCGCTCATCGGTCCGGGCCAGCGAGTGGAACACCTCGGCCGTCGGCCCTTCGACGGCCGCGCCGAGGTCTTCCGCCATCAAGCTCACCAGACCGGCCATCTCGCCGAAACGGCCGGCGAGATGGCCGGGGACGGCGAACTCGGGCTCCCGCGCCGCCTGCTCGGCGATGTGCTGGGCCAGGTCGCCCATCCGCTCCAGCCGGTCGGCGCAGAACACCGCCGCGAGCACGGCCCGCAGGTCACCGGCGACGGGAGCTTGCAGGGCGAGCAGCTTCTGCGCGGTTTCTTCGCATTCGGTCCGCGCCGCGTTCAGCTTCGCCTCGACCGTCGCCAGTTCGGCGACCGCCTCGGTGTCCCGGTCGAGAAACACCCGGTTGGCCAGGCGGAGCTCCTCGCGCGCCATGCCGCACATGGTCGTCAAGAGGTCGCCGAGGACGCTCAGTTCACCGTGGAATCGTTCCCTCATGTCAGCACCTTCGCGGCACCGAGCCGCTTGTCGTCATTGATCACCAGTGTGGTTACCCGCCGCCGCGCCGGCTTAATCGGCGTGGATCCGCTGCACGAGACGGCGGGCGGGCAGCGCCATCGCCCCCAGGCCGATCGACGTCGTGACCTCGGTCGTGGGCGTGACGAGCAGGTGGTCGACCTCCTCGACCAGCTTGCAGCATCGATCGAGCCGGTCCGGATCACCCGAACGAGCTACCTCGGCGAGCGCTTCGAGCAGGTCGCCGACCACCCCGCGCGCGTACTCGCCAGGGTGCCGGAACGGCTGCTCGCTCCGGGCCGCCTCGCTCACCGCGTCGATCAGCTGGGCGAGCGGCGGCCACAGGGAGACGAGGTTCGCCAGCGGCTCCTCCCTGGCCTCACGCCGTCCGCGGAGGTTCAGGTACCGGCCTTCCTGGGTCCAGCCGATGGCGTCCTCCGCCTCGGCGACCAGGCTGCGGACGTCGAGCATCCGGTCGTGCAGGAGATCGGCCGCTTCGGGCGGCTCGCCACCGCGGACCAGTGCCGCGGTCTCGTCGAGGACGCCGGCGATCGCCGAGGCCAGGCGGGACGTCGCCGCGCGCAGGCGTTCCCCGTGCAGCGGCGGCAGGATCACCGCGTTCAGCACCGCGCCGATCGCCGCCCCCAAGGCGGTCTCCAGCAGCCTGTCCGCGAGCAGGACGGGCTCGGTCGCACTGCCGTAGGAGATCAGCAGCATGCCGGTGACCCCGACCCACACACCCGAGTCGCCGAACCCCCGCCACGAGCCGATCAGCAGGCCGCTGAAGACGACCAGCCCGAGCGCGACCGTCACCGACGGGACGAAGTGACCTGCTCCCGCCGCGAGCAGTACTCCCACGCGACCGCACCGACCTGCTGCGCCCAGCCGCGCAGCGACCGGTAGACGGTGGCCTGTACGAGGAACACAGCCGCGTACGGCGCCAGGAACGGTTGTGGCAGATCGAGAACAGCGGTCGCGACGACCCACGCGATCACCGCCGCGGCCGCCGCCTTCGCGGTCTGGACGAGACTCCGGCGTTCCTCCCCGGGAACGCGGAACACCCTGGCGACCCACCCGAACGGCGCCGTCCAGCGGTTCCGGACGTCACCCATCGCACCTCCCTCGTGATCTCGGAAGGCGGTTACCCGGAGTCCCCGTCCCGCACACGTATCCGTTTACCGGCGGCGAGCGGGGGTAGCCGCGAGGGAACCCACGATCGTGAAGGGACGGGACCTGTGGCACAGCATCGAGAAGACGCGAAGGACGACCAACTGCGAGGAAACCGGGTGGATCCGGACGGCACCGCGTTGACGACACAACAGGGCGTCCGGGTCGATCACACCGACGACTCGCTGACGGTGGGGGCCCGGGGCCCGACCCTGCTCGAAGACTTCCACGCGCGCGAGAAGATCACGCATTTCGACCACGAGCGCATCCCCGAACGTGTCGTGCACGCGCGCGGCGCGGGTGCCTACGGCTTCTTCGAGGCCTACGACGACACGCTCGCGGACCTCACCGTCGCCGAGTTCCTCACCAGCGGCGAGAAGATCCCCGTGTTCGTGCGGTTCTCCACCGTCGCCGGGTCACGGGGCTCGGCCGACACCGTCCGCGACGTCCGCGGCTTCGCGACCAAGTTCTACACCCGTCAGGGAAACTACGACCTGGTCGGGAACAACATGCCGGTGTTCTTCATCCAGGACGGCATCAAGTTCCCCGACTTCGTGCACGCGGTCAAACCCGAGCCGCACAACGAGATCCCGCAGGCCCAGTCGGCCCACGACACGTTCTGGGACTTCGTCTCACTGCAACCGGAGAGCCTGCACATGGTGCTCTGGCTGATGTCCGATCGGGCGTTGCCGCGCAGCTACCGGATGATGCAGGGCTTCGGCGTCCACACCTTCCGGCTCGTCGACGCCGAGGGCAAGGGCACCTTCGTGAAGTTCCACTGGAAGCCGGTCCTCGGCACGCATTCCCTGGTGTGGGACGAATGCCAGAAGATCGCGGGCAAGGATCCCGACTTCAACCGGCGCGACCTGTGGGACGCGATCGAGGCCGGGCAGTATCCGGAGTGGGAACTGGGTGTCCAGCTGGTCGACGAGGACGCCGAGCACGACTTCGACTTCGACCTGCTCGACGCCACCAAGATCATCCCCGAAGAACAGGTGCCCGTACGGCCGGTCGGACGGATGGTTCTCGACCGCAACCCGGACGACTTCTTCGCCGAGACCGAGCAAATCGCCTTCCACACCGCGAACATCGTCCCCGGCATCGACTTCACCAACGATCCGCTGTTGCAGGCACGGAACTTCTCGTACCTCGACACCCAGCTGATCCGGCTCGGCGGTCCCAACTTCTCCCAGCTCCCGGTGAACCGGCCGATCGCACCGGTGCACACGAACCAGCGCGACGGGCACGGACAGCACCGGGTCCACAAGGGACGGACGAGCTACTTCCCGAACTCGCTCGGCGGCGGCTGCCCGGCGATCGCCGATTCGGACGTCTTCCGGCACTACACCGAAGCCGTTTCGGGCCACAAGATCCGGGAACGCAGCGAGAGTTTCAAGGACTTCCACAGCCAGGCGACACTGTTCTGGAACAGCATGTCCACGGTCGAACGCGAGCACATCGTCGCCGCGTTCCGGTTCGAACTCGGCAAGGTCGGGGACCGGGAGGTCCGGGCCAGGACGGTCACCGAACTCAACAACGTCGACCACGACCTGGCGGCCAGGGTGGCCGAGGGAATCGGGGTGAGCGTGCCCGCCGCGCCGGCCACCCCGCACCACGACCGCACCTCCCCCGCGCTTTCCCAGCTCAATCAGCCCTCCGGTGCGGCGACCACCCGGAAGGTAGCCGTACTCGCCGCCGACGGCGTGGACACGATCGGCGTCGGCCGCGTCGTCGAGGCACTGACCGAGCAAGGCGCGATCGCCGAAGTCCTGTCCCCCACCGAGGCCGAACTCAGGCCCGGTGGCGAGGGCGATCCGCTGCGGCCCGACCGGCAGCTCAACACCATGGCCTCGGTGCTCTACGACGCCGTCGTCGTACCGTGCGGCCCGGCTTCCATCTCCGTCCTCGAACGCGACGGCTACGCGGTGCACTTCGTCGCCGAGGCCTACAAGCACGGGAAGCCGGTGGCCGCGTTCGGCTCCGGTCTGGATCTGCTGCGCCGGGCCGGGGTGACCTCGAAGCTGGCCGACGACAGGGAAACGCTGATCGACCAGGGCGTGGTGACCACCACCGCGGCCGAATCGAGCCTCCCCGACGGCTTCTTCGCCTCGTTCATCGCGCAGTTGGGCGAACATCGCTCCTGGCTGCGCAAGACCGACGCGATCCCCGCTTGACGGGTGTTCCCGGCTGAGGCGAGCCGTCGCCCACGGCTTCCGCCGCGGACTCGGGACCTGACCAGCCACATCGACCAGGCGGGCCTTCAGGCACAACCTGGCCTCGCCGCCACACCGAGGTGTCGTGGACGTCGGCTCCGGGCAATCGGCGTTCCCAGTGGAGGACGTTGGACTGGATCCGGCCCGACGGTGTGTTCACGTATTCGAAGACGTTGGTGTCGGGCACGTCGTAGCGGACGTCGTCGCACGTGGCCGAACCGTTCGCGTCCGCCGTGGCCACGCACGGTTCGCTGAAGACGAGCCCGTTGGCGTAGGGGTAGATCTGGTAGGTGGTCCCTGGCTGGAAGCCGGTCAACCGGGCGTTGATCCACGAGCAATCCGGCTTCTCGCATTTCGCACTGCCGGTATCGGCGCCGCGGCTGATGGTGATCTGCGGTGACGCCGGGATCGCCAGCTTCTTCACCGCGGGAGCTCCCGTGAGTCGTTGCCCGGTGACGGTCTTGGTGATGGCCCAGACAGTGAAGGTGATGTTCGAACCGCCGGGCACGCCCGTGTAGGTCGTGTCCGTGGTCGTCACGGACCTCTCGCCGAGTCCGGTGCCGCTGACCTGGTAGGACACGAACTGACCGCCCGCCAGGTCTGGCGCGGTCCAGCTCACCGTGACCTGCCCACCGGAATTGACCGCGTCGAGGTCTCCGGGCGCGGCGGCCGCGGCGGCGCGGACGGACGTCGAGGGCTTGCTTGTCGGTGATCCGGCCGTCGGCGGCGCGGAGCTGACCGGCGCCGGCGCTCCCGTCGTCGCCGGGACCGCTGACGACGGGATCGCGTTCTGCGTGTTCTTGTCTTTCCGTTCCGGCGTGAGGGCGTACCAGGCCACGGCCACCGACACGACGAGCACGCTGATGCCGACGCCCCAGGCGCGACGGCGTCGGCGAGGGTGGTGAGGCGGCGGTTCGAGAACAGGTTCGGGCGTCGGTTCCGGCGCGAGTCCGGCGGCCTTGCCGAAAGCGGCGTTACGGGAGAACGGATACCGCAGAATGGTGTCGGTTCCGCCTTGACTCGGCTGGGGAAGTTCGGCTGCCAAGGCTCGCTGCAGCAGTTGTGGATAGATGTCGTGGAAGGTCAGGGTCTTCAGGTCCCCGGGCAGTCCTTTGCGCACCGCCCCGACGAATGCCTCGGTGAACAGGGTGCCTTGCTCGCTGTCCGCGGGCGGTGTCCGCGTCTGTCTGTCCGCGGCCGCGAGTGTGTACGCGCCCCAGATTTCGGTCCAGCCGGCGAGCAGTGTGTCGTCCGCACTCAGCTTCGCGATCACCTTATCGGAGTAGCAGCAGTCGAAGATGACGATCTTGGACTTCGCCGGGCTGTCGACCACCACTGACCGGAAATGGCGGAACTTCAGGTGGGTCAGATCCGGGCACGCGATCTCGGTTTCGCCGACGACGAGGCAGAGTTCCCCCGTATCTGCCAGCGCGCCGTGTCCGACGAAGTAGATCAGCAGCGTTCCCGTGGTCTGCTCGGCGAGCTCGCCCAGGCGCTGGGCGAGCTCGCTCGCAGTGAGTGGATTCCCGATGACCGTGACGCGATCTTCCGGCCAGCCGCACAGGTCCGGGTCGGTCAGGAGCGCCCGCATCTCCTGGAGGCTCCGCGCGGCCGAAAGAACTTCAGGGACATTCTCGTCCTCGCAGTGGGAAACGCCGATGAGTACGGCACTGGATCCGGTGTAGTCGATCATCAGGCGGCGCCATCGATCCCGTCGGGGATTCTTTTCACGAGTGCGTCGATGTCCTTGATCCGACTGGCGTCGATCTCGATGCCGACGCCGCCCGAGTCGGCGCCGGCGGAAATCGTTTCGAACGCGCCACCCGGTTCTCCTTCGGCGACAGCGGCTCGGACCTGCTGCAGGGCGACAAGGTCGTCGTCCGTATTCGCCGAACGCACACTCAGCTGGACAATCATGGCACCCTTTCGGTTTCGTCCCCCTGCCCGACCAGATCGGCCAGTCTGCCAGAAACGATTTCCCGCCTGGCAGGAGACCGCTACCACGCAACTTCGAGTGAATTCCGGATTCCCACTACCGAACTACCCGGGCGCGAAATTCGTACCCAAAGTCGAATAGCGGACCCGACCGAGTGATTTTTCCGATCTCGTGTAACGCCACGGGCATCTTCGAAGGCCCCGTGCGAGCGGCGACGTCATTCCGGGTCGGCGTCTGAAACAGCCCGGCGGATCTCGTCAGCCACCCAGGCCATGGTCGTGCGGGCCCGGACGGGGTCGTCGGTGAGGAAGTAGTGATCCACCCCGGGTGTCTGGTCGTACACGACGTCGACGCGGGCTTCGCGCAGCCGGGCCGCGTACCGGTCACCGTCCCCGCGCAAAGCGTCGTGCTCGCCGGTGAGAATGACTGCGCGCGGCAATCCGGTCAGATCAGTGGCCAGCAAAGGTGACGCGTAGGGATGACGCCGGGTCGACGGGTCCGGGAAGTACACCCGGCGGACCAGGTCACGCAGACCCGGCGAGATCATCCCGCCCGCGGCCGGATCCGGATCGCTCGCGAGATCCAGCGCGGGCACGCCGAGCATCTGCAGCGCGGGCAGCCAGTCGCCCCCGTCCCGGGCCTGCAGGCAGACGGCCGCCGCGAGCCCGCCGCCGGAAGAGAAACCCCCGACCACCACCCTCGCCCCGCCGGCCGCCCAGGACGCGACGTCGAAGCACTGGTGCTGCGCCACCGGGAACGCGGCATAAGGACCGCACCGGAAGTCGACGTTGTACACCGTCAAACCCGTCGTGGCCGCGACATAGCGGCACCACCAGTCGTCCATGGCCGGGTAGCGCATCAGCCAGGCACCGCCGTGAAAGTGCACGTACGCACCATCGAAGGGTGAAGCCGGCGGGCGGTGGACATACACGCGGACTCGGCCATGCCGGGTCGGGACACGGACGACCTCCGGCTTCGGCAGATCACCCCCGGCGAACCGCAACGGTTCCCCGTATCGCACGGTCCACCGCGCCGACGCGTGCATGGCCATCGCCGTGAGCCTGTCCCCGAGCCTCATACACGTGATTCGTATCCGGACGGTGCCCAGACGGGTTCCAGTCGCCGCCGTGGCCATGGAGTGAGATGACCGGGATGAAAGCGCTGCCGCGGGACGCGTGGCCGTTTCCGGCCTATCGCTGGTCGCACCGAACGAGTGACGCCACCCGCCCGCTTCCGTCGTTGCCCCGAAAACTCGTAGACCTGTGCCGACGAGGGAGCGGGATGCGCGAGGACTCGGATTTCCCGGAAGACATCGACTTCGAACTCGACCGGCTGATCAAACGCGTGGCCTGGACAGCGGAGATCAAGCTCGCCCTGGCGAAGCGACCCGAGCAACGCCGTGTGCGCTCGACGGTGGCCGGCTGCCTGGGATTCGGTCACGGCAAAGAAGATTCGCTGGGCGCGGTACTGCTCGTACTCGACGAACTGGTCGCCAACGCCTACCGATACACGACCACGCCCGGTGAACTCCGGATCACCAGGCAGATCCGTGGTGTCCTGATCGAAGTCACCGACGACGACCCGGACCTCGAGAGCCTGAAGACGAGATCCGGCAGCGGATCGGTTCACGGCTATCACGGGCTTCTTCTCGTCACGCACCTGTCGCTGGAGTGGGGTGCCCGGCCCGAGGGAAACGGAAAAGTGGTGTGGGCGCTCGTTCCCGCACGAAGGCACGATGAGCGCTGAAGTCCTTGCTGGACTGTGTCCGGCCGGTCCGGGTGGACTGCGTCTTCCACCCGGACCGGTCAGACGTGTGATCAGCCGTTCGGGTCGCTGGTGTTCACCTCTCCGTTGACACCCTTGGGGAAGAAGCCGCCGGAAGTGGCGGCCTTGGGGGTCAGGTAGACGATGTTGAGAACCTGACCCGGCGAGCGGCTGTAGGCGATGCCGTTGACGTCGGTCGGGACGATGTTCGCTCGCCCCTGTCCATCCACGACTCCCTGGTCGAGATCGGTCTTGCCGTCGAGGCTGTCCCGGGCGTCGGACAGCTTCACGCTCGCCTCCCGCAGATCGCGGCCGAGCAGACCGAGCCCGAGGATGCCGCCGGAGTGCTGGTAGAGCGCGGAACGGATGTTCGCGGCGTGGTACGCCTCGACGGCCAGGATCCCTGCGGCGGCTTCGAGGTAGGTCTTGTTGGTGATCAACGGAGCGGCGCCCTTGTACGCGGTGACGCCGAGGTCTTCGAACAGGTACGCGGCGAGCAGGAAGTTCTCCTCGCAGGCGAACGCGTCGAAGCTCTGTCCTTTCCGGACGAGACCCGCGGCCTGTGCCGCGGCGGTGAAACTGGACTGCAGGTCGATGGCCGGACGGCTCACCGCGGCCGAGCCCAGAGCGGTGCGCAGGAACTCGACATGGGCCTTTTCATCGCCGGCGATTTCCTGGGCGTACTGCTTCGCCGCCTTGGTCTTGAACTTCACAGCACGGCCACCGGTCACCCCGCCACGGGTGCCGGTTCCGGTGGTGAGCGAGTCGGCGAGCCCCTTGCCGGTGACGGCGTGCAGGTAGAACTCCGCTTCGAGGTACTCGAGGTTGAGCGCGAAGTTGAGTACGGCGCCGTCGCTGACGCCTTCGGACGCCGCTTCGCCCGCGGCCTGCCGGACGGTTCCCGCGGAGGCGACAGGGCCGGCGATTCCGCCGAGCGCCCCCACACCGACCACGCCCAGGCCGGTTACTCCGGCGGCGCGCAGGAATCGGCGCCGGTCCTGCTGATTCTCCGCACTCCGGTTGATCATCGATGCGGCATAGCGTTTGCCAAACACGTACGATCTCCTTCCCGCCCGTGTCCTGGCTACGCACGACGACGGGCGCACCCCGTCCGCCGGACCTTTGCCGCCGGCGGGCAGAGCTGAACTACGTGGACAGTCTGCTTTCGTGCTCGCCGGCCGGACAGCTTGGTCCGATCCGGATCCCGCTCCCGGCGGGTGGCCTCGCACGACGAACCGAACATCGTGCGAGGCCACCCGCCGGCCCGGATCAGCCGAGACCCAGCAGACCACCGTGGTCGTCGCACCCGTCGTGGTCCCAGCCGATGCCGTGACCGTGCAGGCCCAGCAGGACGCTGAGATTCAGATTGAGGCCGAGACCGTGGTGGTGGTGATGATGGCCGTGGTCGGCAGGTGCTGAGGCGGCCGGTGCCGCCGAGGCGGTTCCAGCGCCCGCCAGCAGGATGCCGAATGCCGCTGCGGGCAATGCGACGATGGCGATGATGCGACGGCGAACAGTGCTCACGATCATGCTCCTTGTCCTCGGGCGAACATCGAATTCGACCCTCGTCAAAACGGTCACGCCCTGATCCGGACCATGAACAATTCGCAGCAGGGACGCCAAGGAGTGGGCGCCGGGAAAATGATCACGCCTGTGGGTGACGCCGGAGATTCCCTCAGGAAGAATTTAGGACCCCCATAGCCGAATTTCCTACCGCCCGGCTCGAAAAGCACCGTCGAGCTCGGAGTGGCTGTCATTGCCTTTCGCCGAACATCCCACTCAGCAACGCGGCGATCGTGCGCCGGTCATGGGCGCCCAGTTTGGCTCGGACGCGGGCCATGTGATGCTCGACGGTCTTTCCGGAGATGTGCAGGAGATCGCCGATTTCCCGGTAGGTGTGGCCCTCGACCACGAGGCGCCCGATGTCGCTTTCACGCGGGGTCAAAGTGGGGAGCTCGGCGGGGGCGGGCGTCGCGTTTTCGGCGACGCCGATCGCCGAGGACGGGAATCGCTTGACCGCGCGCAGCAGGGTCGTCATGGCGGTTCGGTCGGTGGCACGGATCGCGGCCTGCCCAGCCAGCCGGGCGGCGTCCCAGCTCAGCCCGGCGCGGTGAAGCAGCCTCGCCCCGGCCAGTACCGCCTCGACATCGATGACGCCGTCCAGGACCGCGAGCCACTGGGTACCCGCGGCGGTGAACGCGGGAAGCAGGCGCCCGCTCGTGGAGTGCCCGGTGAGGTTCTCGATCGCGTCGCCGGCCGTATCCCGGTCGCCGGAGACGACGGCGGCATGGAACACGGACCAGTGCAGCCAGGCCGACCACAGCGCCGGTCTGCCGAGCCGGTCGAGCAGTTCGAAGGCTTGTTCGCGGTGGGCGGCGACGCGGAATCCCTCGTCGACCCGTGCCGCCGCGATGAGCAGTTCTCCCAGGGGCAGCAAGGAGAACAGGGTGACCGGCTGTCTCATCATCGCCTCGTAGGCACCCGCCCAGGCCTCGCGGGTCGCGTCCGGGGTGTCGGCGCGGCGGGCCAGTCCGAGTTCGAGGGCGCGCAGGAAGAGCTCGTCCCGCGGCGACAGCCGACCGGTCTGCTCTTGCAGGGACGAACGGTGTGTCTCGGCCGTGGCGAGGTCGCCGCGGAGCATCGCGGTCCAGCCCAGCAGAAGCTCGTGCCGATCATCGGCGGCCGCGCGGGTCAGGACGCCGTGGGCGAGATCGAATTCGGCCGCGTGCAGAGCCACTGTCGCGGTGAGCGCGGCCGGGGAATCCGGCAGCAGATGTGCCATACCGGTGGCCTCGGCCGTGTCCGAGGAGGCCAGCAGGGTCGTGAGCGCGGCTCCGGACCGCCCGGTGATGGACTCGCGGATCCCGTCGAGCATCCGCCCGGCGACATGCCCGAACGCCGGAACAGGCTCTTCCGCCACGGTCTGTCCGTCGGCGGCGACCTCGCCCAGCGCGATGCCGGCGAGGTCCGCGAGCAGCAGCGCTCCCGGCTCGCCGGACCAGCGCAAGAGTTCAGCGCCACGGGCGAGATCGCCGCGCCGGGCCATGACCGTCCCCACGACGAGAGCGCCACGGCGCCGCGCCACCGGGTCGGCCGAGCCGAGCAGTTCGTCACCCAGCCGCAACGCGAGGTCGAGCTGTCCCGACAGGACAGCCACTCGCGCCCAGGCAGGCGCGAGTCGCGTCCGTGAGCTGCCACCCCGCACCGCCGCGGCGTAGAGATCGGTCGCGATGGCGGGGTCGTCCAAGACCACTTCGGCGGCCGCGGCTTCGAGACCCGCCCGCACGACCGCTCCCCCGGCCCCGAGCCGCTGCAGCTCACGAGCGATCGGCAGGACCGGCTGTCCCCCGGCGAGCAGGGCTTCGAGCATCCGCACCAGGACGGTCAACGCCCGGTCGACACCGACGTGGGCGCGCACCGCCCGTGCGACCACCGGCGGGACGGCGTCGTCGGCGTCGAGCAGTCCCGCACCCCGGACCCGCTCGACGACCGCCGAGACGTCGTCGCGGGATCCGCCCAAGGCGATCGCGAGCAGTTCGATGTCCCGGCCTCCCGCGACACCGGCGACGATCAAGTAGGTCGTTCCCGGTTCGCCCAGCTGGTCCAGCTCGCCGCGGAGTTCGTCGATCAGCTCGTCGACGACGGGTATGGCGAGGCAGCGCGCCACCAGTCTTGGTACCCCCGAGGTCGCCCGCCGGACGGCCGCCGCGCGCTCGGAGGTGAGCGACCGGCCCGCGAACCGGGCCACGTCCCCCACGGTCCAGGCGGGCAGGCGGATGTGCCGGGTGGCCGGGGTGAGCAGCTCCGCGGCCACGAACCCCGCCGCGCCCGGAGTATGCGTGACCACGAGCCGGGAGACACCGGCCGCCAGGCCCACCAGCAGGTCCCGCTCACCGGCGGTGAGTGTGTCGACGTCGTCGATCAGGACCACCGCGTCGGTGGCCGTCGCCGCGCTCAGGTCCTCGCGGGAAAGGACGGTGGCGCCGCCGGCGCGATAGTGACGCGCGACCGCGGCCAGCGCCGTCGACTTCCCGTACCCGGGTGGCCCAGACAGGACAACTCGGACCCCGGCCTCCGGGTCGGTGTCGATCGCGGCCAGCACCTCTCTCAGCTGCGACGGCAACAGCTCGTCCATGACGCCGAGTACCTCCCTCGAAACGGTGCCCCGGAAGTGGTCACCCACGAAGGATTCGAGACCGGCGGTCCCGATAGATGGGCGTCGTGACCCCCAGTCGACAAATGAGACGCCGGTCACAAACCAACGGAATCCCCTAACGGGTGATCAGACCCCCTCGGTGGTTCACAAGATCACCGTTAGGTGTCGTACCCGATGTCCCGTCCCCGGGCCGGGGCTTAGCTTCGGTCCGTCCAAGGAACAACGGTCCCCACAGAGAGCCCGGTCGATGAACCCCACGCAGTCCCTGTACGACTTCACGCTCAACCTGCTCAACGACCCGTCGGCTCGCGACTCCTTCGGGAACAACCCGCAGCAGACACTGAACGACGCCGGCCTCGGCGACATCTCCGGCGCGGACCTGCACGAGATCCTGCCGCTCGTCCTCGACTACGCCCCCACCAACACCCTCGGCGGCGAGAACGGCCTCGACCTCGACTCGATCACCAACGGCCAGGCCGGTGCCATCGAGCAGCTCAAGGCGCTCACCCAGAACCTCGCCCTCGGCGACGCCACCTCCGAGAACAACGTGCTCGGCGCCGTCGGCGGCATGACCGCGATCACGCAGAACGCCGCCGCGCCCTTCACCGCGGCGGGCGACCTCGCGGGCAACATCGACAACATCGGCGGCGAGGAGATCGCCCCGGTAGGCGCGGTCACCGGCGCCGTCGGCGATGTCGCGGGCAACGTCACCGGCGGCGACGTCACCGGCGCGCTCGACGGCGGCAACCTCACTTCCGGGCTGCAGGACGTCTCCGGTCTCGACTCGGCGATCGACGGCACCCAGGGCGTCGGCTCCACCGTCGGCGACCTCACCAGCACCCTGGGCGTGAACACCGGCCTGGAGCACACCATCGGCGACGTGACCGCCCACGGCGTCGGCGACATCGCCGGCAAGGTGTCCGGCGTGACCTCCCACCTCGACGACGTCGCGAACGACTCGGCCGTCGGCAACGTCACCAACCACGTCGGCGACGTCACCAACCACATCGGGGACATCGGCTCGCACGCGGCTTCCGTCAACGACGTCCACGACGTCGTCAGCAACGTCGGCAACGGCGCACTCGGCGGCGGCATCGCCGCCGACCTGAGCCACCTCACCGTCGGCTCCGGCAACGACCTCCACATCACCGACTGATCCTCGGCGAGCACGATCACAGGGCGGGGCGCCGGTCGAACCGGCGCCCCGCCCTCTCATCCGCCGCGGACCGAACGAGTGACATCGAACGGCGCGGCACAGGCAAGCTGGTTCAGCCGCTTCGTTTCGACCTGGCGGGCAAGTTCTTCGGTCACGTCCTCGATCTTTGGTGCGAGGCGCGTGTCGTTTTCGAGCGAGGCGAGCACTTCGTCGTCACGAACGCAGCTCCCGGTGCCGGGATCGGATCTGCCGATCACGCACCGCCCGCGCGAACACACGGATTGACCGGACGGTTTCCGGGGTACCTGCAGGCAGCCGCGACCGCGCGCGTCCCGTTCGCGCGATCCGCCTGAGGGGAACAGGAGACATGATGAACGAAGCCGATTCGCCGAGGCACGATCCCCCGACGGATCCGAAGACCTGACAGGCAGGGAACCGGATCCCGGGCACTACGACACAGTGCCCCTCTGGAGGCAGCCGCTCCGCCATCAGCACCAGCAGCCTCCTCGCCGACCAAAGCCCGATCACCCAGCAGGGACCAAGATGCCTGAGCCGAAGACCCCGGAACCCATGCCGGCCGAGTTGCGGGCGCTGGCCGCCGAAGCCGACGACCTCGCCGAACGGACCGCGGAGATGGCCGCGCGACTGCGGACCACCCCAGACGCGCACTTGCGGCGCTTGGCCCGGCCCCTGTTCCAAGCGACCGGCGAACTGGCCGAATGCACCGACGAGATCAGCCGGAGCGCCGACCACCTCGCCCGCGTCCGAGTGGCCCGCGATCCGAACCTGTGCGACGTCCCCTGGGGCATCTGCCCGGTCCACGGCGTCACCTTGCGCTCGCTCGGAGACCGGTCCTGGTGCACCACCGAGGGCTGCTCCCACACCTGGGACTACGACCGGCTCCACACCCCCTGCGCTGAACCGGCCACCGCGACGGCCACCGACCAGGACGGGGTGACCGGATCACTGTGTTCGACCCACGCGTCGGACGCCGCGCGGCGACTGGCCGACTGCACCATCGACTACCACGCCGCTCACGACTGAGGCGCGGACGCCGGCCGGGGTGACGTCAGCTCACGAAGCCACACCGGAAACCCTGCGCGACCGCTTCCGCTCGATCGCGGGCGCCGAGCTTGCCGAACAGCCCACGGACGTGGGTTTTGATCGTGTTCCCGGACAGGGACAGCTCGCGGCCGATCTCCTCGTTGCTCTTTCCCTCACTCACCCCGTGAAGCACTTGGAGTTCACGCTCGCTCAGCTTCACACCGGACGTCGAAGGTTCTCGCGGGGCAGGGATCGACACTTTCGCCAGTGTGGCGGCGAACAGGGCGATGACTTCCGGCCGCGAGACCTCCCAGCGTAAGTAGCCGCGCAGACCGTCGGCGATGGCGGTCACGATCGCCGGTACGTCGTCCGGTTCACCGAACACGACGACGTTGGCGCCGGGATGGGCCGCGATGAGCGACCGTGCGGATTCGAGGCCGTCCGGCGCGGCTCGCCGGGTGCCGATCAGGACCAGATCGGCCCGCGCGCGGGCATACCGGATCGAGAGCTCGTCGGCGCGCGCGACGCAGTCGAGGTGTTTGACACCGGGCACGCCGGCCACCGCGCGGGTGAGACTTTCCCGGACGTGACGCCGGTCGTCACAGATCAAGACCCTGGTCACCGGATCGCCCTCCCCCGCCTGACGTGGCTCGGCGCCCGTAATGGCCGGCGGGGACGGGCGGGCGGCTCGTTCCACGGCGTCAGCGTAGCGCACGAAAAGCCGCAGGACTTCGACAGTCGGGTGACCGATCTGTCCAAAAGATCCTTTTCACCGGTAGGGTCGGCCAGGACGACAGGGCAAGGGCGCTCCGGAGGCGCTTGAAGGAGGACCTCTTGGGTGACCGCGGGCGAATCGACTACGACGTCCTGGTGATCGGCGCCGGATTCGCCGGGCTGCACCTGCTTTCCGAGCTGAAAAAGGCAGGCTTCCGTTGCCATGCCTACGAAGCCGGTAGCGGTGTCGGCGGAACCTGGTACTGGAACCGGTATCCCGGCGCGCGGTGTGACATCGAGAGTGTCGACTACTGCTTCCTCCATGACCGGACGCTGCACCGCGACTGGGTCTGGAGCGAGCGGTTCGCCGCCCAGCCGGAGATCTTGCGCTACGCCGAGCACTTCGCGGACCGCGCCGGGCTGCTGCCGCTCATCACGTTCGGCACCAGGGTCGTGGCCGCGGACTTCCAGGACTCGGCCGGCGTCTGGTCGGTGCGCACCGAGCACGGAGACACGGTGCGGACCCGCTTCCTGGTCACCGCCGTCGGCTGCATGTCCGCCGCGCACACACCGGAAATCCCGGGGATCTCGAGGTTTCGTGGCGAAAGCTTCCATACCGGCCGCTGGCCACACGAACCGGTCGATCTCGCGGGCAAGCGCGTCGGGATCATCGGCACCGGATCTTCGGGGATCCAGGTGCTCCCGGAGATCGCCGAGAAGGCCGCCGATGTCGTGGTCTTCCAGCGGACACCGAACTTCAGCGTGCCCGCGGGAAACCGCCCGCTGACCGAAGCCGAGCAGGCCGCCGAGCCCGCGAAGTACGACGAACGAGTGGCTCTCGCGAGCACGACCCGGTTCGGGCACGTGGTGCCGGGCACCGGGAAACCGATCCTGGACACCGGCCCCGCCACCCGGCTGGCCGTGTTGGAGGAACGCTGGGCCCTCGGCGGAACGTCCATCGTGGCCGCCTTCACCGACACCGGACGCGATCTCGAAGCGAACGCGCTGCTGGCCGACTTCGTCCGGGACAAGATCCGCGCGACGGTGACCGATCCCGAGACCGCGGAACGGCTCGTGCCGAAGGGATACCCCATCGGCACGAAACGGCTCTGCGTCAGCGACGACTATTTCGCCACCTTCAACCGGGACCACGTACGGCTGGTGGACCTTCGCGCGGAGCCCATCGAGGAAATCATCGCGGGCGGGGTCCGCACCGCCGGCGAGACCTTCCCACTCGATGTACTGGTCTTCGCCACCGGGTACGACGCCTTCACCGGTGCGCTCACGCGGATGAACATCACCGGGCGGGACGGTTCGTCGCTGACCCGGGAGTGGGAGAAAGGGCCGAAGAGCTATCTCGGCCTGGCGGTCGCCGGCTTCCCGAACCTGTTCACGATCACCGGTCCCGGCAGCACGATGGTGTTGTCGAACATGCTCCGGGCGATCGAACACCACGTCGGCTGGGTAAGAGACCTGCTGGTGACCCTGCGCTCCGCGGACCTGCTCGTCGCGGAGGCCGAGCCGGAATCCCAGGAAGACTGGGCCTGCCAGGTGGCCGCGGCCGCGAGCCGGACGCTCTACCAGCACACCGACTCCTACTATCTCGGTGCCAACATCGACGGCAAGGCGCGGGTGTTCATGCCGTACGCCGGCGGGCTCGACGTCTACCGCCGCATCTGCGATTCCGTGGCCGCGGACGGCTACCGCGGGTTCGCCCTCTCCCGCGGAAGCGGGCCTGGCCGGTGACGCGATGAGTGATCGGACGACCATTCCGCCCGGGCGCGCCGGACATTCCCTCTTGTCCTCCCTCGGGCTCGGTGTCGTGCTGCTGGCCACATTGCTGCCGATGATGGACTCCTTCATCGTCAACGTCGCGCTGCCGACGATCGCCGGGGATCTCGGCGCGGGCAACGCCGATCTCGAACTGGTCGTCGCGGGCTACGGCATCGCGTTCACCTTGCTGCTCGTGCTCGGCGGACGGCTCGGCGACGCGTTCGGGCGACGTCGGGTGCTGGTGTTCGGGCTACTGGGATTCGTGCTCACGTCGGCGTTGTGCGCGCTCGCCCCGTCGGCGGGGTGGCTGGTCGCCGCGCGGATCGCGCAAGGCGCCACGGCGGCGCTGATCCCGCCTCAGGTCCTCGGCACCATCCAGGCGGCCGTCGCCACCGAACGCCGGGCCCGCGCGATGAGCCGGTACGCCGCGGTCAGCGGACTGGCCGCGATCCTGGGGCTTCTCCTGGGGGGCGTCCTCCTGCAGATGGATCTCTGGGGCATGTCCTGGCGCCTGCTGTTCCTGATCAACCTGCCGCTCGGGCTGGCCGCCGCGGCGTTGACCTCGTTGCTGGTGCCCGAGTCCAGGTCGGACCACCCGGTCGGTGTGGACCTGAGGGGTACGGCGCTGCTCGGCGCGCTGGTGCTGCTGGTGCTCGTGCCGGTGAACCGCGGCCCGGTGCTCGGCTGGCCGTGGTGGGTGATCGTGCCGCTGCTGGTGGCGCCGGTGGCCGCCGTCGTCCTGTGGCGCACGGAGAAGCGGGTGGCCGGGACCGGCATGGTGCCGCTCCTGCCGCCCGCCGTCCTCACCGAGCCGCGGGTGCGTGGCGGGCTGCTGATGCTCGGCCCCTTCCTCGCCGCGTGGGGCGGTTTCCTGTTCGCCCTGCCTTTGACGTTGCAGCACGGGTTCGGCCTCTCCCCGTTGTCCGCGGGGCTCGCCGTGGTCCCGATGTCGCTGGCGTTCCTGATCGGTTCGTTCACCGTTCCGTCGCTGCGCGCCGGATTCGGCGCCAAGGTCGTTCCCGGTGGCGCGCTGGTCCAGGCACTCGGCGTGGCCTGGCTGCTCGCCGCGTTGCCGCTGGGCTGGCTGGGTGGCGCGGTGTGGACCGCGCTGCCGGGGCTGGCGCTGATCGGGTTCGGGCAGGCCTTGGTGGTGGGCGCCGCGAACATTTCGGTGCTCGGCGCGGTGCCCAGCGCCTACGCGGGTGTCGGGGGCGGAGTGCTGGTGACCACGCAACAGGGGTCGATGGCCGTCGGTGTGGCCGTACTCGGCACCGTGTTCTCGGTGGCGCTGAGTCACGGCCACGCGACGGCTTTCGGCTTCGTCCTGGTGGCCCAGCTGCTCACCTGCGTCGCGGTTTCATACGTCTTCCGCGGCAAGGCCCTCAGCTGACCGTGGCCGACTCCAGGTCGGCGATCTGCTCCAGGGACATGCCCAGTTCCTCGACGAGGAACCGCACCATCGTCCAGTGCGGCAGAGCGCCATCGTCGAACGGGCCGAATTCGCTGACGTACAAGGGAATCCAGCGCAGGGCCTCGGCCGCCGCCTGTTCTCGGGGCGGTTCCTCCTGGTACTCGCCATAGCTGATGCTGCGATGCTCGATGAAGAAACGCCCGGGAAGCCGCTCGCACAGTTCCCGGTACTCGCTGGTCTGCAGGATCAGGTAGTGCCAGATCTCGTCGATCTCCTGCTCGACCGGCAGGAACAGGCCCGCGAGTTCGTCCTGGTGCGCGGAGACCAGATAAAGGTAGCGAAGACATTCGAGTGTTTGGCGTTCCACGTACTCGACCGGTTCGCCGGTCTTCACGGTGAAGTACTCGACCACCTCGGTGTACAGCGACTCACCGAGCAGAGAACGCAGGTCGGTCTCGGAGACAAGGGGCACGATTCTCCTAAGCGTTTCGGGATTCGGGATGAAGCCAGGCATACTTTCCCGATTTCCCGATCGGGATGTGTTCACGCCAGATCGGCGTCACGGAGAGCTCCAGGTTTTCCGACAGGGCGTCGACGAGCGTGGCGGAAACCGCCGCGTCGATCGGCTCCCCGTCGAACGTGGTGTATTCCAGCTCCGCGTCGGAGCCCTCACCGACGCGGAGCCGATAGAGGAAGATCGAAGGCGCGCATTCGCCTGTCCAGCGGTCGAGATCGCCGTGGCAGACGAGCGTGCCGCCGACCCGGACGAGTTCTTTCTCCCTGCCGCAGAACCGTGAAATCCGGGTGGGGTCGGGGCTGCCGTCGACGGTTCGCGCGCAGTCCCCGGACCGATAGCGGATGAGCGGCATGTACGGATTGCGGACGCTGGAGACGATCACGCTGAACAGGGTGCTGCCCTCTTCGACCGGGATGAGCTCGACCTTCATCTGGTCGAGGTACGGACGATAGGCGGCCTGACCGTCGCTGTAATACAGATAGCCCAGTTCCGTGCTGCCGAACAGATCGACGATCGGGCAGGCGAACCGCGCGCGCAGGAACCGGGAGACGTTGTCCGGGGTGTACTCGTAGGCGTGGATGATGCTGTCCGGCTCGGGGAACCGGTCGTCCAGGCCCCACGCGCGTGCCTTGAGCACGAGGTGCGCGAGGTGATAACTCGAACAGTCCAGGTGGTAACGCCCCTCCGGATGGGCCGCCCGGGTCTGCTCGATCTCGTCGAGCATGCGCTCCACGTCGGATCGGCGCCACAACGCCGGATCCAGCGTCTGGTTCAGATAGACGGTGCGGTCGTCGAGGCGCCGATCGGCCAGGGCCGGGTGCTCGGCGGCTGTCTCACCGCGGGCCTTGGCGTTGACCCTCGCCACGTGTTCGGTCGCGAGCACCGTGGTGATCGACACCCTCGAACAGCCGAGCTCCCAGGTGCGCGCGAGCGCGGGATGCTCGCTCCAAAGCCGGTAATAGGATTTGAGCAGGAAGTACGGTGGCCGGATCAACTGCATTCGCGCGTGGTTCGTGCCCGTGGAGAGCACGAACTCGGCTTCCCCCGAGTCGAGCGCCGCCCTGAGTTTCGGCGTCATCCAGTTGTCCGGGAACCCGTCCGCGATGGCGGACTTCTCCAGCACCGGGAAATCCCCGGTCCGTACGGAATCACGGTAGAGCGGGATATCGCGGACCTGGTCGATCATCTCGGCCACGTCGGTCGTGAACTGGCTCGTCATGGTCACCCGTCGTGTGATGCCGCACCGGTGGCCGGCGACCGCGTCGCGATCGCCGGCCACCGGCCCGGGAGTCTGTCAGGAGCGGCTCTGCGAGCGCGAAATGCACCCCTCCTTGGCCCGCGAAATGCAGCCGTCCTTGTTCGCGGCCGGCGCCGAGTTCGCGGCGACCCACTTGGTCCACACACCGTCCTGGGCGATTTTCTTGACCAGTTCGTTCATACCCTGCCTCCGAGGTGCTCGGGGAACGCGATGCGGATTGATCATCGCCCCACCAAAGTAAAGGCATTGCAAAGACTCTGTCAAACACACTTTGTCATTGAGCGCAGACAGAAGACCGGTTAAATCCTCGTGAAAGCCTGAGTCGCCTTCGAAGAATCCGCCACGGACAGTCGATTCGCTCGAATGCTCGTTGCTTCTCTGCCCCCGATGTGCAAGACCGAAGACCCGTGGTTCCACATCACCCCCGGGCCGGGGTGATCGGGTTCCGGCGACGACACCTGACTCGGGGCGCGCGCCCGCGGCTCGGGCACCCGGTCGGCCACGGTTCGAGTTTCCTGTCGTGATCAGTGCTTTCCCCGAGAGGACGCAAGAACCCTCTCGGCAGCACCGGATCCCCCCGCGACGACCGTGATCGGCCGGTCGCCCGGGTGAGCGAAGCGCCAATCCTCAGAGAACCGGTGAGCCGGTATCGAGGTTCTCCGCTGTCACGACGCGGAGTCCGTTGGCGCGCGAGCGGACCGAGGGTCAGTACTAGGTCTGGAACTCGATGAGACGGTCCTGCGCTTCCGGCGGAAGCTTGTCGAACCGGTCGAGGAGCCATTCGGTCCCGTGGGCGACGGTGTGCTCCACGGCGCCGTTGACCGAGCCGGCGGCGAGGGCCCCGCCGACCTTGGCGTCGGTGTCACCGCCACCGTAGGACTGGACATGGTCGCTCACGGCCTCGGAGGTGAATACTCCGGCCACGATCCCCGCCGCCTTGCCCACACCCCGCGCCAGGTATCCGGGCTCAGCGCGACGGGCGGCGGCGCAGCCACCCGAGAGGCCGCGTTCCGAAGCAACCGGGTGAAGTTCCCTGAATGGTCGGCAGGCGTGGACTCCATCTCCCCGAGGAGGTTCCACCACGCGACATCATCCGCGAAATTTCATCACCCCTTGACGAGTGACCATATCGCGAAACCGGTGAACAGAACTCCACCGGCACGACAAATTGTTGCGTCCCTGACCAGATTCAAACCTGCCCAGCAGATCGGAGTCGCGAGATGTCGCGAGCCAGATGAGATCTCCTGAGCCGTCGATTGCGAAGGATCCAGACGCGATCCGCCCGGCGCCCGTAGGCCAGCTGAACATGGAAATAGTTGACGTACTCGGCGACGGCAAGGAGCCACAACGCGGCGCCCAGCCAGAAACGACCCGACGATCCCGACGGCGCCTCCATCAGGATCGGAACGACACCGATCGCGATCAGCGCCACGTTCACCGGCGCCAGCACCCGCAACACGCGAACCACGAAGGTAACGGCGCCACGGCGACCTTCGAGTTGGCGGCGTTTACCCATCCAGTAGACGCTGCCCTGTACCAGCATGACCGCGGCGAGCAGGAACCCCGACACGTTCGCGGCCGTCGGTGGCACCTCAGCCAGCCCGAAGAAGACGAAGAACACCACGACACTGACCAACTCACCCACCGCCATGCTCACCATCCGCCGGCTCATCTGCCGCCTCATGGTCACGCCTCCTCATCCACGTGGCATCGGCCCCAGGACTACGTGGGATCCCCCAAGCCGACGGGGGTCCTCTCCCGAGACCGGGACTCGTCTGAGCAGATCATCTCACCGGCACCGGTCGAGCATGCCCGCCAGCGCGGTTCGTTCCGGCACGGTGATCGACAGGCCGTACCCGGCTTTGACGACGATCCAGGCGGTCGCGTAGGCACACCAGAACGACACCAGTGGTGGCTTCCACTCATCCGGTGCCTTGTCGCCCTTCTCCTGGTTCACGTTGTCGGTCACCACCAGCAGCTGCGGACGGGTCAGGTCGTTGGCGAACTGTTCCCGCCTGGCCTGATCCCACGACTTCGCGCCACTGACCCAGGCATGAGCCAAAGGCACCACGTGGTCCACATCGACATCGGAGGCCTTCCGCCACGTCTCGCCGTCGTAAGGGCTGTGCCAGGACCCCGACGTCGGAGCGCAGTCCGCGTCGACCTCGACGTTCTCGCCGGCGCGTTTGAGCACTTCCTCCCGGACGTTGCAGCGGCCGGACACGGTCTTCCAGTGCGGGAACTTGTCCCGGTCATACCCGTCCAGCACCCCGCGCACCGCGACCTGCACCGTGCCCAGCAGCTTCCGTGCCTCGGCCACGGGAACCGCAGGCGCCTCCCCGGCGACCGACTTGCCCGCCGGAGCAGACGGCGTAGCCGGAGGTACCCCGCACGAGATCACCGAAGCGAGCAGCACGGCCGCGACCCCCGCCCGCGCGAACGTCCACCTTTCGCTGACCACGCTGTTCCTCCCTGTCGAAACTGACGTCATTCCCCTGCAGAGAGCAGTAAAACGGCAGCCGTGCCTCCGGCGTGACCGGCGAACAGCGCAACTTTTCTTTCCACCTCGGCCTGGTAGGCCCCTGTGCGTCATTCCAGGCGGATCCCGCGTGCATCGTGTCGCGCCTCGGCAACCGCACCAGCGCCCGCACGGACTGCCGGGCCTCTTCCGCCCGGCGGTCAAAGTCGACCCGGAGCATGGTCGCAACCGAGGTCTCAAGAGCCGGTGGCACAGAACCTCATCGCGACCGCTCCCGCACCGGTACCGGTCGGAGCAGCAGGCGGGCAGTGCTCTGTTCCCTTGTGGTCCACGGTGGACACACCGAACGCCTGCAAGAATTGTAGGATCTTTGTGGTGTTCGCGTGGGTCTGCTGTGGATCCGGTTGGCAGAGTGAGCCCAATGGCCACACGATGGGTTCCGCGATCACCGGCGAGCCAAGCGCCTTTGCGGCGTGTGGTGCTCACCTGGCTGACGACGGCGTCCGGTGGTGCGGAGCGATCGACAGTCGAGCTGGCCCGGGGTCTCCGCGCGCTCTTGGGGATCGAGGTCGTCGTCATCTGGTGGAACGGCGGCCGCGCGCCCGCGCCCGATCCGCGAGGCGTCCGGGTCCGGCAGGTCGCGGATCACGACGCCTACGAACGGGCGCTGTGCGCCGAACTCGATGAGGATCCGGCCGGAACGGTGCTCATCGGGGCGCACCGGACGGCGATGGTCGACATCGTCGCGGCGGAGTCGTTCCACGTGCCGGTCGTCTCGATATTGCGGGGAATCCTGGTGGCGGACCAGCGTCTGCGCACCGTAGATCTTCGGCGACGGCGGCTGGTCCCCCGGCTCCCTGGCGAACTCGACTGGGACGTGCTCTCCCGCGCGAGCCGGTGGGTCGGTGTCAGCCGGGCCGCGACGAGCAGTATCAGGGAACTGTCCGCGAAACCAGTCGAAGCGATCACCATTCACAACGCCGTCCGCCTCGGCCTGTACCGGGGACCGCGGGATCCGTTGTCGCCACGCAGGTTCGCCGTGGTCGCCCGAACCGAGCCGTGGAAACTGATCGACAAGGTGATCCGGGCCTTCGCGCTGTTACCGGACGACCTCGCCGCGCACGCGTGCCTCGACATCTACGGGACCGGTTCAGCGTTACCGGAGCTGCGGCGGCTGGCCGACGGGCTCCGTCCCGGCCGCGACATCCGCTTCCGGGGCGAGGTCCCGGACCACCGTTGGCCTGCCGCCACCGACGTCCTCGTCGCCGCGTGCGACATCGAAGGTTTCGGCCGTTCCGTGCTCGAAGCCGGGGGTGCCGGGATCCCGCAGATCGTGCCGGATCGAGGCGGCAGCACCGAGCTCGTGATACCCGGAGTCACCGGACTCGTCTATTCCGCCGACGATCCCGCCGGGCTCGCCTCCGCGCTGGCCGAAGCCGCCGGATGGTCGGAGAGCAGGCTCGAAGCCCTCGGCTGCCGCGCCCGGATCAACGCCCGATCGTTCTCCCAGACCCGCTGTTTCCTCGCCTACGCCCGGCTCGCGCGGGAGGTTCGGGCGGGGAACCGGAACCTCCCGCGGCCGCCGGTACCTGACCGGACGGCATAGATCGAAAGGATCACCAGATGGGTCACGAAGCCGAACGCAACCACATCATCCGGGCCGTCAGCGACATGACCCGCTGGGGGACCCTGGACCCGGCGGGCGGTTCGGTCAGCGTCCGGGCCGGCACCGGGAACATCGTCAGCACCACCGCGAGTTCCGCGTTCGTCCGATGGGATATCACCGCCCGCAACCTGATGGTCTACAGCCCCGAGGGCGCGATCGTCGAACGCGCCACTGATCTGGCGCCCCCGGACGCGCCACTGCATCTGGCGATCTACCGGGAATTCCCGGACTGCAACGCGATCGTGCACTCCCACGCGCCGTACAGCCTGGCGTTCGCCTCGCTCGGGCTCGGCGTGCCTTCCTGCACCAACAAGCTCGACACGATGGGCGAGGTGCCCTGCTTCTCCTCCGATGATCCCTCGGTCAAGGAGGACGTCCTCGCCGGACGGGTGACCATCGACGTCGCCGAATGCATGGGGTCGCGCCCGGACGTGATCGCGGGCTACGTTCACACGGTGAACCCGCAGATGCTGGAGCATTTCGGCCCCCGCGCCGCCGAACTGAACCGGCACGGCCTCGGCTTCGTGGTCTACCGCCACGGCGTCTTCGTCTTCGCCCGCCACCTGGACGAGGCCGTCGAGAACCTGACGCGGATCGAGGTCAGCGCCCGGACCGCTTTGTTCCAGGCCACCCTTCACGGCGGGATCAGCGGGATCAAACCCGACGCGGTGCACCACCCCGGCGCCACCTGGTCGGACGGCGTCTACTCGGGCAGCAGCCGCTGAGCACGCGGCCGGGCACCAGAGGTGCGTCCGCGGGCATGCTCTTCGACGACCGCGGGCGCATTCTCGTCGTCAAACCCACTTACAAACCGGGCTGGGGCCTGCCCGGCGGGGTGATCGAGGAGGGCGAGTCGCCGCTCACGGCGTGCGAGCGGGAATTGCTTGAGGAACTCGGGATCGCCCCGGTGCTCGGCCCACTCGCCGGGGTCGACTGGATACCGCCGCGGGACGGCCGCGACGACGCGAACGTGTTCGTCTTCGACGGCCGGATCCCGGACGAGCTGGTCCCCGCGATCCGGCTTCCCGCCGACGAGCTGTCGGACTGCCGGTTCGTCGACACGCTCGGGTTCCGGGAACTGATGGCCCCGCACATCGCCCGGCGGATCGAGGCCTGCCGCCGGGCGCGTGACACGGGCCGGGTGGCCTACCTGGAATTCGGCCACGAGGCGCTGCCCTACGCGTTCTGAGCGGCCGTCCCGCGGAAGGCGAGCCAGCCGAAGCAGCCGAACCAGAATTCGCGCTCCAGCTCGAAACCCGCCGCCCCCGCCTCGGCGATCACCTGCGCGCGGGTGCGCGGACGCGCGACCGGATGCCTTTGCGCGTAACGGAGATCGACCAGCTCCTGGTCATAGCTGCCGGTGCGGAAGTACGCCATCGCCAGGCACACCACGCCACCGGCCCGCACCAGCCGCGCCAGGCTCTGCCACAACGGCGCCGAATCCCGCAGATAGTGGTAGGCGCCGACCAGCATCGCACCGTCGAAACGCCGCGCTCCGGGAAGCGCGAGGGGGTGTTCCAGATCCCCTTGGACGACGCGGATCCGAGGGGTACCGGCGATTCGTTCTGCTGAGACCCGGACGAAATCGGGACTGACCTCCACCCCGACGAACCGGCCCTGGGATCCGCCGATCGCGTGACGCGCGAGTTCCAGCAACCCCAATCCGGTTCCGGAAGCCAGATCGAGTAAATCGACACCGGCGGAAACGAGGGTGCGCACCGCGCACAATCGCGCGTACCGATAATACGGAAGCTGCATTCCCTGATCCCAGAGATCGGCGTTCGAGGCGTCGAAACCTGACAGTGCCTGCTTTCCTTCACAGGTCAGCGACGCCACCACACGACCGAAACTCCCGCTGTAGCCGAGTTCCCGGTAACTCGGTTTCCCGGTGGCCAAACGGATCAGCTCATCGTCGATCGATCGCGGTGGAACATAATCGGTCACCGCGGCGAAACGCGCGGGCCGATCGCCGACGCGGCGAACCGCTCCACACCTGTTCAGCGCTTCGAGAAGCAGCTCTGCCACCACCGTCTTTCCCGGCACGACACCATGTCTGACCACGAATTGCGCTACGGTCCCCGGCGTGACGAGTTCGCCGAGCACGCCGTTCTCCAAGGCCGCGCGATACACGAACTCATATCCGGACCGCCTGTACTCCATATATGCGGCCGCCATCCGATCCTGCGGGATCCGCAGGAGTTCCTCATCGGTGAAGATCATGACACGCCTTCCGCGAAGAAGATTTCGCAATGAATAGCCCCGATGGTCAGCTTACGTCATCCAGAACGGCCCCGAAATGTATTCCGACTCCGAATCCCGGGGGTATACTCGGCGAGAAAGTGCCGACTACGCCGTGAACGCGCGGCACACCGCGCGGTCAAGGCCCATTCGGTTGAAAACGGCAGTTCGGGCGCGTTGCACGAACCCCCACGTTGTGACACTCTGGCACAAAGTGTCACAACGTGGACGCGCAGTCGCCAGTTCGATCCCCGGGCGGTTCCCGGGGGCATGGGGGGCATGACCAATGGATTTCCGTGTTCTGGGTCCCGTCGAAGCCGGCCCGACGACTCGGGCGGGTGGCCTTGGCACACCGAAACAACGAGCACTGCTGAGTGTATTACTGCTCAACGCCAACCATATCGTCTCGGTGAACCGGCTCACCGGGATGCTGTGGGACGGCCCGGCTCCGCGCTCGGCGACGGCGAACGTCTACAGCTATGTCGCCGGTCTCCGCCGATTGCTCGAGTCCGCCGGCGACGCCGGCCGGGACAGGCTGATCACCAGGATGCCCGGGTACCTGCTGCGTGTGCGCTCCGACGAACTCGACCTGTCCGTCTTCGACAGGCTCGCGACACAGGGCCGGGCCGCGCTGCGGCGATCCGAACACGAACTCGCCGTCGACTGCCTGAGCAGCGCTTTGGCTCTGTGGCGTGGAAAACCACTCGAAGACGTCCGCGTCACCCCCGCGCTGGCGGCGCCCATCACCGCTTTGGAAGGGCGCCGGATCGACGTGCTGAACGACCTCATCCAGGCACGGCTCCGGATGGGGCTGCACAAGGAGGTGGTGGGTGAACTGCGCGAGCTGGTCACGACTTCCCCGATCTCGGAACTCACTTGGTCGCAGTACATGTTCGCGCTGTACAGATCCGGGCGTAAAGGCGAGGCGCTGGGCGCCTATCTGGACGCGCGGCGGACCCTGGTCTCGCAGACCGGGGTGGAACCCTCCACCTATCTGCGTCGAGTCCACCAGGCCATCCTCGCCGACGCGCCGTCCACCGAAGTACTCGAACACTGCTGGCGGGACTGACCTGCCCGTTCGGCCGTCACCGGCAGCAGCGCCCCGCCGGCGAGCGGAGCGATGGTGATCACGGCGAACGCCCCCGCGTATCCGGCTCTGCCGATGACGGCGCTCAACACCACCGGGCCGAAAGTGGTCACCAGGCTCTGCAAGGTGTGTTGCACCCCCAGCGCCCGTCCCAGCCGGGCCCGCGCGGCGAATCCGGCGACGGCCGTGGAGGCCAGCCCATAGCCGGTGACCGTCGAGACGCAGGCGAAGAGCACCATCACCGTGCCCAGCCAGGTCCCGGTCACCGCGCCGATCACGACGAGCGCCAGCACGACGGCGTTGCCGAAGGCGAAGATCCGCATCACTCCCATCGGAGCGCCGAGGCGGTCCGCGAGGTGGCCGGCCAGCGGCCGGGTGAGCGTGGTGAGCAGGAGTGCCCCGCCGAGCAGCCATCCCGCCTGGACCGGGTGCCAGCCCCGATCGTCGACGAGATAGCTGACGCTGAACGTGAGCAGCGCCGACTGCGGCAGTATCAGCACCGCGCAGGCCCCATAGATCCGCCGCCACGGCACCTTCCCCGATCCGCCGGACACCGTGTCCGCCGGGCTCGCGGCCGGCCGCGGCTGCCGGCCGAACAGCACCACCAGCACTGAGGCCAGCAGGCAGAGCCCGGCCATCCCGAGCCAGACGGCCGCCAGGCCGTAGCGGGCCGCGACCCCCGGCACGATCGCCGCTGCCACCGCCGAACTGAGCGGTGTCGCGGTCTGGGTCAGACCGAGGGCCAAGGCCCGCTGCCGGGCGGGGAACCGCCGCACCACCGCCTGCCCGCTCGGCGCGTACACCGAACTCGCGGTCATCCCGACGAGAGAGAAAACGGCGAACAGGGCCACGACGCTGTCGGTGGCCGCGGCCACGCAGAGGAACAGAGCGCACAGGGCCAGTCCGCACGCCATGGCGCGGCGTTCACCGAAGCGGTCGGCGACCACACCCCAGCCCAGCATGGCAACTGTCAGCCCGCCGTTGGCGACCCCGACCAGCGCGCCCCCCAGCGCCAGCGACATTCCGGTCGCGGTACGCAAAGCGGGCAGCACCAAAGAAAGGTGAAACACCGCGGTGGCACCGACGGCCCAGGCGATCAGGCTCACCGTGAGCAGCACCCAGCGGTTCGGTGCGCGGACGTCGTCAGTGCCCATGAGCGCGCACCCACGCGGCCAGGTCGCCGAGACCGCGCAGATGTTCGTGCCTCCCCGGCGGATCGGGACAGTCACGATGCGGGTCGAGGTGCAAGGGCCGGATGCCGGCGGCGAGCGCGCCGTCGACATCGATCCGGGCGGTGTCACCGACGTAGACGGTCCGTTCCGGCTCGGCGCCCATTTCCCGCAACGCGAGGTGGAAGATCCTGGGATCCGGTTTCGCGACGCCGACCAGCGCGGAGTCGATCACGAGGGACACCGGGGTCCCGGCGCCGGGCCCCACCTGGCAGATACCCGCCCCCCGCAGCTGCTCGGCCACCACCCCGATCGAATTGGACACCACTCCGAGCGAGACCGGCACCAAACTCAAAGTGCGTAACGACTTCGCGGCCCCGGAGAGTTGGCGAGTCCACTTAGGACCATCGTAGGCGGTGGAAAGTTCGGAGATCACCCGCTCCGCCCGGTCGGGGTGGACCCCGCACGCCTGGGCGAACGCCTTCAGGTACGACAAACGGTTCCGCGGCGGGAACCGATCGTTCACCGCGGTGGCCGCGTAATGGGCGCGGTCGATCAGGGCCAGGTCGGCCCGCGCCCCGGCGTCCCGCAGACTCCGGAGCACGGCCTCGGCGGCGGGCATGATCAGTACACCCCCGGCGTCCAGCAGCACGGTGTCGACCGGTGCACGGGGCTTCATTCCTTCGCCTCCCCGGAATCGCCGTACCAGGTAGGTTTCGTGGATTCTTCGTAGTAGACCGTTTCGCCGCCGAGATAGCCCTCGACGCACGAGCGGACCCGGCGTTCGGTGTGCGGTTCCACCTCCGGCAGGTCCGACACCGGGAAGAAGCCGAATTCGGCGATCTCGCCGGGATCCGGCTCGATCGACGCCCTCACGGTCTCGGACAGGCGGCCGGCGAACACGAACAGGTTGGACGCCGCACGGCGCGGCCGGGGCGGGAACCACACCACCCCGACCAGCCGTTCGAGCACCGGTGTGAAGCCCAGTTCCTCCCGTACTTCGCGGACGCACGCCGTCATCGGGGACTCACCTGCCTCGATCACGCCTCCCGGCAGGTCCCAGACCGGCTGGTACCCGGGCCGGACCAGGAGTACGCGGCCGGCGCCGTCGAGCTGCACCGCTCCGGCCGCTCCCCTGGTCCGGGCGAGTTGCGCGTAGTACGCGCTCTCGGCGGAGCCGTCAGACATCCGCGAGCTGCTGTTCGACCGACAGTCCCGGTTTCGGGAAGAGCAGGTTGGGTTCGATCCCGGCGAGCCCGCCGCGCAGGATCGCCTGGAAGACCGCCGTCCGCGCGCTCATCTCGACTCTGGCCAGGTTCTCCACCGCTTCGGTCAGGCCACGGGCGAAGGTGAAGGCGCCATGGCGATACAGGACACACGCGAGGCCGTGCCGCTTGAGTTCGTCCGCCCGCGGGCCCAGCTTCTCCTTCAGTTGCGGTATGAGCTGATAGGTGTCCACGGCCGCGATCTCCGGCCGCTGGGCGATGCCGTCGGGCAGTTCGACCTCAGGCCGCTCCGACTCCCCGCTGAGCACCCCGCCCTTGACCGCGGTGTCGTCGGCGATCAGGCAGGGCACCTCGCCCAGGGTGTCGAGCTGGTTGACGCAGGACGGGATGCCCATGCCCAGTGAGGCGAACGCGAGCACGTAGGCGCTGTGCGCGTGCACGATCGCCCGGCAGTCCGGGAACATCTCGTAGGCGGCCATGTGGATCAGCGCGCCCACCGGCGCCACCCCTCCGGTGCGTTCCCGCAGCTCGCCGGTCGCCGAGATCACCGTCATGTCGCGTGGTGTGACCTTCCAGCGCGCGAAGGCCGAACCGGTGGCGGTGACGATGATGTCACCGTTGTCGGCCCGCACGCTCAAACCGCCGCCGGTGGTCTCGATCAAACCCCAGCGGGCCATGTCGTTGATGCTTTCCACCAGCAGCTGCCGCTCGGCTTCGTACAACATGCTCTCTCTCCTTCATCAGGGTTTTCCGGACCGGGAGACTCAGCGGTGCAGGCGAGCCAGTTGTCCCGGTGTCGTGTTCTCCTTGCTCTGGAACCGTTCCCGCGGTCCCAGCCCGAACTCGGGCAGCGGTTGCTCGCCGCCCTCGATCAGGTCGACGGTGTACTCGCCGAAAGCGGGCCCGAACTTGAACGCGTGCCCGCCCCCTCCGGCCAGCCAGGCACCCTCCGAACCGGGCACCGGGGCGAGCAGGAAGTGCTGATCGGCGGTCAGTTCGTATTGGCAGACGTGTCGGGACACCAGCGGCGCCTCCGCCAACGCCGGGAACCGGTGCCCCAGCGCCCAGCGGGCGGCCTTCTCCGCCTCCGGATCGGGACGGCGGTCGGCCAGGTCGGGATCGATGACCGGTGCGGCTCCGAGCGCACCACCGACCTTGAAACCGCTGTCGTCGACATCCCCGGCCCCGTACGCGCCGCCATCGACCCACACCGGCAAGCCCGGCGTGCGCCACCGCGGTTCGACGCCGAAGTAGAAGACGTTCTGCCGGATGGACTCGATGTCCACCAGCTGCGGAAACCAGCGGCCCAGCCACGGGCCGCAGGCCCAGATCGTGCGGTCGGCGGGCAGCACCTCGCCGTCCACGATCGCCCGGCCCCGTGAGTCCGGCCGGGCGAGGGCGACGCGCAGCCGGGCTCCCGCCCGCAGTGTCCGGCGCATCAGGGTCAGTACGCCCAGCCGGGCCCGCAACACCCCGCTGCTCGGCTCGTGGAGCACGAATTCGAGGTCGTCGCAACGCACGTCGGGGAAGAAGTCGCGGGCGGCTTCGGGTTCGAGCCGCTCGACCGGCAGTCCCAGCGTTTCGAGACCGCGGGCGCTCTGTTCCTCGAATTCGGCGTCCCCTCGGGCGAACCACACGACGCCGACGTTGTGAAAGAGGTCGATTCCCTCCTCCGCCCCGATCTCCTGCCACAGTTCCCTGGCCCGCCAGGCGCGGCGGGTGTACCAGGCGTCGATGTCGCGACCTCCGCCGTACGACAGCCGCAGTACCCGGGAGGTGTCGTGGCTGGAGCCCCGCACGTGTCCCGGCGTGTACTGCTCGACGACGGTGACCGACCATCCTCGCTGGACCAGGCTGTGCGCGATGGACGCGCCGACGATCCCGGCGCCGATCACCACCGCGGTAGGTGCTTCAGGCATTGGCTCTCCTTCCTCGCCCGGCGGTGTCGCCGAGCAGTGCGACGGCGTGGTCGATACAGGACAGGAGCGCTTCGGCGTCGGCGATGTCGATCGCCGGGAACATGCCGACGCGGATCTGGTTCCAGCCGAAGCTGCGATGGGGCTCCAGGTCGAGGATTCCGTGCGCTCGCAGCCCAGCGACCATGGCCGCCGCGTCGACGTGTCCGGCGAACTCGACGGTCGCGACCACCGGCGAGCGCTGGGCCGGGTCGGCGACGAACGGCGTCGCGTAGGGCGAATCCTCGGCCCAGCCGTAGACCAGCTCAGCCGTTTTCGCCGCTTTGGCCGCGGCGCCGGCGAGCCCGCCGAGACCGAGCAGCCAGTCGATCTGCTCGGCGAACAAGAACAGCGACGCCACCGAGGGGGTATTGAAAGTGAGGTCCCGCGCCGAATGCTCGAGAGCGGCGGGCAGGCTGAAAAACTCGGGGAGATAACGACCGCTCGCCGCGATCTCCTCGGCGCGGGCCACCGCCGCCGGGGACATCAGCGCGATCCACAGTCCGCCGTCGGCGCCGAAGCACTTCTGTGGAGCGAAGTAGTAGACGTCGAATTCTTCCGGCCGCACGAGCATGCCGCCCGCGGCGCTGGTCCCGTCGACCAGCACCAGGCCCTCGGCGCCGGGCACTCGCCGGATCGGCATGGCCACGCCGGTCGAGGTCTCGTTCTGCGTGAGCGCGTAGGCGTCGACGTCCGGCTCGGCGCGCGGCTCCGGGTGGGTTCCCGGCGGGCTCTCGATCACCGAAGGCTCGGCGAGCCAGGGCGTGCCCCTGTCGACCGAGGTGAACCGGCCGGAGAACTCGCCGAAGGACAGGTGCTGGGCGCGGTGCCGGATGAGTCCGTGGGTGGCGATGTTCCAGAAGGCCGTGCCACCGCCGTTGCCGAGCACCACCTGGTACTCCTCGGGCAGGGCGAACAGCTCCCGCAGGCCGGCGCGGACCCTGCCGAGCAACGCGCGCACCGAGCCCCGCCGGTACGAGGTCCCCAGGAAGCCCGCGCCGCGCGAGGCGAGCGCGTCCAGTTGTTCGGGTCGCACTTTCGCCGGGCCACAGCCGAATCTGCCGTCGGCGGGCAAGAGGCCGTCAGGAAGGCTGAAATCCACTACTCGATCGTCGGGCACAGCACCGGATCGTAGAGCCTTTCCGCGACCGTCGACGTTCACCGGTGCTTCTCTGTGGGACATTTGTGGATGACCTGTGGAAGTCGTGTGGAACAGTGAAAAATGGTTGATCATCGGCGAATTACGGCTTGACCCCGGCAAGCGGAACGAAGCAATATCGGACCGGCAACCCAAGCCACCGAGGGGATATCAGTCATGCGAATAACCGTTCTCGGGACCGGCTATCTGGGTGCCACGCACGCGGCCTGCATGGCCGAAATGGGATTCGATGTCCTCGGCATGGACACCGATCCGGAGAAGATTTCCGCGCTCTCCGCCGGCACACCCCCGTTCTACGAGCCGGGCCTCGAGCGTCTCGTCCGCCGTCATCTGAAATCCGGCAGGCTCAGATTCACTTCCTCGTACAGCGATGTCCAAAGGTTCACCGCCGACGCGCTCACCCTGCATTTCCTCTGCGTCGGAACGCCGGAGAAGAAGACGGACAGGGCGGCCGATCTCCGTTTCCTCGACGAGGCGATCGATCGCTTGGCCGTCGTTCTGCGCGGGCCGAGCCTGGTGGTCGGGAAATCGACGGTCCCGGTCGGGACCGCGGAGCGGCTCGCTCACCGCCTGAAAGAGAACGCGCCCGCCGGCGCGCACGTCGAACTGGCTTGGAATCCGGAATTCCTGCGCGAGGGGTTCGCCATCGGCGACACGCTCGACCCCGCGCGGCTCGTCTTCGGTGTGAGTTCGCCGCGTGCCGAATCGCTGCTGCGCGAGGTGTACCGGATCCCCCTCGACCGCGGCGTCCCCTTGGTGGTCACCGATCTTCCCACGGCGGAACTGGTCAAAGTGTCCGCCAACGCGTTCCTGGCCACCAAGATCTCGTTCATCAACGCCATGGCCGAGGTCTGTGAGAGCACCGGCGCCGACGTCACCCACCTGGCCCGCGCGCTCGCCCACGATCCGCGCATCGGCGGACAGTACCTGCTGCCCGGCCTGGGTTTCGGCGGCGGCTGCCTGCCCAAGGACCTCCGGGCTTTCCAGGTCCGCGCCGGCGAACTCGGCGTCGGTCACACCTTGGGTTTCCTGCGCGAGGTCGACGCCGTCAATCTCCGCCGACGGCGCCGGATGGTCGACCTCACCCGCGAAAGATGCGGCGGTTCCTTCCGCGGCAAACGGGTGGCCGCCTGGGGCGCGGCGTTCAAACCCGGCTCGGACGACATCCGCGATTCACCCGCGCTCAGCGTCGCCGCTTCCATCCAGCTCCAGGGCGCCGAGGTGACCGTGTACGACCCGAAGGCCGCGGACAACGCGTACAAGAGTTTTCCGAACCTCACCTTCGCGAGTTCCGCGCTGGAGTCGGCGATCGGCGCCGACGTGCTCCTGCATCTCACCGAATGGCCGGAGTTCCGCGAACTCGACCCGGCGGTGATCGGCGCCGTGGTCGCCGCACGCCAGGTCATAGACGGCCGCAACACCCTGGACGCGAGGCGGTGGCACGAGGCGGGCTGGAGTTTTCACGCGCTCGGACGTCCCGCCCGCCGATAGCGGTCTCGGCACATCGAGTCCTCCGTGCCCGGCCGCGGGTCCCCCGCCCGGCCGGTGTCGTACGCCCACATCGCGATCTCGACCCTGTTCCGGGCGCCGATTTTGGCCAGCAGGCTGGCGACGTGGGTCTTGGCGGTCGTCAAGCCGATGAAGAGCTCGGCGGCGATCTCGGCGTTCGTGCGGCCGCGGGCGACCAGCATCAGCACCTCCTCCTCGCGTTCGGTGAGCGGCTCGATCGGTTGGGTCCGCCGGCTCGACGGTTCCCTGGCGGCGAGCGTGGCCAGCAGTCGCCGGGTGATGTTCGGCGCGATCAGGGCATCGCCGGCGGCGGCTGCATGGACGGCCTGGACGAGCAGCGCCGTCCCGGCGTCCTTGAGCAGAAAGCCTCGGGCGCCGGCCCGGAGCGCGCCATGGATGTACTCGTCGAGGTCGAATGTCGTGATCACGACTACCTCGATCGGGTCCGGGACGCCCCGCCCTGCGAGGAGCTTGGTCACCTCGATGCCGTCGTACTCGCCGTTGGGGCGAGGGTTCCTGACCGGCACCCTGGACCGCTCCACGCTGGGAGAGAAGGACTTCCGGCGCACCAACCCCCGCTTCACCGGCGAGGCGGGCGAAGCCGACGAGAAGATCGCGCGGACCGTGCGCGAGGTGGCCGACCGGCTCGGTGCCACCCCGGCCCAGGTGGCGCTGGCCTGGGTGTACGCCCAGGCCGAGCGGCTCGGGGTGGCGGTGGCGACCATTCCGGGCTCCCGCAGCCCGGGCCGGCTGGAGCAGAACGCGGCCGCGCTGGAGCTCGTCCTGGACGCCGAAGCGCTGGCCGCGCTCGACCCGCTGAGCAGCCAGGTGGCGGGTGAGCGCTACACCCCCGCACACCGCCGAGGTCGCTCGGGGCTAGCCGGCGCCACGAATGAAGCCTTCGGAGACCCTGCGAGAGCATCCGGCTGCTTGATCGCCCTCATCGGAAGTCTTCCGGCGGCCCGCTCAGTTCGAAGCTTGCGGTGGCCTGAGCCTGTTTCGCTCCCTGTTTCGAGGAATGGTGTCCGATCGACGATCGCATGGTCGGCGACCGCCTCGGATCGATACGGAATCCTGCTTTCCGCCTGCCGGTATTCGCTGGGATCACTGACCTTCTCGGCACGTGATGGCCCTTCCCGCGAGGGAAGGGCCATCACACTTCAGAGGAGCTTCACAACCCGTTCGTCAAGAACCCGAACCCGGATAGCTGTCCCGCACGGCGAAGGTCACTTCGCCCACCAGTGCACGGGCAGCGTCCAGCGCGTTGTGAAGCGTGTCGATGTCGCATTGCGTTCCGCGCTGCCGAAGTTCGATCAGCGACACGGCACAGGTGAGGGCGCTGTCGACCGCGGCCATCAGCGGATCACCGGACATCCGCAACACGCCCCGAGCCCGTTCGACAGCGTCGACGGCACGCCCCACCTCGCTGCCGGTTTCGACGAACTTCTCCTGCCACAGCGCCGATTCTTCTTGTTGTACGACCACACCGTCACACTCCCACCAAGGCCACGACTCCGAGTCCCAGCAAGATCACGCCCACCACCGAATCCAACGATCGTTTGACCCGCGGCCGGTTCAGGAACGGGTGGAGACTTCCGGCCGCGAACGCGAACCCGAACAACCACAGGGCGCTCACCGTGACGTAGATGGCGAAGAGCACGAGTTCCGCGCCCAGGGCCGACGCGGCCGAGCCCGGGAGGAACTGCGGAAGTATCGACAGGTAGAACAGGCCGATCTTCGGGTTCAGGCAATTCACGAGCAGCCCACGCAGGAAGAAGCCCTTGCTCCCGCGATCTTCGTGTTCCGGCGCGGACGCGGCCGCCGTCACCGCCGACCGCAAGGCCGTGATCCCGAGCCAGATCAGGTAGGCCGCGCCGATCACGGTCACGATCCGGAAGGCCACGCTGCCGTTGGCCAGCAGCGCGGCCAGCCCCGCGACCGACGCGACGCCCCACAGGACGATGCCGAGCAGGACACCGCCCGCGGTGCGCACCGCCGCCGGACGTCCGGCGGCGGCACTCGTCTGGAGCAGCAACGCCTGATCCGGCCCCGGCACGATGACGATGACCGCGGCCGCGGCCGTGAAAGCGAGCAAAGTAGCTGTCGTCAAGCGGTCCCCCCGCGTTGTTCACACACGAGTTGTTCATCGAGCGTCGCGGTAGATCCACTGCAGGATCGCCACCGCGCTGCCGTACTTCATCCGCGCCTGTTCCCAGGCGATCGAGCGGTCCCCGTCGAGCACCGATCCCTTGACCTCGTCACCGCGGTGCGCGGGCAGGTCGTGCATGAATACCGCCTTCGGCCACCGGGCCATGACTTCGTCGTCCACATGGAACGGACGGAAGTCCTCCCGCCAGTCCGCGCTCGGCTTGGCCGTCCCCGTGGTCTGCCACCGAGTCGTGTAGACGACGTCGGCGGTGATGTCGACGGCGTCGAGGTCGTGGGTCTCGAGGAAACGGGAGCCCGAGGCCGCGCCCTTGTCCTGCAACGAACCGAGCAGCGCGGCGTCGAGTCCGTAGCCCTTCGGCGTGGCGAAAACCACTGTGACACCACGATAGGTGCTCAGGATCTTTCCCAGCGCTACGGCCGTGTTGTTCCCTTCGCCGACATACAGCACCGACAGGCCGTCCACCTGGCCGAAGTGCCGAAGCATCGACGCCGCGTCGCAGACGCCTTGAGTCGGATGTTCCTGCGCCGCCATCGCGTTCACGACCGGCAAACCGCTGCTGTGGGCCACCAGTCGCATGTCCTCCAACGGGCCCGCTGTGCGCATCACCAGACCGTCGAGCATCGCGCCGAACATCCGGCCGGTGTCGTGCAAGGACTCGCCGGTGTTGAGCTGGAGATCGCCGGGGCCGTACGGGATGACCGAGGCCCCGAGCCGTAACGCGGCCGAGGTGAACGCCGTCCGCGTGCGCGTCGAGGTCTTGGCGAAGTAGACGCCGAGAACCTTGCCGGAAAGCCGTTGTGCCAACGGCTCCGGCCGATCGAGCACGTCGGCGGAACGCTCGACGATTCCGTGCAGCTCCTCGGTGTCGACGTCATCGAGAGAAAGAAAACCGACCATGCTGCGTACCCCCGTCAGATCAAGACCAGCGAATTGTCCACGACCCGCGTCGAGCACACCTCGGGGAATTCCCGGTCCGCCCTCGACGTGAGCTCTTTCGCGCGGCGCCAGTCCGGCGAATAGATCGTGTCCTCGTAGCGATCGCCGCCGTCGGGACAGACGACGACCACGTGCTCGGCGCCGAGACCCTCGCCGATCCACCGCAGGGCACCGGCGACCGCGGCGCCCGAACTGCCGCCGACCCGGACGCCCAGTTCACTCGCGACCCAGTCGCACGCGGCCACCGCTTCGGCCGCGGTCACCTTCACGTTCAGGCAATCCCGTCCGTCCACGAAGGACGAGGTCCGGCTCGCGCCGATCCCGTTGAGGCTGCGGGACGCCGGCGGGCCGCCGAGCGCCACCGAGCCCACCTCGTCCACCGCGACGCAACGCCAGGGCAAGCCGTTGTGCTTGACGTAGTCGGTGAACCCGCGCACCGTCCCCCCGGTCGACACGCCGAGGAAGACGTCGAGTTCTCCGTGCGGGACCGCGGAAGCGATCTCCGGAGCGGTCCCCTCGGAATGCGCGCGGGGATTGGCCGGGTTCTCGTACTGGTTCGGCCACACGAGCAGGTCTTCGACCGCCATCCGGTCACGGATGTAGGCCAGCCGGGAAAGCAGGTAGCCGCCCGTCTCGTCGGGATTCGTCACTTCCACGATCTTCGCGTCCGCGCTCCGCATCTGCCGCACGAGCTTGCGCGACGTCCGCGGGTCGACGACCGCGGTGAACTCCACCCCGCAGATCTGGGAGTACCTGGCCAGCGCGACGCCGAGATTCCCGGACGTCGACTCGATGATCCCGCCGCAGAGCACCCCCGACTCGAAGATCGAGGAGAGCAGGGAGTACGCCACTCGGTCCTTGATGGACCCGAACGGGTTCTCCTGTTCCAGTTTCAGCCAGAGATTCGTCGTTCTGCCGCGATATCTCGTCACGGCGTTCAGCATCGG
This sequence comes from Amycolatopsis sp. NPDC089917, assembly GCF_040684635.1. NCBI lineage: Bacteria > Bacillati > Actinomycetota > Actinomycetes > Pseudonocardiales > Pseudonocardiaceae > Amycolatopsis > Amycolatopsis sp. NPDC089917. The sequence goes on along the minus strand of NZ_JBFBGL010000002.1, from coordinate 12,317 downwards.
GGTCCTCCCCGGCACCGGGCCGTGCAGTTCACTCGGCAACGTCTTCCCCTCCCCCTTGTACCAGTTCACTGGTCACGTCCGGTTCGACCGATCTCCATGGGTCACGCCCCTAGCCCAGATATGGCTTCCGTCGCAGAACGGCTTCTGCAGTGAACGTCCGCAACGGCAGAGCGCGATGGTCTTTCGCTGCGGATCTATCGGCTCGTCGGTCTGACTGCGCAGGTCGTAGTCGCCGCGGATGATGACCGGCCCGTCCTCGCACACCACGACCGTGGCCGGAGCGGGCTTCCGCGCCGCGGACCCGTTCTGCTGCCCGGCGAGGACTTCCCGATCCGATTCCCGGCCCGCCATCAGCCCGCCGCCGAAGTCACGACACGGAGAGAAGAATCCCCGCGTTCCCAGGAGGACAGCAGGTGCTCGTTGGCCCGTGCGCCCAGTTCGGCCGTCACGACGGCACCGAAGACCATGTCGGACAGCTCACGCGGGTTGTCCCGCACGAACTTGCCGCACATGTCGTAGGCGGCGAGCTGCTCGTGGACGGCGTCGGCCACGATGTGCTCCTGGAAGAACAACCACGAGTCGTCCGACCCGTTCAACCGCTGCAGACCGTTCCGGAAATTGCGATTCACGTAATGCGAGCCGATTTCCGTCATCGCGAGATTTCCGAGCAGCGCTCCCCGGTGACGACCGTAGGTACCGAAATAGGATATCACGTTGACGTTCGCCAGCGAACAAGCCGGAACGTCCTCGAAATACGCGCCGAATTCGGTGCGCATGCCGAGCTCGGCGAGGGTCAGCTCGAACAACTGGGAATGCAGGCGACCCGGAATTCCGCCACCGTACTCGTCGGCCTGGATTTCCACCAGGGCCGGTTTACCGCCACCGCGCACCCTCGGGATGACGAGGCTGTGGTGGTCCGCCTCCATGAGACTGTAGACGGACCGGTGCATGAGGAACTCCTGGAACTGCTCCATCGTGGCGTCCTGCTTGAGGTACCGCGAAAGAGACCGTCCCGGGCTCGGTTTCCCGAGTTCCATCAGGAACCCGGGGAGCTTTTCCACGTCCACCACCGGAAGCGGGCCGGCGGTTTCCCGTAGTTCACGGGCGAAGCGGGCTTCGAGCCGCTTGCGCAACTCGACCAGTGAGGTATCCCATTCCCAGGTCTGCGCCGCTTCGCCGAAAAGGCAGTACTGGGGGCCGTAGCACAAGAACAAACTCAGCTGCAGGTCCTCGTCGGAGATGGACTCCACCTCGATCGCCGAAATGGCTCCCAGGACTGCTTCGTCGCCGTCCTCCGGAGAACGCCGGAAGACACGGACGAGGATTTCGCTCACCGGACCGCGATGGTTGGGCAACCGCACCTGAACTCCCTGAATCGATGGCGGTGGAACTTCCGGATCACACGAGCTCCAGCGCCTGCCCGATGTCCGCGCCGCTCGCCCGGCGCAGGACCGCGCCGAACAGCGCCACATCGAGAATGCCGAGCCCGAAAGGGTTCACGACGACGTAGCCGGTGTCCGGCCGCTCCGCGACGGTGTCGCCGGCGAGCAGTTCGCCGAGCGTCGCGGTGATCGAGGGCCGGTCTTCCTGCGCCTTCGCTGCGATTCGCCCTTCGTTGACCAGGCGGCCCAAGGGACGCCGGGGGTTTTCGACGATCAGCTGGACGTCGTCCACGAAGAGGGCGGACGCGCCGGCCAGGACCTCGTCGGTCAGATCGCCGAGCGAGACGTTGACCAGGAGCGACCCGGGCCGCACCCACTCCGGCTGGACGTACCCCTCGGCGACGGTGGTCAGGAACAACGCCGTCTCCGCGTCGGCCATCGCCTCGGCGGGTGTGGCCGCGACGGAGAACGAGACTCCCGGATGCCGGGCGGCGAGTTCGGCGGCGAGACTTTCCGCCACCGGCCCCCGCACGTCGCACAGGGTGATCCGGCTCAGCTCCGGGCATCGCGTGAGGAGCAGGGCGAGATGCACCCGCGCCTGAGTCCCGCACCCGACGACGGCCAGCGAGCGCGTCGCCCGGTACCCGGCGGCTTCGACGGCGATCGCGGTGACGGCGGCCGTCCGCACGGCGCTGAGCACGCCGACCTCCATCACCGCGGTGACCCGCGCGGTCCGCGCGTCGAAGCAGAGTCCGAGCCCACCGGCCCTTTCCAGGCCGAACTCCGGATTCGACACGCTGGCGTTGATGATCTTCATGCCGTAGGCGCCCTCGGCGCCGTTTTCGAGCACCGCGCCCGGCATGCCGATCGAGCGGCTGTAGGCGCCGTGCCGGTTGGTCCAGGACAGGTACGCCTCGCTCGGCAGGATCGACCGGCCGAAGTGATGACTCACCAGCGCGTCCTTGACCGCGGCCACGACGTCGATCCTCCCCAGGCACTCCACGACGTCGGCCCGGCTGAGGAACCGCACCGACTCCGGGGCGGGCCTCGCGAGCACGTCGGCGAGCCACAGGTTCTCCATCTTTCCTCCCGGCGGTCTGGTCACGAGTTCCACTGCTCCCGGTACCACTGGGCGAGGCTCAGCACGGTTTCCAGCGGGTTGCGCCGGAGCTGGGTGTCGAAGTGGCCGTCCGGCCTGCTCAGCAACTCGCGCAGCGCGCCCGCGTCGACGATGTCCAGTGCCGGCGAACGGTTCTCCGCGAGGAGGGTGCCGACGCGCCGTCGCAGATCTTGTTCGTACCGGGTGTCGGCGGTGGTCGGATACGGGCTCTTTTTCCTGTTCAGGACCGAATCGGGCAGCAGACCGGCCGACGCGCCGCGGAGCACGCTCTTTTCCCTGCCGTCGCTGGTCTTGATCTTCCACGGGATGTTGTGCACGTACTCGACCAGCCGGTGATCGCAGAAGGGCACCCGCACTTCGAGTCCGGCGGCCATGCTGAGCCGGTCCTTGCGATCCAGCAGCACCGGCAGCCAGCGCGTGAGGTGCAGATGGCCGAACTCGCGCATCCGCCGGTCTTCGGCGTCCTCTCCCGGCAGGTACTCGACCTCGCCGATCGCCTGCCGGTAGCGGTCGGCCCGGTACTCGCCGAACCGCGTGTGCTCGCGGAACTCGGCGGTCAGCATGTGCTCGGGGACGAACTGCATGGTGCTGAGCCAGGGGAAGTCCGCCGTGGCGACGACGTCGGGATCGTGGAACCAGTTGTAGCCGCCGAACACCTCGTCCGCGGACTCACCGGACAGCGCGACGGTCGACTGCTCACGGATGGCCGCGAAGAGCAGGTACAGCGAGGTGTCGACGTCGCCGAAGGTGAGCGGGAGGTCGTGCGCACCGAGTACCGCGTCCCGGTTCCCGTCCTGGGTGAGGGCTTCGTCCGGCAGCTCGATGGTCCGATGTGCCGTCCCGAGATGCCCGGCGACCTGGAGGGCGTACGGATTGTCCCGTTCGGGCCGGAAGGCACTGGCGCGGAAGTGTTCGGCGCTGCCGACGAAGTCGACCGAGAACGACCGGACCGGGCCTTCGCCCGCCTTGTCGAGGACGGCCGTGGCGATGGCGGTCAGCGCGCTCGAATCCAGGCCACCGGAGAGCAGGGTGCACAGCGGAACGTCGGTGATCAACTGCCTGCGCACGATGTCGACGAGCAGTTCGCGGACATGGGCGACCGTGTCCGGGATGTCCTGCTCGTGCGGAGCGGTCGGCAGCTTCCAGTACCGGGACAGCCTGCTGCCGTGGCCGTCGACGGTGAGGACGTGCCCCGGCGGCACCTCGTACAGGTCGTGGAACGGGGTCACGCCGGGAGTCTTGACCAGGCCCAGCAGATCGGCGAGCCCCTGGTGATCGAGCCGGGCGGTGAACTCCGGATGGGCCAGCACCGCCTTCGGTTCGGACCCGAACAACACCGCGTCGCCGGACCGCGCGTAGTAGAGGGGTTTGATGCCCAGCCGGTCACGGACCAGGAGCAGCTTCCGCACGCGCGGATCCCACAGCGCGAAGGCGAACATCCCGTTGAGGCGTTCGACGAAGCTCTCGCCCCATTCCAGATAGGCGTTGAGCACCACCTCGGTGTCGCCGTGGGTGCGGAAGACATGGCCGCGTGAAGCCAGTTCCGCCCGCAATTCGCGGAAGTTGTAGACCTCGCCGCTGTAGCAGAGCACGGCGTGCGGATCCTCGGGCGCGCCCGCGACCATCGGCTGCACACCGCGGCGCACGTCGAGGATGGCCAGTCTGCGGTGACCGAGTCCCACATACCGGTCCGACCACAGCCGTTCGTCGTCCGGCCCGCGGCGGGCCAGCGTGCTGGTCATGCGTTCGAGATCCGCTTCTTTCCACTCGTTGGGACGGCTGAGATCGATCCAGCCGGCGATTCCGCACATGACGCTCCCTGTCTTAGAGGCATGCTGGGTCTGCTCGATTCCCTCGCACGCTGCCATGACGAGTCGTTCACCCTCGCGACACGTGCCATTGGCTCGGCGCGACGGGGTGGACGAAAGAGGGTGTTTGACCGACCATGTCGGCGATATAGTGCAGACGAACGCACGACGGCAACTGCCGATAATTCATCTGGTCGAGGACTGTACTCAGCGCCCAACAGGGCCCGTACCGCCACCAGAGTGACGTCGGCGGCGATGGAGACAAAGGTCGCGTTGTCTCGCCGGACAACTTGCGTGAAGTTGGCGTTTAATGCTAAACTTCGTCGGCGTTCGAATCGCCATGGGGACACAAGGGGATCATCGACTGAGTTAATTCCTGGGGAGGAATTGTCCTTGATCATCAACAGCAGTGATCGGTTGCGCCTGGTGCGGCACGCAGGCGACGAGATCCGCGACCAGCAGCGGAGCCTGCCCGACAAGGGCTTCTACCTGCGAAAACTATCCGAGACGTGGCAGCGTGCCGGACAGACCGAGGCCTACGCCGGCCTCCCGGAGTACTCCTTTGCCCAGTTCGAGAAGCTCGGCACCACCAGTAAGCATCGCCTCAAGAAAACCCCTTATGAATTCCTGGCGACCCCGATCGACGCGGCGGCCAAATATTATGAAACCACCGGGACCACCGGACTTCCGACGCCGACCCCTCGGCTGGCGGAGGACATAATCTGGAACACCGTTTCGGTGGCCGAAGCCTGGCGCGATCTGTTACCGGAAAATGAACGCGTATTGATTATGCTGCCGTCGGACATCGTTCCCGTGGCGGACCTTATCGTGGGTGTCTGCGAGTACCTCGGGCGCCCCCATACACGGGCCTATCCGTTCGCCACCGGGATCTCCGACTGGGACCGGCTGATCGGTCTGTGCCGGTCCTTCCGGCCGACCACTGTTTTCGCCGCGCCCGGTGTGGCACTGCAGTTCAGCAGACTGGTCAAACAACGCGGGCTATTGGCGGAACTGAGCGCCGGCGTGAATCGGATGATGCTGCTCGGCGAAGTCAGCACCGCGCCGTTCCGGACCCGCCTCGGCCGGTGGTGGAACGCCTCCGCGCTGGACGCGAGCTACGGCAGCACGGAGACCGGCACCCTCGCCGCCGGCTGTGCCCGGGACCGCCTGCACCTGCTGACCGCCACCAACTACTTCGAACTCGCCGACGACGACGGAACGGTCCGCCCGCTGCCGGAATCCGGCGCCGGACGGCTCGTGGTCACCCCGCTCAACCTGCATGCCCGGTGCGTGCTGCGCCTGGACACCGGGGACGACGTGCGCCTGGGCGCCCAGTGTGACTGCGGTGACCGCGCCCCGGTGATCGAAGTGGTCGGACGCGGTTCCGACGCCGTGGCCGTGCGCGGCGCGAAGCTCACCGTGCGCGCGGTCGAAGAGGTGGTCTACGGCGAGACCGAGGCGACCGGCTATCTGATGGAGACCGACGCGCCCGGCGCGTTCGCCCGCTTGATCCTGGAACGGGACGTGCACTGGGACCGGGCGGGGGAAGCCACGATGGCCGACCGCCTCCAGCATTCGTCCCGCGAGGTGCTCGGCCTGGAATGGGACGAGGTGCTCTTCGTCAACCAGCTGCCCGCGAGCACCAAGAGCGGCGCGTCGCAGAAGAGCTGGAAGCGATCCAACTTCCGGGTACTGGGAGCGGGCGGATGACCGCGCGCCTCGCTCCCCACGCGCCGAAGGGGATCGCCGTCTCCACCGGTGAAGCCGACCTGTGGTGCACCTACGCCGCGGTCCGCACGGCCGCTTGGCTGGACCGGACCGGCGATCTCCCCGGTCGCGCGGCCACGATCGACTATCTGAGCAGCCGGCGCAACACCGACGGCGGCTACGCCTGGAGCAAGGGCATGGCCTCCGACGCGTGGGCGACGTTCTACTGCACCCAGGCGATGGCCGAACTCGGCGCCGAGATCCCCAAACTCGACGCGACACGGGGCTGGCTGCGCGAGACCTGGTCAGGTGACGCGTACGCGATGCTGCCCGGCCAGGCCCCCGACGTCTGGGCCACGCATTTCTCGGTGCGCAGCGTGGTCGAACTGTGCGGGGACGCCCCGCCGGACCTCGATCGGCTGGTGAGCTGGCTTCGCGCCTTGCAGGCGCCGGACGGTGGTCTCGGCTGGTCGCCGGAACACGCCGGTGCCGCCGATTCCGACGTCCGCGCCTGCTTCTACGGGGTGATGTCCTGGCGGGCCCTGCGGACCGTGGAACCGGAGCTGCCGCTTCCCTGGGACGGTCCCGCGCTCGTGCGCTGGCTGCGGGATCAGCAACAGGCCGAAGGCGGTTTCCGGTTCGGTCCGTCGGCGGACGTCCCGTGCCTGTGGGCCACCTATCGGGCGACAGCCGCGCTGGAGGCGCTGGGCGCGGCCCCGGCGGACCGGCGGTCTTGCCTCGACTGGGTGCTCGACCGCCGGACGGCCGACGGCGCGTTCGTCCGCTGGGCCGGTTACGACGTGGCCGACGTCTGGGCATCGTTCTGCGCGATCGGCTCGATCCGGTCGCTGGGCGCGGACACCGGCCCGCACGCCGGGTCCGTACTGCGCAGGCTGCACGAGCTCTCCTGCCCCTCCGGCGGTTTCACCTACCGCGAACCCGACCAGGCCGGGGACGCGCTGAGCACCGCCGCGACCGCTTTGACGACGGCGGCCGACGACCCGAGGCAGGAGCAGTGGCGCAGCTGGCTCGCCGGATGCCGCCTGCCGAACGAGGGCGGGGTCATGTACATGCCCGCCCGGGGCAGCGAAGTGCGGTGCACCCTGTGGGCGCTCGCCGCGGGAGCGGCCGACGCCGACCCCACCGCGCCGGCCGGAATCGCGGACTGGCTGGCGGATCTGCAGAACCCGGACGGTGGCTTCGGCTACTGGGAAGGCCGGGGATCGGATCTGGTCTCCACCGCGGCGGCGGTGGAAGCGTTGCGGTTGCTCGGGATTCCGGTCTCCGAGGTACTGGACACCGCGCGCCTGGCGGAGTTCGTCCTGGGCTGCCGTGACGAACAGGGCCATCGGCACGTCCCGGGGGCGCCTCCCACGCTCAGGGCCGGGCTGCAGGCGTTGCGGATCCGGGAACAACTGGGCCAGGCCGCGTCCGGCGAGCTGGCCGCTCTGCTCGAACGCCATCGGGTGCCCAGTGGCGGCTTCGCCAACGTCGGTTCGCGCATGCCGGACCTGCTGAGCACCTACGAAGCCGTCGTGACCGCGGACCGGCAGGGCATCTTCGTGGATTCCGCCCGGCTGACCGTCTTCCTCGACCGGCTCGTCCGGCCGGAGGGCATCGGGTGGACCCCGCTCGCGCCGACCGGCGGCGGCGCGCTGGCCGACTGTCTCGGCTCACTGCTCCGCGAACGGATCGAGGGACTCCGGGCGGACCTGCCCGCGCTCACCCTGTCCTGAAGGAAAACCCTTCCATCCTGGGGAAATCATGCCCACCATCACCATTCGCACGCTCGCGCTGTCCACTGCCGAACGCCGGGCCATCGCCGTCCGGCTGACCCGGTGGTTCGGCGAACACGACAGCGACCGCAGGCATGTGGTCGTGCGGTTCGAACGGACCGAGGAGGGCACGGTGTTCGTCGGCGGCCTTCCGGTCGAAGCCCTGCCACACGAAGACGAAGGGTTGCACCACGCCAGTGTCGTCTGCTGTGTGTCCGTCGGACGAGACGAAGCCTTCTACGACGAACTCGCCACCGTGCTCGCCGACTCGCTCGGCATGACCGCCGGAACTCCGTTCCTCTATCTGGAATTCCGGCCGACACCCAAGGAATCCGTGTACTTCGGCGCCCAGGGACGACTTCGTCGCGCGGACGCCACACTGAGGGGAAACCGATGACCTTATCTTCCGTGCCCACCCTCGACTCGCTCCAGACCCGGACCCGGACCGTGCTGGCCGGCTTGTTCGGCCCGGAGATCGACGGCCTGCCCGCCGACACTCCGCTCCCGGAAACGCTCGGCGACCGTTACGACAGTCTCGGCGCGATGGAATGCGTGACCGCGATGGAAAAGGAGTTCGGCATCGAGGTCGACTTCGTCGAGCACGACGTCCGCTACACCTTCGCGCAGCTGGACCGCATCGCCGAATTCGTCCATTCCCAGCTGGAGGACCGGGCCGTTTTCGGAGGGTCTCGATGACGGCGCCGGAAATCGCATTCCGCACGTCCGGGCACACGGGTTCCCCCGCCGTTTGGCTGCGCACCCCGGACCAGCTCCGGGCCGAGGCCGGGCTCATCGCGGACGAACTCGTCGGCGAGGTCGAGCAGATCGTCAGTTTCGCGCCGGTGGAGCACCTGTTCGGCCGGTTGTTCGCCCAGGTCCTGCCGGAGCTTCGCGGCGTTCCCGTGCACCATCTCACCCACGCGCCCACCGGCTTGCCGCCCGAGGTGGAGAAGAAACGGACGCTGTTCGTCTGCCTGCCGTCGAGCTGGCTGGTGCTGCGTCATCTGCTCGGCCAGCTCAAGGCACTCCCCTCGGCGGTCGCCCTGCACGGGACCGGGCCGACGGTGCAGGCCACCGGTGAGGTGCTGGCCGCGTTGTCCGGCACCGGTTTCCGCGCGTTCGAACTGTTCGGGTCCACCGAAACCGGCGGGATCGCACACCGGGAGATCACACCGCCGGGCACCGGGACGGGACGGTGGCGGCTCCTGCCCGACGTCGAGTTCGCCGATCCGAGCGCGGGTCCGGGACAGTGGCTCAACATCCGCAGCCCGCGGCTGGCCCGCCGCAGCGACATGGCGGCCCGGCCGGACACGTGGCAGCTGCCCGACGTGATCCACCGCGACGACCGGTCCTTCGAGTTCCACGGGCGGGCCTCCGCGCTGATCAAGGTGAACGGCGAGCGGGTCAACCTGGAGGAACTCGCGACCGCGCTGCGGAACTCGGTCGACGGTCTGGACGTGGCCTGCCTGCCCGTGCACGATCCCGTCCGCGCCGAGCACTACGAACTGTTCTACAGCTTCGATCAGGACCTCTCCCACCGGCAGATCTTCGCCCGGTTGCGGAAAGTCATGCACGACGTCACCCCGCCGCGAGCGGTGCACCAGGTCCGGCGCATCCCCCGGACCGCGACCGGGAAGATCGCGGTCACCGCCCTGTACGCGCTCACCCAGCAGGAACCCAGGGCGGCGCTGGAAGGAGCGAGCTGATGGCCGCGGCACCCCGTCCGCGCCCGTCCGATCCCGCCACTTCGCTCGGCGGCTACGCCGACCACGCGGGAATCGCCTACCCGGACGATCGCCCGGAACTGCCCGATCTGCTCGAACTACCGCTCGCCGAACGCTGCGACCTGCACGACCGGGGTGAGTGGGACGACCGGAAATGGGCGGAGCAGAACGAAACCTGGCATTCCGTGGCCGACGCCCGCTACCGCGCGGTCACCTCACGACGCGGCCCGGGACCGGGGACACCGCTGATCCGGATCGGTGTCAAGGACACCATCGACGTCGCCGGTCTGCCGACTTCCCTGGGCCTGCGGCACTACCGGCACCATCCGGTGGCGTCGGCGAGGGCGCTTTCCCGGCTCGACGGCGCCGAGGACCAGGTGATCGGCAAGGTCGTGAGCACGGAGCTGAACATCGGCGTCGGCTCGGGCTGCGTGAATCCCTACTTCCCGCACATCGACCCCGCCGGTTCGAGTACGGGTTCGGGGGTCTCCGTCGCGGCCGGTCTCTGCGATCTCGCGATGGGCACCGACGTCCTCGGTTCGGTGCGCTGGCCCGCCGGGCACTGCGGCACCGTCGGATTGCGGATGACGCACGATCCCGGGCTACTGCACGGCATTTTCCCTTTGTCACCACCGATGGACGCGGTCGGCTGGGTGGCGCGCACGGCCGAGGACCTCGCGTTCCTGTGGCAGCGTCTCGGGCTTCGCGCCCTGCTCGGCCAGGCCGGGCGACCGGTGCCCGCCCGGTACCGCGTCGGCGTGCCCACCGACGTCCGGGACGGCTCGTGCGATCCCGAGATGCTGGAGACGCTGGACCTGGTCCGCGTCGCGCTGTCCGACGACGGCCACGAGCTGACCGACCTCCGGGTGGGGGACGATCTCTGGCGACGCCGCGGCGACGCCTGGCAGCTCTGCGCCCGGCAGGCGTGGGACGGCTACCGGCAGTGGCGGCACTGGATCACCGTGCCGGTGCACCGGAGCACCGAACAGGCGCTGGAGGTCGGCGCACGAGTGACCGACGCCGAGTACATGGAGATCCTCGACGCGATGCACTCGTGCCGTCAGGCGAACGCCACCCGCTTCGGGGACGGCATGCACGCCTGGCTGCTGCCGCTGGATCCCTCTCCCCCACCCGATCTGCGGACCGGAAGCCCGGCCGCCACCACCATCCCGGCCCCGGGCGAAGCCGACTACGACCGGCGCATCGGGTACACCCCGATCGCCAGTTTCGCCGGACTGCCCGCCATCGCCGTGCCCGCCCGGCTCAGCCGGAGGAACCGCGCGCCGCTCGGGGTGCAGATCGTCGGGCCGCCCGGCAGTGAAGAACGGCTGATCGACCTGGCCCGGCGGGTACAGCTCCGGCTGAAACCGCCGGAGCTTCGCCCCGCGTGATCACCACCACCCGACCAGGAGACCGCGATGATCCCCCGGACAATGCCGGCAATCGCCGCCGCCCACCAACCCGACTGGTCCGCACCGGAGGAGCTCGCCGCCGTGCGGAACGAATTGCGCACCAGACCTCCGCTCGTCGACGCGCATTCCTGTTACGCGCTGGCGGGTGAACTCGAGTTCGTCGCCCGCGGGGAAGCCGTGGTGATCCAGGCAGGCGACTGTGCGGAGCTGTTCTCCGACTCGGAGCGGCACCGGGTCCAGGCCAAGGCCTCCCAGCTGCACCATCTCTGCGAAACCGCCGAAACCGCCGGGGTCCCGACCGTCCGCATCGGCCGGTTCGCCGGGCAGTTCGCCAAACCCCGCTCCTGCGCGACGGAAGTCCTCGCGGACGGCACGGAGATCCCGGTCTACCGCGGCGACGCAGTGAACGGCGTGACGCCCACGGCCGTGGCCAGGCGAGCCGATCCGGCGCGCATGCTGACCGCCTACGACCTCGCGGCGAGCGGCCTGGACGCGTTGTTCATGCGGCAACTGCTGCTTCTCGAGGGCGGCAGCGGGATCAGTTCGTTGCTGGCGCCGACCTACATCAGCCACGAAGCCCTCCTGCTGGACTTCGAACACGCGCTGCTCCGCCCGGACCCGGCCCGGGGCGGCAACTACGCGTCCTCGGCCCACATGGTGTGGATCGGTGAGCGCACCCGGCAGCTCGACCACGCGCATCTCGCGTTCGCCGAACAGATCACCAATCCCGTCGGCGTGAAGATCGGCCCGAACGCGACACCGGAAGAGCTGATCGCCATCGTCGACCGGCTGGCCGCCGGACATCGCCGGGGCAGGCTGAGCCTCATCATCCGCATGGGCGCGGAGAAGATCGCGGACCGGCTGCCCGCGCTGGTGACGGCACTCGGCACGCGCGCCGGGCAGGTGACGTGGCTGTGCGATCCCATGCACGGCAACACCAAGAAGACCACGGCCGGCCAGAAGACCCGGGTGGTGACCGAGATCCAGGCCGAGATCGCCCGGTTCTGCCGGATCCTGCGGGAGCACCGCGTCCACCCGGGCGGGCTCCATCTCGAAGTGAGCCCCGACCCGGTGACCGAATGCGTGGACACGGCGGCGGAGCTGTCCGGCGCCCTCGACCTGGACAGGTACGAGTCGGCCTGCGACCCCCGGCTGAACCCGGATCAGGCGCAGCGGGTCGTCCGGCATTTCACCCGATCGCTCTGATCCGCGCCCGGCGGGCAAGGTCGTTCGCGGCTGAGCCGGGTTTTGGGTAATGGCGGGTGATCTTCGGAACACCCGCCTTTTTTATGGGCACGGGCCGTACGACAGTGGCGTACGATGCTGCCGGGCAATGATCGCGGCCAGGTCGTGTCCTGTCAGTCGGCGAGGCGGAAGAGGAGGGTCCGA
>NZ_JBFBGL010000001.1:308337-434605 GCF_040684635.1 Amycolatopsis sp. NPDC089917 | reverse complement strand
GTTCGGCATCGAGACCCTGCTGGAGTGGTACGCGCGGGACGAGCGAAAGTGGCTTTCGCGACACCCGGGGGTGATCGCTGCCGGACCACTCCGGCCACCAGTCCGCCTGTCCTCAAGCGCTTCAGCGCCCCATTACTCGAACAAGGATGTGAAACCGTGAGAATCAGTGTCAGCGTCACCGACTTCTCCTGGCCCGGTGGACAGGCCGGGCTGGTCGACAACCTCGCCGAGGTCGCCCGCGTGGCCGACGCGACCGGCCTCGATACCCTCTGGGTGGCCGACCACCTCCTGCAGACCGCGCCGGGCAGCGCTGCGGACTCCGAAATGCTGGAGGCGTACACGACCCTGGGTTTCCTCGCCTCGGCGACGTCCCGGATCAAACTCGGCACGATGGTCAGCGCCGCCACCTTCCGCGCGCCCGCGCTGCTGGTGAAAGCCGTCACCACGCTGGACGTCCTGTCGCGTGGCCGCGCCTGGCTGGGGATCGGCGCGGGCTACCAGGAGGACGAGGCGCGCGCGATGGGGTTGTCGATGCCGCCGGTCGCCGAACGCTTCGAGCGACTGGAGGAGACCCTCCTGATCGCCCGCCGGATGTGGGATGGCGACACCTCCGCGTTCATCGGACGGCACTACCGGCTCGAACGGCCGGTGAACAACCCGCCGCCCGTGCGGCGGCCGCGAGTGCTCATCGGCGGAACCGGCCCGAAACGGACCCTGCGCCTGGTCGCCGAGTACGCCGACGCGTGCAATCTCTTCGACGTCCCCGACGGCGGCAAAACCGTCCGCGGGCACCTGGACGTCCTCGCCCGCCACTGCGCCGACGTCGGACGGCCCGTCGAGGAGATCGAGAAGACCATCGCGACCAGGCTGGCGCCGGGGGAGTCCGCGAAGGACTTCGCCCGCCGGTGCGCCGAGTTCGCGTCCTGGGGGCTGGACCACGTGGCCGTGATCACCGCCGGACCGTGGCGATCGGAGGCGGTGGCGGTGCTCGGCGAGGCCGCGAGCCTGGTCTCCGCCTGAATCCGCCCGTCTCCCGGGAATCGTCAACCGCGTGCAGCGCGAAGACAATTTCCATATCGTGCGAAACGAATGGTGTTTTCCGGGGCCGGCGGTGTTTCCGTCGACCCCGGAAAACGGTTACAGACCATAATATAATTTCATGAACCGATTGCCGGGACGGTTTCGTCCGATCGGCGGGCGGCATCGCCGGGATCGTTTCGCTAGCATGAGTCCGCCCAGTTCCCCGCCCCCCGTGTGGAAGTTTTGGGAAGGACCCCATGCTCAATGCAGTGGTTGCCGCCGTATCACTTTTCTCGTCGATAATAACATCGAATAGCTGGTCGCCGCCGCCGGGACCGCCGCCCGACCGCGTTGTCATCGACGTGGTCACGGTGAACGGCTCCGGTTGCCCGCCGGGTTCGTCCGCGGTCGCCGTCGCCAGGGACAACAGTGCCTTCACCGTGACCTACAGCGAATACACCGCACAAGTCGGGGTCGGCGCGAAGCCCACCGACTTCAGGAAGAACTGTCAGCTGAATCTCAACATCCACGTGCCGCAGGGATTCACCTACGGTATCGCCAGCGCCGATTATCGCGGTTTCGCTTCGCTCGAAGCGGGCGCCAAGGCGCTGCAGCGGGCGAATTACTATTTCCAGGGCAATTCCCCGACCGCGCAGGTGAGCCACCCCGTCAACGGTCCGTTGTCGGACGACTGGCAATTCCGTGACGAAGCCGAGGGCGGCGTCATCATCTACAAACCGTGCGGCGAGGACCGGAATCTGAACGTGAACACGGAACTGCGGGTCGCCGCGGGTTCGTCGGACCCGAAGAAGACCACCAGTTTCATCACGATGGATTCGACCGACGGCGCGTTCAGGACCACGTATCACTTCTCGTGGAAGGTCTGCCCGGGCTCCTGACATCGTCCCCAGGGTGACGGCCTGATTCCCGGCCCGGAAGAAGGCCGTCCCACCCGTGCCTGGTCAGGGCCTTGGCCGCCCTGTACGAGGATCTCGCGGCTCGTCGTCGCCCTGCCCGGCGGCGGCGAGTCTTCTCGACGACCCTGTTTTCCGCGGTCACCCCGGTTTCCGGTGACCGAATCCGTTTTCGTCCGATCGGCGGGTGGCCGGGAAAAAATCGTCTCGCTGAAATCGAATACACCCAGTTCCCGCCGCGTGGAAGCTTTGGGAAGGATCTCATGCTCAACGTGCTGGTTGCCGCCGTGACGCTTCTCTCGTCGGTCGTCACGCCGAACGGCTGGGTGCCGCCGCCTCTGCCGTCCGACAAGATAGTCATCGACGTCGTCACGATCAACGGCACCGGATGCAGACCCGGTACCGCGGCTATTTCCGTGTCACCGGACAACACCGCGTTCACCGTCACCTACAGCGAGTACACCGCCCAGGTCGGCCTCGGCGCGAAACCGACCGACCTGCGCAAGAACTGCCAGCTCAACCTCTACGTCCACGTTCCGCAGGGATTCACCTACGGCATCGCGGGCACCGACTACCGCGGATTCGCCTCCTTGGCCGCGGGCGCCACCGGGCTCGAACGAGCCAACTACTATTTCCAGGGCAATTCCCCGACGTCCTACGTGAGCCACAACCTCAAGGGGCCGTTGGAGGACAACTGGCAGTTCACCGACAACATCGAGGTCGGCGCCATCGTCTACAAACCCTGCGGTGAGGACCGGAACTTCAACATCAATACGGAGTTGCGGGCCGCGGTCGGCACTTCCGACCCGAAGAAGACCACCAGTTTCGTCACCATGGACTCGACCGACGGCTCCATCAAGACCACCTACCACTTCTCCTGGAAGACCTGTCCCAAGCCGAAGAACTGATCACCGAGGCGGCGGCCTTCTTCGAACTTCGACGAAGAAGGCCGTCACCCTTTCCCGGACGGCGCCGGATCCGCGGCCTCCACCCCGAACGCGCGGCCCAGCGCGATCACCGTCTCGTCGAGATGCCCGAGGCTGGTCAGCACCGAACGCGCCCGAGGATCGTCGATCCGGTCCGCCACCGGCGTCCCGTCGTCCCGGACCAGCGTCCCGTGCCCCGAACCACCGGGATCGCCGATCGCCTTCCGCAGCATCGCGATGTTCGCCCGGATCCGCCCGGTGTACAGCAGCAGCCGATCCGCCTCGTTCACCAGCAGCCCGGCCTGCGACCGCGCCGCGACGTGCCGGGCGCGGAAGGCGATCGTCTCCACCGTCGTGAGCACGTGCCAGCCGTAGTCACGACGGCTGCTGAGATTCACCGGATGGGTGAGCGGCTCGATCGTCGTGCGGACCTTGTCCACCGCCCGGTCCAGATCACGCGACTTCTCGATGACGCTCACGTTCTCCGCACCGGACAACAGGCCCGCGGTCTTCTCGACGAACTCGTCCAGCTCGTCCAGCAACGCCGAGACGTCGTCCAGCATCACCGCGCGCGTGCGCACCGGCACGATCACCACCGCCGCCAGCACCCCGGCGGCCGCGCCCACCGCGGTCTCCGCGACCCGGATCCAGAGCACCTCGATACTGAACGTCCCCAGCAGGCTGTAGAGCAAGCCGAGCATGCTGGTGATGAAGAACGCCATGATCACCTGCGACACCCGCGCCATGTAGACCATGCCGAACACGCACACCAGGATCAGCGCCAGCGTCGCCGGCGCGCTGCCCGACACGAGCAGCGCCAGCAGCAGCCCGCCCACGATCCCGATCAGCGTCCCGCCGAGCCGCCGGACACCCTTGACGAACGTCGCCCCCGCGGTCGACGAGCCGATGAACACCACGAACACCGTCAGCACCGCCCAGTACCACCGCTGGCTCGACACCAGCTCCCCGCCGAGCACGGCGAGCCCGCCGCCGACCACGGCCTGGATGGCACTGCGCGTCTGGTTGTCGTAGGCGAACGCCGCCGACTTCTCCTCGTCGGGATCCTCGGGATCGTCGGTGGCGTCGAGGGCCTCGGAGACGTCGTGCTCGGCGACCCGCTGCGCCCGCACATCGGCCAGCGCGAGTTCGGCGAGCGCGCGGCGGACGCCGTCACCGGGCGCGGCGTGCTCGTCGATCCGGCTGCCTTCCACGAGCATCTTGCTGAACTCTTCGGTCTCGCTGATCAGCGGCAGCTCCCGCGGATCGCGTTCGATCAGCGACCGGAACCGCCGCATCCGCGCGATCAGATCGTCGCGGACGTCCTCGTCGAGGTCCTCGGCACAGGTGCGCTGCACGGTGATCGTCAGCCATTGCACCGCCAGCTCGACCTCGATCGCGCGACGGCGGAGCCGGTTCGCCGAGTCCGCGCCGGTCACCTCGGGTGCGGTGTCCTCGATGAGCAGCACCGACTCGTGCATGCGGGCGTTCGTCGTCCGGAGCCGTTTGCGGGTGCGCTCGCTGCCGCCGACGGCGAGGTGGTCCTCGGCCGCCCGCACCACCGCGGCGAGCCGTGCCCGGAACGCCCGCCGGATCCGGAGGAACTCCGCGTCGGTGTGCCTGCGCACCAGGACGAACCGGACCACCGCGTTGGCCGCGATCCCGATCGTCAGCGCCAGCAGCAGCGCCGGGACCTGCTTCAGATGCGTCTGCAGGAACATCGCGAAGAAGAACAGGAAGAACGACAGCGAGCCCAGTGCGATCCCGCGCGAACCGAACCGCTGGGCGTAGACCGCGACGAAGATCAACAGGACGAACACGACACTGTCCAGCGGAGGCACCGCCGAACCCACGCTGGCCGCGGTGAGCGACGTCGCGCCGAGCACCAGACCCAGCAGCAGCGTCACCGCCTGCTTGCCCGGCGTCTCGTCGTTGACGGTGAAGGCGGACGTCATCGCGGCGATCGCGGCGACGAGCGTGACCGTGAGCGGCTGGTGGAACGGCAGGATGGCCAGCACCGCGACGACGATGCTGAGCACGGCCGAGAAGGCGAGCCGGAGCCGGACCAGGCCGGGATCGGAGGCGACCAGACGATCGGTCGTGGCCTGGGTGATGCGGGAGATCATCGGGCGAGCAGCTCTCCTTGGGCGAGGGTGACCCGCCGGGCGGTGGACGAGGTGACGCGAAGACGGTATCGGGCGTGCCGTGCGGGCTCGGCGAGGGCGAACGGCCGCGTCTGACGGCGCCACCGGAACGTCTCGCCCTCACGCTGGTCCAGCAGCGTCCAGTGCTCGCCGTCGTCGGACCCCTCCAGCACCCACGACCGCGGATCGCCCCGGCGGCTTCCCGAGGTCAGCGTGTACATCACGACCTCGCGGGAAGCGTCCTCGACCGGGAAATCGATGACGGGTTCGCGCTCGGGGAAGGTGACCTCGGTCTTGGTGGTGTCGTCGAACAGGGCACCGGCACCCACCGTGATGTCCGTGAGCGGGCGCGGGGCGGTGGGCTCGGCGGGGGAGCGGCCCCAGTCCGACGGCTGCTCGCCCATCGTGAACTCCAGCACCGCGCCGCCGGCCAGCGCGGAATGCGGGAGCGTGCTGCTCTGGTGCGGCTGACCGTCGATCGTCAGCCCTTGGACGTACACGGCATTCTCCGTGTTGCCGGTCGCCTTGACGACCAGGTCCTTCCCGTTCTCCAGGCGGACGGTCGCCTTCGTGAACAGCGGCGAGCCGATCGCGTACTCGGGGCTGCCCATCGTCAGCGGGTAGAACCCGAGCGCGCCGAAGACGTACCAGGCGGACATCTCACCGTTGTCCTCGTCGCCCGGATAGCCCTGACCGAGGTCGCTCCCGACGTAGAGCCGCCGCAGGACCTCCCGCACGATCCGCTGGGTCTTCGAGGGCGCGCCGGCGAAGTTGTAGATCCACGGAATGTGGTGCGAAGGCTGGTTGGAATGCCCGTACTGTCCCATCCGGACGTCGCGGGCCTCGGTCATCTCATGGATCAGCCCGCCGTAGGAACCCGGTTTGCGCCCGGTCTCCGGAGTCGCGAAGAACGTGTCCAGTTTGGACTCCAGGGCCTCGGTGCCGCCGTGCAGCGCGGCGAGCCCCGCGCCATCGTGCGGAACGGAGAAGGCGGTGTTCCAGGAGTTCGTCTCGGTGAAGTCGCCGCCCCACGCCTCGGGGTCGTAACCCGCGGCCGCGAAATGGCGGCTGCCGTCACGGTTGCGGCCCTGGAAGAACCCGATCAGCGGGTCGAAGTGATTCGCGTACTGCTGCGCGCGCTGCCGGAAGTACGCGGCGTCGTCGTGATGGCCGAGCGCCTCGGCGAGATTGGCCAGGCCGAAGTCGTTGACGCAGCCCTCCAGCGCCCACGACAGGCCTTCGTGGACCGACGTCGGCGTGAACCCGAGGAAGATCGACTCGTGCAGACCTTTACGGCCGACGCTCTGCCCGGGCGGCGTCACCGTCGCGTTCTTCAACCCCGCTTCGTACGCCGCCTCGACGTCGAACCCGCGTACGCCCTTGAGGTACGCGTCAGCGAACGCCACGTCGGAACTGGTGCCGGTCATGAGGTTGGCGTAGCCGGGGGAGGACCAGCGCGAGATCCAGCCGCCTTCGCGGTACTGGCGGACGAACCCGTCGATCATCCGCCCGCACCGCTCCGGGGTGAGCAGGGCGTACGCCGGCCACGTGGTGCGGTAGGTGTCCCAGAAGCCGTTGTTGACGTACATCTCGCCGTCGACGACCTTCGCGCCGGTCCTCGTGCGTGTGCTGGGCCAGAACCGGCGGATGACCGGGCTCGCGTGCCGGACGCCTTTCGGCGTGTCCTCGTGCGCGGAGTTCGGGTACAGGAACAGGCGGTAGAGGTTGGAGTAGAACGTCGTCCGCTGGTCCTCGGTCGCTCCCTCGATCTCGACACGGTCCAGCACCTCGGCCCACCGCGCGCGGGCCCGGCCGCGGACCTGCTCGAAGCTCGTGCCGGCGGGGATCTCCAGGTCGAGGTTCCGTTTCGCCTGCGCGAGGCTGATCAGCGACGTCGCGATCCGCATCGTCACCTCACCGGCCCCGAACTCCAGGAACCCGGTCACCGTGCGCCAGACCGGGCGGCGGATCTTCCCGCCGCGTTCGGCCGGGACGTCGAACTCGGCGTGGACGAACATCCGCCGTGCCCCGGCCGACAGCCTGCTGCGCACCCAGGTGTGGCCGCTGACCACGCCTTTCGCCGCGTCGAGTCGCAGACCGCCCCGGTTGCGGGCGTTGTCGAACAGCAGCCAGCCGCGGTCACCCGGGAAAGTGAACCGGAACAGGGCCGCGTGATCCGCCGGGGCGATGTCGGTGGTGACGCCGTTGGCGAACCGGACGCCGTAGTGATGCGGCCGGTCGATCTCGTCGTCGTGGGAGAACGCGAGCGCGCGACGTTCGCGGGACGCCTCGACCGTGCCGATCCCCGGCATCACCTGGAAGGTGTGCCGGTCGCCCATCCACGGACTCGGCTGATGCGACAGCGCGAACGCCTGCAGCGCCGGGCGGTTCTCGGCGTCGTTGTGCCGGTGGTAGCTGTAGAGCCAGTTCGTGACGCCCGCGTCGGTGACCGGGGTCCAGAAGTTGAAGCCGTGCGGGACCGCGGTCGCGGGGAAGTTGTTGCCCCGCGAGAACTTGTCGCTGGAATGCGTGCCGCGGGTGGTGCGGACGTGGTCGACCGGGTCGAGGGTCCCGGTCGCGCGCTCGGTGATCCGGACGTCGTCCACCCAGCCCGCGCTCGGGCCGTCCGGCGGTTCGCTGACCAGGACGATCCGGGCGATCCGCCGTCCGGCGAACCCGCCGAGCCCGCGGCGCACCAGGTTCCACTGGTCCACGTACAGCGTCTTGTCCAGGCCCTGCTCCACCGCGCCGAACCCGGCGGACGTCCCGTCCGCGAACTCGAGGTCCAGCGCCACGAACGTGCTGCGGTAGCTGGGCACGGCGTCGGCTTCGGCCTCCGGGAAGACCACATAGGACAGTTCCAGGCGGCCGGTGACCTCGATGTCCACTTCGAACATCGTCGCGCGCAGCGTGTTCTCGTAGCGAAGGGCGTGTGCGCCGGTGAACCCGGCACCTGTCTTCGCGGTCGGCGACGACCCCGGCCCGGTGCCGACCCGCAAGGCCGGATCCACCGGCTGTGGATCACCCGTTTCGAAAGAGGAGAAGAACCCGGTGATCGTCACCAGGCCACCGTAACTCCCGCGCGGGTGCCCGGCTCGGTGTGACGCATCCAGAGGACTAAACGCGTGAGGAAAGGAACTCCTCGAAGGTGCCCACACCGGTCGCGTTCTCCGGCGTCAGGTTGCCGCCCGCCCGGAAAGCCCGGAACGCCTTGCCCGGCAGCCACAGCGGCAGGATCGGTTTCCGCCGCCCCACCGACCGCTGGTACGCCTCCGCCAGGCCACGGGCGTCGCGCACCTCCGGGCCGCCCATGTCCGGCACCCGTCCCGACGGCTCGCCGGAGGCCAGCGCGACCAGCCGGTCCGCGACGTCACCGGTACTGACCGGCTGGAATCGGAAACCGGACGGCATGAACGTCACCGGCAGCCGCCGCTGCGCCGACGACGCTCGCGCGACGAGCTCGTGGAACTGTGTCGCGCGCAGCACCGTCCACGGCAGACCGGACTCCTCGATCACCTTCTCGGAGGCCAGCTTCTCGTCGTAGTAGAAGAACCGGATCACGTCGATGCCGACGATCGAGATGTACACCAGATGCGGCCGGCCCGCCCGTCGCGCCGCCTCGACCAGGTTCCGCGTCACTCGCTCGTCGCCGCGACCCAGCGTCGAAGCGCAATGGATGATCACGGAGACACCGTCGACAGCCTCGGCGAGACCGTCTCCGGTCTTCAGGTCGCATCGAGCCCATTCGTGGGTGACGTCGGAGGGATGCGGCCGCCTGCTCATGATCCGGACCGGCCGGTCCGCGGCCGCCAGCCGCCGCACCACCGCACGGCCGAGGTCGCCGGTACCGCCGGTCACCAGGATCGGTTTCATCACCCAGGTCCTCCGTTCACGAGAGCTTCCACCCTCAAGAACCGGCGGGCCACCCGGAACGTGACAGCTGCCGCGAGAGGTACGCGAGCTTGTCCGGATTCCCGACCGCGCGCAGCCCCGCGATCCGGCCGTCCACCACCTCGAACCCGAGGATGCCGAACAGGGCGCCGCCTGCCGTCGCGATCACCGCGGGACCACCGTTGACCTCACCGATCGTGATCGACACCTGCGCGGCGCCGGCGAACATCCCGGCGTACAGGCGGGCGACCTTCGCCGCGCCGTGCACCGGACGCCGGGCCGCGGTGACCTTGCCGCCACCGTCCGACCACGCCGTGACCTCGGCGGTCAGCAGACTCTCCAAAGCGGGCAGGTCACCGTCCCGTGCCGCGGACAGGAAGCTCTCGACCAGCTTCTCGACCTCGCGCGGGTTCGAAACCCGTCGCTCGTCCGACCGGTCCAGCGCCCGTCGCGCGCGGCTGTGCAGCTGGCGCGAGTTCACCTCGGAGACGTCGAGGATCGCGCCGATCTCCCGATGGCTGTAGGCGAAGGCCTCCTTCAGCACGAACACCGCCCGCTCGACCGGGCTGAGCTGTTCCAGCAGCACCAGCATCGCCAGCGACACCGAATCCCGCTGCTCCGCCGTCTCCAGGGGACCGAGCACGTCGTCGGAGGTCAGGACCGGTTCAGGTAGCCACGGTCCGACGTACCGTTCGCGCTGCGCCCTGGCCGAGGTCAGCCGGTTCAGGCAGAGATTGGTGACCACCTTCGCCAGCCACGCCCGCGGCGACCCGATCGACTCGCGGTCGGCGCCCGCCCACTTCAGATAGGCGTCCTGGACGGCGTCCTCCGCCTCCGCCGCCGAACCGAGGAGACGGTAGGCGAGCCCGAACATGACGGGCCGCAGCTGCTCGAATTCCGTGGCGCTGTCCATCGTCCCCTACGAATACCGCTGAATCCACTGTGGACACCCCCGCGTCCGGGGTACCGCTCACCGGGATGGCCGTACCTGATCGGCGCTGACGTCCACAGTGACTGTATCGGTACGAAGAGAACGTCTGCGTCACCACCGAGAGAGGGGTCTGGAGTGACGTCACGTTCGTCGCGTTCGCGTGCCTCGTTGTGCGCCGTGACCGCAATGACAGTGTTAGCGCTGATCACAGCGCCCCAAGCCGGAGCGGCACCGGCTCCGGGCGCCATCCACACCACACCGGACAGATCCGGGAAGGACGTCGATGTCCGCGACACGGCGAGAACGGGCTCACACGCCCTCGCCGCGCAGGACCGGCTCTCGGCGTCCCGGGCGAACTCCGTCGCCAAGGCACGAGCGGAACTCGGGAACCAGGCCGTGCTCGATTTCGACGAGCTGACCGGCACACCCCGCGTCCTCGGCCGCACCGACGGGTTCCTCACCGGACCGAGCACGAGATCGCCCCGCGACATCGTGCTGAGCTACCTGCGGGAGCAGGAAGGCCTCGTCGGCCTCAGCGCCGGTGACACCGCGAAACTGAAGCTGCGCAAGGACTACGTCGACGTCGAAGGCACGCATCATCTGTCCTTCACCCAGGCCGTCGGCCGCGTTCCCGTCTTCGGCAACGGGCTGAAGGCGCACGTCACCAAGGACGGCAGGCTGATCCAGCTGGACGGCTCGCCCGTGCGCGGCCTTCCCGAGTCGCTCGGCGCGGGTGCCTTGGCCGCACCCGCCCCGGATGCCAGTCAGGTCGCCTTCCTCACCCCCGACGGGATCCGCCCCGCCTGGTACAGGCTGACCAAACCCGCCGTGGACCAGATGTTCCAGGAAGTCACCGACGCCGGGACCGGGAAGCTGCTCTACCGCAAGAACCTGGTCGATCACGCGAACGACGCCGACGGCGCCAAGGGCCTCGCCTGGGAGGCGCAGCCCGGCCCGCAGAAGCAGGTCAACCTGACCCAGAAGGGCTGGCTCCCCGCCGACGCCAAGACCCTCGACGGCAACGTCGCGCACGTCGCCGCCGACGTCAACGGCGACCAGAAGTTCCAGCCTCAGGAAGAGATCTGGCCGAACACCGACGGCACCTTCCGGTACAGGTTCACCGACTTCAACTCCGCCGTCGGCCCGCCGTGCTCGGCGGCGAGGCCGTGCTCCTGGGACCCGAAGACACCGGGCTCGTGGGCGAAGAACCGGGAACAGAACGCCGTGCAGGCGCTGGCCTACGTCGGGAGCTTCCACGACCACCTGGCCTCGTTCCCGATCGGATTCACCCGCCAGGCCGGCAACTTCGAGAAGGTCGACGGCGACGCCGTCCAGGTCCACACCCTGCTCGGCGCACAGACGCCGGGCTACTACGACAACGCGTTCATGGGCACCCCGCCGGACGGGCAGGCGCCGTTGATGGGGATGTTCCTGTTCCACGACCCCCGGGACCCCAACGACCCGTTCCTCGCGGCGAACTCCGCCGACGACGCCACGATCATCCACCACGAGTACACCCACGGCCTGTCCAACCGGCTCGTCGTCGACGCGCAGGGCAACTCGACGCTGAACACCTTCCAGTCCGGCGCGATGGGGGAGGCGTGGAGCGACTGGTACGCCTTCGACTACCTCGTCGGGCGCAACGCGATCAAGGACACCTCGGCGCCCGGTGAACTCCTCGGCGGCGACTACGTCAGCAACGGCGTCCCCCTCGCCCGCACCCAGCCGCTGGACTGCCCGGTCGGCGCCGGTGCGCCGCAGTGCCCCGGCACGCCCGGAGCGGGCCCCGGCGGGTACACCTACGGCGACCTCGGCCGGATCATCGGCGGCCCCGAAGTGCACGCCGACGGCGAGATCTGGGCGAGCACGCTGTGGGACGTCCGTTCCGCGCTCGGGGTGCCGCTGAGCCGCGCACTGGTCACCCGCGCGATGGAGCTCTCGCCCGCGTCGCCGTCCTTCCTGGACATGCGGAACGCGATCCTGCAGGCCGACACGGTGATCAACGGCGGCCAAGCGCACGCCAAACTGTGGAAGGCCTTCGCCGCCCGCGGCATGGGCTACTTCGCCGCGACGATCACCGGCGCCGACACCCAGCCTGCCGAGGACTTCTCCACCCCGCCGCCCGCGGGCACCCCGACCGGGACCGTGACCGGCAAGGTCACCAACCGCGAAGACGGAACCCCGATCGCGGGCGTCGCCGTCCGGTTCGGCGGGCACGACTCCGGTTTCGGCGGCTCGCTGTCCGCGGTCACCGACGCCGCCGGCGCGTACACCATCCCCGGTGTGCTTCCGGGCACCTATCCGAAGGTTTACGCCTCCGGAGGCGGCGCGGACAGCGAGACCCGCGCGGTCTCGGTGCGCTCGGGAACCACGAAGGTCGACTGGTCACTGAGGTTGAACTGGGCCTCCGGCACAGCCGGTGCCGCGGTCGCCGGGTTCAACGGTGTCGACTTCACGCCGTACGGCTGTGGCCCGGGTGACCTGGCGACCTCGTCGGTGCTTGGCGGTGGCGGCGGCTGGTCGACCGACAAGGTCGTCCGCCCCGACGGCACGGTCGAGACGCGGTTCGTGACGATCAAGCTGGGCAAACCGGTCAACGTCAGCGCCATCGAGATCGACCCGTCCAACACCTGTGGCGACGACCCGCCCGCCGCGGCCAAGGACGTCACCGTCGAGACCTCGGTGGACGGCACGAACTGGGTGAAGGCGGGCGTCGGCGACTTCAAACCCGCCGACCTGAACAAGCTCACCGCGCTCCAGCTCGCGCCGGGCAGCGCCACGGGGGTGAAGTTCGTGCGGCTGACCGTCTCGTCCAACCAGCTGTCGTTCTATCCGGACAAGACGTGCTCGCCGCAGCCTTCGACGGCCGGGTGTCTCTACCTGGACGTGCAGAAACTGGCAGTGCGGGGCGCTCCCGCCTGACACCGGATGTTGCGAAAGTGGCTTTCACAACCTTCAACGTCGCGAAAGCCACTTTCGCAACGCCGAGCCCACGGTGCGCGAAGGCGTGACTCGCGTGATCAGGAACGGAACTCGCGTGATCAGACGCCGAACACGGTGAACGTCCTCTGATCACGCGAGTCACGTCTCTGATCACGCATCATCGCCCTCTAATCACGCGAGATCGCCCAAGTGGTGACGACGCTTACTGTCCCCACCACTCACGAGTGTCGTATGATCACGGCATCGGGGTAGAAACGTGCTCGCCGTCGGCGGGCACACGTATACGCGGTATCGAATGATCCGTCACTCCTTCATCCCGAAGGAGTGTTCGTGACGCGTTCCCGCACCCTCGCCAAACCCCGCTCTCTGATCGAAGTCTGGCCCGCGCTCGCCGGTCTCTCGGCCGTGTTCCTGTTCGAGATGCTCGACAACTCGATCCTCAACGTCGCGTTGCCGACCATCGGCCGCGAACTCTCCGCCTCGGCGTCCACCCTGCAATGGGTGACCGGGGCGTATTCCGTCGTGTTCGGCGGTCTGATGCTGGCCTTCGGCGCGCTGGCCGACCGCGTGGGCAGGCGCAAGATCATGCTCATCGGACTCGTGCTCCTCGCGGTGGCGAGCCTGGCCACGGTGTTCGTCACCGTCGCGTGGCAGCTCATCGCCGTCCGGGCCGTAATGGGGGTCGCGGCGGCGATGACCACCCCGGGGTCGCTCGCCCTCGCGTTCCGCCTGTTCGACGACGACGTGCTGCGCGTCCGCGCCACCACGCTCATCTCGACCGTGGGCCTGGTCGGCCTCGCGCTCGGCCCCACCGCCGGCGGGCTCGCGCTTTCCGTCGCGCCGTGGCAGGCGCTGCTGCTGGTGAACGTGCCGGTCGCCGCGCTCGCGTTCGTCGGCATCCGGGGCGGCGTCCCGGGCGACGACCCCGCCGACCTGCATCGTGATCCGATCGACGTCGCGGGCGCCGTCCTGGGAACCGCGACGATCGTCCTCGCGCTGCTCGCCCCCACGCTCTTCGTCGAAGAAGGCGCAGCGTCGGTCCTGCCGTGGATCGTGGCCGTGGCCGCGCTCGTCGTCGGAACCGGCTTCGTCCTTCGCCAGAAGACCGCCCGGCATCCCTTGCTGGACTTGAAACTCGTCGCGCGCCCGCTGGTGTCCAGCGGTCTGGCCCTCA
This sequence comes from Amycolatopsis sp. NPDC089917, assembly GCF_040684635.1. Classification (NCBI taxonomy): domain Bacteria; kingdom Bacillati; phylum Actinomycetota; class Actinomycetes; order Pseudonocardiales; family Pseudonocardiaceae; genus Amycolatopsis; species Amycolatopsis sp. NPDC089917. The sequence goes on along the minus strand of NZ_JBFBGL010000001.1, from coordinate 420,665 downwards.
AGGCCGCGGCAGGACTCGCGACCGCTGGGCTCGGCTACCTCGTGACGCTGCACCTGCAGCTCGGCCTCGGCTGGGCGCCCGCAGAAGCGGCGCTCGGGATGCTGCCCCAGGTCGTCGTCCTGATCGCCGGCGGCGCGCTCGTCGCCCCGCTGATGCGCCGTCTCGGCCTCGCCAAAGCCGCCTGGTTCAGCGCCGCCGCGGTCGTGTGCGGGCTCGCCGTCTACACCGCTTTCGGCGGGTTCGGCTACGTCTGGATCGCCGTCGCGCTCGCCCTCGTCGCGGCGGGTATGCGTGTCGTCGGTGTCGTGGCCGGCACCAACGTGATGCGCGGCCTGCCCGAGAACCGGACCACGATCGGCGCCGCGCTCGTCGACACCGCCAGCGAGGTCACCACCGGGATCGGCATCGCGCTCAGCGGCACCATCCTGGCGCTGGTCTTCCCCGGCGCGCTGACCGAGGCCCGGCAGTCGGCCGACTTCCTGACCGCGACCACCTACGCGGGGCTCGCGCTCACCGTGCTGTCCGCGGCCCTCGTCGGCTTCGGCATCGTCCGCGGCCGCCGTCCCGAATAGCCATGAAGGCCCCCTTCGCGCTTGAAGGGGGCCTTCATGTCCTACCGGAGGACTACAGCTTCGCGCACTGCCCGGCGGCCGGGCCGCGGACGGTGTTCTGCAGGTCGTAGTCCGTCGGAGCGGGGGAGTTGGCCGAGCACGCCAGAGGTCCGCCGATCGTGCTGGAAGCCAGCACCGGCCCCTTGTTGCCCGTCAACGCCACCGGCCCGCCGACCTCGGTCAGCTCGATCGAGACCGGTCCGGTCGCCCCGGTGATCGCCACCGGACCGTTCACCTTCGTCCGGTCCAGCACGATCTGCGCCGCACCCGTCGCCGTCAGCGGACCGGAGATCGATCCGCCGCGGACGATGAGGCTCGCGCCCGCCGCCACCGAAACCGGACCGGACACCGTCGCACCGTCCACACAGGTCACCCCGCTCTGCACGGTCAGCGGACCCTTGCGCTCGCCGGTGACGGTCTGCGTGCACGCCGCGTCCGGTTTGCCCAGCACCTCGAACTCCGACAGCGACGCCTCCCCGCCCGTGGTCGCGGTGACCTCCAGCCGGTAGTAGGCGTAATGCGCCGGGTTCGCGATCTTGAACGGCTTGGTCTGCTGCCGCCACTGGAAGGCCTGGTCGGTCCGCTGATCCGCGACCGCCCACGTTTTCCCGTCGTAGGAGCCCTTCAGCACCCAGCTCTTCGCGTCACCGGCCCCCTTGCCCGACGTCAGCGTGTAGTACGAACCCGCCTCCTTCGTCGAGGGCACCTGGTACTGGATCGGCGCCTTGACCTTCGCCTCGGTCCGCGACGTGTTGTCGAAGAACGCGGCGTCCGCGCCGGAGACCGGCTTGGTCAGGTCGTGCACCGGCGTCGGCACCGCGTCGCCCTTGGTGATCGACTTCGGCGCGTCGTCGGGGCCGGTGCCCCAAGCCGACGGGTTCGGGCCCATGTCGAAGTCGAGCGTCCCGCCGTTCGCGATCGCCGAATGCGCCAGCGACGTCGACGACTGCGCCTTGCCGTTGACCTTCAGGCCCTGCACGTAGACGTTCTTCGCGCTGTTCTTCGGCGCGTTGACCACGATCTTCTTACCGCCGGGCAGGTTCACCGTCGCCTTGGTGAACAGCGGCGAGCCGATCGCGTAGTCCGAGCTGCCGACCTGCAACGGGTAGAAGCCCAGCATGCCGAACAGCCACCAGGCCGACTGCTCGCCGTTGTCCTCGTCACCGCCGTAGCCCTGACCGAGCTCGCTGCCGACGTACAACCTGGACAGCGCCTCGCGGACCTTCGCCTGCGTCTTCGACGGCTGACCCGCGTAGTCGTACATGTAGAGCGTGTGGTGCGCGGCCTGGTTCGAGTGGGCGTACATGCCCATCCGGACGTCCCGCGCCTCGGTCATCTCGTGGATGATCCCGCCGTAGCTGCCGAACTTCAGCCCCGTCTCGGGAGTGGCGAAGAACTCGTCCAATTTGGACGCGAGCCCCGCCTTGCCGCCGAACAGGTTCGCCAGGCCCTGACCGTCCTGCGGGACGGAGAACCGCATGCCCCACGCGTTGGTCTCGGTGTAGTCGATACCCCACACCTCCGGGTCGAACTTGTCCTTGGCCCGGGTGAACTTGCCCGCCGCGTCACGGCCCTGGAAGAAGCCGACACTCGGATCGAACACGTTCACGTACTGCGTGGCCCGCTCGGTGAAGTACCCGTAGTTGTCCAGGTACTCCTGCTTGCGCGGGTCGTTCGCCGGAGCCTCGTCGTAGAGCTTCTTCGACATGTTCGCGATGGCGTTGTCGTTGACGTAGCCCTCGATCGCCCACGAGAAACCGTGGTCCGCGGTGTTCGGCGCGTACCCGAGGAACGTGCCCTCGTCGATGCCCTTCCGGCCGACCGCGCCGTTCGGCGGGGTCACGGTGGCGTTCTTGACCGCCGAGTCGTAGGCCGACTGGACGTCGAATCCCTTGACACCCTTGAGATACGCGTCCGCGAAGGCCGCGTCCGAACTCGTGCCGGTCATCAGGTCGGCGTAACCGGGGGAGGACCAGCGCGAGATCCAGCCGCCGTCGCGGTACTGCTGCACGAAACCGTCGACCAGCTTGCCGGTGGTGTCCGGGCTCAGCAGCGAGTACGCCGACCACACCGTGCGATAGGTGTCCCAGAACCCGTTGTTGACGAAGAACTCGCCGTCGACCAGTTTCGCCCCGGTCTGCGTCGGGGTGTCCTGACCGGCCTTCGGTGACACCGGGCTCGCGTACTTCTTCACCGGCTTCTCAACTGTGCCGACGTTCTCGAAGCCCGAGTTCGGGTACAGGAACAGGCGGTACAGGTTGGAGTACAGCGTGATCAGCTGATCCTTCGACGCGCCCTCGACCTCGACGACCTTGAGCTTGTCGTCCCACAGCTTCTGCGCGTTGTCGGCGACCGACTCGACCGTCGCGTTCGGAGCGAGCTCCTGCTCCATGTTCTTCTTCGCCTGATCGACGCTGATCAGCGAGGTCGCGATCCGCATGTTCACCGACTTGTCGGCGCCCGCGTCGAACTTCAGGTAGCCGAGGACGTTGTCCCGCTTCTGGTCACCCGAACCGGTCGACAGCTTCGAACCGGCGGTCACCGGCTTGTCGAAGGTCGCGTAGACGAACATCCGCGTCGCACCGGCGGACAGCCCGCTCTTCACGTCGCTGTAGCCGGTGATGGCCCGGCCCGCCGGGTCGAGGGTGAGCCCGCCGTTGTTGTTGACGTTGTCGAAGATCAGGTTCGAGTCCGCACCGGGGAACTTGAAGCGGTACAGCGCCGCGTGATCGGTCGGGGCGACCTCGGCCTTGATCCCGTTCTCGAAATCGACGCCGTAGTAGTGCGCCCGCGCCGTCTCGTTGGAGTGCTTGAACGGCAGCTTCCGTGCCTCACGGTCCGGGTTCGGCACGCCGGACGCGGTCGAGGGCAGGAACTGGAAGGTCTGCCGGTCCGCCATCCACGGACTCGGCGCGTGGCTCGCGGAGAACGCCTGCAGTGCCGGGAGGTTCTGCTCGTTGTTGCGCGAGTGGTAGGAGTACATCCAGCTCAACGTGCCCGCGTCGGTCGTCGGGATCCAGAAGTTGAACCCGTGCGGAACCGCCGTCGCCGGCATGTTGTTACCCCGCGAGAACGACCCGTTCGACAGCGAACCGCGCGTGGTCAGCACGTTGTCGGACGGACGCAGGCTCGCCGGCGGCGTCGGAGTCGCCGACACCTTGATGTCGTCCAGCCAGCCCTGCAGCGACCCCGGGCCGGACGGGTTGTCGTACCCGACCAGGATCCGGTCGATCGTCTTGCCCTTCGCGACCACGCCGATCTGCGAGCGCACCAGGTTCCACTGGTTGGTGTAGAGCACCTTGCTCGCGCCCTGGCCCTGCGGCGAAAGCCCGAAACCGTACTGGTCGACAGCGCCGAGCTGGCTCAGGTAGGTGCCGTCGGTGAACGCCAGGTCCACCGCGACGTTCGTGCTCGGGTACTTCAGGTCACCGCGGATGAACTCCGGCTGCACCTTGTACGACAGCTCCGAGGTCGCCGCCACCGGGATGTCGACGTCGAAGATCTTGTTGTACGACCAGCCGTGCCCCTGCGCCTTGTGGCTGCCGGAGTAGCGGAACGCCCGCGTGCCGGTGAACCCGACCCGGTTCTTGTTCGTGTAGCCGCCGGTCGGGCCGCTGTCGGCGAAGCTCCGCATGTTCGGCAGCGCCGGCGGGGCCGGGTCCTCGTTGGCCAGCAGCAGCTCCGAGAGCTGCATGATGTCGCCGCCGTTGTTCTTCGTGATGTTCAGCCGGAAGAACTTGTACGCGGCACTCGCCGCGGGCAGGCGGTACTCCTTGGACTGGAACCGATCCGAGAACTTCTGCCCGGTCTGCTTGTCCAGCTCCGTCCAGGACTGGCCGTCGGTGGAGCCCTGGAGCGTCCAGTCCTGCGGGTCGCGGTTGTCGAAGTCGTTCGCCGAGGACAGCGCGTACCGCGTGATCGACGTCGGCTCCGACAGCGCGACCTGCGCCCAGCCGGTCGGGGTCCAGGCGAGCCACTTGGTGTCGGTCGAGCCGTCGACCAGGTTCGAGGCTCCCTCGTTCGGGGTGTTCTCGCTGTTGGCGGACGTCTCGGTGACCTTGCCGCGGATGTCACCGGGGATGGTGGTGGCGTTCGCGCCGTCGACACCGAAGGCCTTCGGCTTGCCTGACGGGTCGACGTCGACTGTGTCGCTCCACGTCGGCTGCGGTTCACCTTGTTCGAAAGAGGAGTAGAAGTCCGGCGGGGCTTCTTCGGCCGCGGCGGTGGCGGGCAGGGCTACCAGCCCGGATACCACGACCGTGGCGCTCAGGAGGGTGCAGACCAAGGGTCTGACGCTTCGGGGCATCGTTGCACCAATGCTTTCTCGCGGGGGCATGCTGGGCGCCGCACAGGCAGGGGACCGGTGGCGCCCAGAGAGAAAAACTCGGGTGTGACATCGATGTCAAGACACTCGGACAAACCTGGCCCGAACTGGACAACCCGGATGCCCTTGCGAGCCGTGCCGAAACACGGTGGACAACGCACAGCGGCCGGGCCAGGGTGAATGGGTCGACCAAGGCCGATCCTGGGAACTGGGGTGGGGAAATGCGGCGGTTGTCCATGCTGTGCGTGGCAGCGCTCATCACGGCAGGCACGATGTTCACGGCGCCGGCGGCCACAGCCGGTGAAACGACGTTCCGCCCGGTGCGCGGCTGCGCGGACCTGGTGCGGACCTACGACCTTCCCGGCGCTGTCACGCACGTCGAGACCGCGACCGTGGTACCGGCGACGGCGACCGAACCGGAGAACTGCGACGTCCGCGGCTACGTGGAACCCGCGGTGCGGTTCCAGCTGAGGTTGCCGATCAAGACGTACGCGGGGCGCTACCTGCAGTTCGGCTGCGGCGGGTTCTGCGGCAGCGTCACGGCTCCGCCGTTCACCGACTGCGGCCTGCCCCACGGCGGCGACGTCGCGGTCGGGGCCACCGACGACGGCCACGTCGGCACCACACCGAACGTCTTCGACGACGGCAAGTGGGCCGAGAACAACCAGGCCGCCCGCGACGACTTCGCCTTCCGGGCACCGCACGTGGTCTCGAAGGCGTCGAAGCGCCTGATCACGGCGTTCTACGGGGCTCCGCCGCGGAACTCCTACTTCAGCGGATGCTCCGACGGCGGCCGCGAAGCACTCCTGCTGGCGCAGCGCTACCCGCACGACTTCGACGGCATCGTCGCCGGCGCGCCCGCCGGATACTGGGACCCGCTGATCGGCGTCTACCAGACCTGGCTCGCCAAGGTGAACACCGGCGCAGACGGCAAGCCGATCCTGACCGCCGGGAAACTCCCGGCGTTGCACGCCGCCGCACTGTCCTCTTGCGACAAAGCCGACGGACTCGGCGACGGCGCCATCGACGACCCGCGCGCCTGCAACTTCGACCCGGCCACGATCGCCTGCCCGGCGGGCACCGACAACGCCGGCTGCCTCACCGCTGCACAGGTCGAGGCCACCAAGAAGATCTACGTGCCGCCGACGGACGAACGCGGCCGGAAGCTCTACCCGGGCGGCCAGACCGTCGGCTCCGAACTGTCCTGGTACGGCTGGATCCTCCCGGCACCGGAGTTCGGCGACGTCCCCGCCTCCTACGGGCTCGCCGACAACTACCTGAAGTACATGGCGTACCCGATCGGGACACCGCATTCGTCGGTCGAGAAGTTCGCCTTCACCGCGCGGGAATTCGACCGGCTGACCCCGGAAGGCATCCGCTCCAACGCGATGTCGACCGACCTGCGCGAATTCCGGCGCGCGGGCGGGAAACTCGTGATCTGGCACGGCTGGGCCGACCAGGCGATCCCCGCCGCGGGCACCGTCGACTACTACCAGCGGCTCACCCGCGCGAACGGCGGCCACGCCGCGACGCAGGATTGGGCGCGGTTGTTCATGGTGCCGGGGCTCTACCACTGCGCCACCGGCGACAAGCTGACCGAGTACGACCCGCTGAAGCAACTGGTCTCCTGGGTCGAGCGCGGCACCGCGCCGGACCGGACGATCGCCACCGGCCGTGACGCCGACGGCAAGGTCCTCCGCACGCGGCCGGTGTTCCCGTATCCGCTTCAGGCCAAGTACGACGGCACGGGAAGTATCGACGACGCCGCGAACTTCGTGCCTGTTGCGCCTTCGCGGCCTTCGCAGGATCTGGTGAGCTGGGCGGGGAACGACCTTTACGGCAAGGCCGGTCCCGTCGCTCCCTAGAGTGACTGGCCGCCAAATGTCATGAAAGGGTCGTTCAAGACGTTTTTCGTCTTGAACGACCCTTTCATGACATCCGGTGGGCTAGGAGAGAACGCCGTCCAGCAGCCGTACCCGCCGGTCCGCGATCCGGTGCACGTCGTCGTCGTGCGTCGCCACGATGACCGCAGCGCCCTCCTCGGCGCAGCGCCGCAGCAGCCGGAGCACTCGCGGCGTACTCCCGGCGTCAAGATGTGCCGTCGGCTCGTCGGTGAGCAGGACCCGGGGCCGTCCGCTGACCGCCCGGGCGAGCGCGACCCGCTGCTGCTGCCCGAACGAGACTTCCAACGGGTAGCGGTCGCCGAGGTCGCCGATCCCGAGTTCCTCCAGCAGCTCCGAAACCCGCGCGTGGATGTCCTTCGCGCTGGGCTTGGGCACGTCGGACCGCAGTCGCAACGGCAGCGCCACGTTCTCCGCGATCGTGAGCTCGTTCGCGAGACCGAGCGCCTGAGGCAGGACGGCGCAGGTGTGCCAGGCCGGTGCGCCCGCTATCGGGACGCCGTCCAGCAGGACACTGCCCGAGTCGGGCGAGTCGAAACCGCACAGCAGAGCCAGCAGCGCGCTCTTGCCGGAACCGGACCGGCCGGACACGGTGACCAGTTCGCCCGCGGCCACGCTCAGTTCGAGCCCACGCAGGACTTCGACGTCCCCGCTCGGGTGGGGGAACCGGCGGCGCAACCCGACGGCCTCGAGGGCGGGTTCCGCCATCACGGCACGACCTCCCGTTCTTCGACTTTTTCGAGCCTGCCCTTGTGCATCCGCGCGACGCGGCTGCCGAGTTCGATGAGCCGATCGTCGTGCGAGGCGACGATGACGGCGAAATCCTGACCCGCTAAGTACTTCAGGGTGTCGAGAACCCGGTCTGCCGACGCTTCGTCCAATTGGGACGTCGGCTCGTCGGCGAGGACGACGGTCGAGCGGCGCGCCAGGGTGCAGCCGAACGCGAGGCGCTGCTGCTGTCCGCCCGAGAGCGCGGAGATCCGCCAGGCGCCGGTCCCGCCGAGTCCCAGTTGGTCGAGGATGTCGTCGGGCAGGCACTCCGTCCCGGCCGATTCCGCCGCCGCGCGGAGATTGTCGGCGACGCTCAGGTACGCGAGCAGGTTGTCGGTCGGGTTCTGGAACACCAGGCCGAGGTGACTCCGCCGCAGCGCCCGCCGGTCACGGTGCCGCAGTTTGCCGGTTTCCGTTCCCTGGAAGGAGATCGTGCCCCGCACGGGCTGCTCGAACAGGCCGAGCGTTCGCAGCAGGGTGGATTTGCCGGACCCCGACGGCCCCGCCAGCACGGTGATCCCGCGTGCGGGGATGTCGATGGTGACATCGTCGACGCCGGTGACCGTGCCCGCGGGAGTCTGGTAGTCGACGCCGATCCCACGAAGCCGGAAGATGGGTTTCTCAGGCACGGATCAACTCCGCGGTCCGGGCGGTGCGCACCGAGCGCATCGCGATCCAGCCCGCCAGCGCGACGACGAGCACGCCGACGGCCAGCACGGTCAGGGCGAGCGGGGTCGGGTTGGGCAGCGCCGACCGGGGCGCCAGGAACGTCGCCGGGTCGAAGCGCGGCACCGACAGCCCCGCGACCGAAATCCCGCAGACGACGCCGATGACCACCGCGAGTCCGCTGAGCGTGCCCAGTTCCATCAGATGGCTCGCCAGCAGGGCTCGCGGGCGCATCCCCATCCGCAGGACCAGCGCGCCCGCGAGCGCGTTCTGCCGTCGGCGGACTTCGACCGCGACCAGCAGCGACAGCACCGCCACCACGCCGAGCACGGCGCCGAGCAGCGCCATGAACGAGAACGTCCAGGACACGACGTAGAACGGAAGCGCGTCGAGCGCCGACTCACGGGTGACGCGGTTGACCGCGGTGGCCACTCCGACGGACGTCAGCGCCTCGGTCACCTGCGTCATCGACGAGCTGGAGAGCAGGCTCCACTTCGGCACGGTGGTCAGCTGCGCGGCGGTGAGCGACTCCCGCGAGATCACGTACCCGGCCTTGGTGCCGATGATCGGGAACATCGGCATCTCGCCGACCGTCCTTGCCTCGGGGAGACCGGCGGCCAGCTGGGGCTTCTGCTTGGCGTCCGTCCCGATCCGGATCGCCGGGATACCGGGGCCGGGGCTCGACAGGCCGCTCAGCAGCCTGTCGACTTCGGCGCCGTCGAGCGGGCCGAGCGTGGCGCCGCGCCGGAAGGTCTGCGGATCCACGACCAGCACGACGTTGCCGGTGCCGGTCAGCTCGCCGACGATCGTGGTGTTGCCGGTGATCCCGGCGGGGAGCGCGACCTTCCCGGTGCCGACGACGCTTTCGGTGTCGACCCGGGTCTCGCCCCCGACGAAGATCGCCGACTTCGTCTGCAGGGCCTCTTCCTGGCCGCGGGCGATGCCGATCCCGGTCGCCAGGGTCCCGATGGCCAGCGTGCCGATCACGAGCACGCCGGTGACCGGTGCGCGGGCGCTGGCGAGCCGCCGGATCGCCAGTTGCAGCGCCGGCCGGGACCACAGCCGCGCGCGATGCGAGGCGAGCAACGCCAGCCAGGCCAGCCGCGCGGCGAGCAGGCCGACGGTGAGCACGACGAACACCGGATAGGTGAGCGCGAGCGGGTCGACCTGGGGGAGCGGGTTGCCGAGCCGGGATCCCTTGCCGTAGTCGACGAGCCGGGTCCAGCCGAGCAGGGCGACGCCGGCGGTCACCAGCTCCCACGGGAAGATCGCCAGGAGCTTCATTCCCTTGCGCCGTCCGGACCTGACCCTGCCGAGTTCGAACTCACGATGGGTGCGGAAGGCGATGACCCCGGCCAGCAGGGACAGCGAAACGAGCAGGATCACGGCTGCGACCAGCGAGCCCGCCAGCAACGCCCCATCGCCCAAATCGCCCGGTGGCCCGTAGACCCCGAGCAAGAGTCTGGCGAGCACCGCGCCCGCCGCGCCGCCGACGACGATGGGCAGGCCGAGTTCGGCCACGGCGAGCAGCCCGAGCGCTCCCGGCCCGCTGCCGCGGGCGGACAGCAGCCTCAGCTGCGGGTGACGGCGCTGGTACCACTGCAAGGCGACCGTGCCGATCCCGGCGCAGCCGACCAGGATGCTGATCGCCGCGAGCGGCAGGATCGAGATCAGGACGTTCGACTCGGCCTGGTTGCTGATCTCCACCGAGCGTTCGAACGGCAGCGACCCGACGATCGCGTCACCGAGACCGCGGGCACCCAGGTCCGCCTTGACGTCGGCGATGAGCGCCTTCGACCGTTCCAGCAGGTCCTCGGCCTCGCTGATGGTCTTGGGAGGAGCCTCGTAGAACGACATGTGCAGCGTGGCGAGCGTCGGGACGCCCAGGGTCCGGATCGTGTCGTCGAACGTCTTCCCGTCGGTGGCGAACATGACCGAGTCGAGCGGGTCGTTGGCGAGCCTGCTGACGACGGCGTTCCGCTGCTGCGAGCACCACCAGCGCGGCGCCGGGTCGGAGAGATCGCGGTACAGCCCGGTCACCGGAGGGATCGGGGTGCCTTGGACCTTCGGGACCGCCCCGGTTTTGATCCCCTCCGCCTTGGCCACGACGGTGCCGAGGAGGAGTCCGCCCGCGGCCGCCGTCCCGTCCGCCATCTCGATGTGGCCCGGGACCGCCTGGTCCCGGTGGGCGACGGTGACCTTGTAGTAGGGGACGCCGTTGAATTCGGTGCCGAGCAGGTACGGCGTGTAGCGGGAAGTGACCGGCGCGCCGAAACCGTGCGCCGGTGCGTTCCTGCGGACCGAGTCGATGACCTGCGGGGCGACCGCGGCGGGGACGTGGTCCTTGCTGAAGACCGGTCCGTAGTAGTCCGGGCACGCGAGGCCGGACTGGTACGTGACGGCCGCGCCGCCCGAGGCCGAGGCCTGCAGGACTGCGGCGGTGCCGAGGAAACAGGCCAGCAACGCCGTCACCGCGGCGATGATCAAAGTCAGAGGGCTGCTCAGTGCCGCCCGCGGAGCCGCTCGCCACGGCATTGTCACCCTGGGCCCGCCGGGAGCCCCCCACCTCACCCGCATGGATACGCACGCTACCGGTCAGCGCGGCTCGGCGACAGAAAGAAATCACTGTTTGTTGCCGACGTGAAGTAAGGCATGGTCCATTGTGGTGACCCGGGGACATGATTACTGACTGTCGGTCACCAAATGATCGATCGGCGTCGTCGCTCCCACCCCGCTCTCTTCGGAGAATGCGTTTTCTCCGAGCGCCTCGACGACGCTGCCGGTGATCCGGTCGACGTCGCCGCGTTCACCCTTCGCCAGGGGAGCGCCCACCGATTCGCGGGAGGCCGCGGCGGCACCCAGCAACCGCGCGGCCAAGTGGTACGAACCAGCGGCCGCGTGCGCCCCGGCGAGCCCTTCCAGGCCGAGAGCGATGGCGCGAGGATCACCGGTGTGGCGGGCGATCGCCAGGCCGTCCGAATGGAGCTGCTTCGCCTTCGCCGTGTCCCCAAGCTGCTCGGCGATGAACCCGAGCTCGGCAAGCACCAGCGTGCTGCCCGCTTCGGACTCCACCCGGCGATGCCAGTCCAGAATGGACAACAACCGCGCCTCCGCCTGCTCGAACCTCCCTCGCCGCCGCTCGCCGAGCGCCAGCCCGGTTTCGGCGTAGACCTCGCCGGGTTTGAAACTGTGCTCGACGGCCAACGTCCTGGCCCGTTCGTGGAACTCCGCCGCGCCGTCGAAGTCGCCGGTGAGCAGCGCCGTCCGGCCGAGCCAGGACAGCTTGTAGGCGACCTCCGGCCACAGCTCCAGTTCCTCCGCACGGCGAAGGCTCTCGCGGTGAACGCGGGCGGCATGGTCGTAGTCCCCGGCGATCGAGGCCAGCATGCCGAGCACGAACGACGCCTGCAGCCAGCCCCAGCGCTCGCCCAGCCCGTCGAAGATCCCGGCGCTCCGGGCGGCCATCCGGCCACCGCCGGTGAGATCGCCGCCGGCGATCAGGTGGCTCGCCCTGTCGCTCAGCGCGGCGGCGTTGCTCCAGTCGTCGCCGACGTCCCTGGCCGTCTCCAGCGCGTCGAGCGTGAGCTTCTCCGCCCGGCACAGATCGCCGACCGTGGACCACGCGTAGCCGAGAAACCACAGGGTCCTGGCCCGCGCCACGGGATCGACGATGCCTCGCATGACGTCCTCGTCCGCGCCCTCGGTGCAGGTGCCGTCGAGCACGGCGATGCCGCTGCACCAGCCCAGAGCCTGGGCGTACTCGTCACCAGCGGTGACCTCGGTGTCGAGCACCAGGTTCAGCGAGCGCCGGGCCTCGGTGAGCCGTCCGCGAAGGAACCAGAACCAGGTCGTCGCGTTCACCAGCCGCAACGCGAGCCGGTGCTCGCCCTGCCGCAGCAGAGTCTCCAGCGCGCGGCGGGTGTTGGCGCCTTCGGCGTCGAGCCTGTCCAGCCAGCGACGCTGTTCCTTGCCGCGCAGCCCGGCGTCGCCGCGTTCGGCCAGTTCGACGTGGAAACGGGCGTGCCGCAGGTGCAGATCGTCGAGTTCGCCCGCCTGCCCGGCATGGTCCAGGGCGTAGGCCGAAACAGACTCCAACAGCCGGAATCGCGGTTCACCGGATTTGCCCGGGCTGCTGACCACCAAGGACCTGTCGACGAGCCGGGACACCAGGTCCAGGACGTCGGCCGGGGCTATCTCGCCACCCGCGCAGACCGACTCGGCCGCGTCGAGTCCGCAGCCTTCCGCGTGGACGGCCAGCCTGCGCAGCACGATCTGCTCGGGCTCGCTCAGCAGGCTCCAGCTCCAGTCGATCATCGCGCGGAGGGTCTGCTGACGGCGCGGACCGCCGCGCCTGCCCGAGGACAGCAGGCCGAACCTGTCGTCGAGGCGGATGAGGAGTTCGTGCACGCCGAGCGTTCGGACCCGGGTGGCGGCGAGTTCGAGCGCCAGCGGGATCCCGTCGAGTGTGCGGCAGATCCGGGCGACCACGACAGCGTTCTCCGCGTCGAGCGCGAATCCCGGAGCGGCCGCCGCGGCCCGGGCGGCGAACATCCGGACCGCGCTCGACTCCAGGACGGCGGCGAAATCCGTCTCCTCGGGCAGTTCGAGCGGCGGGACCGCCCAGACGTGCTCCCCAGGCAGGCCGAGCGGTTCCTGGCTGGTGGCGAGCACGCGAAGCCGAGGCGCCGCCGCCAGCAGCCGCTCCACCAGCGCCGCGACCGGCTCGACGACCTGCTCGCAGTTGTCCAGGACGAGCAGGATCTCCCTGTCCCGCAGGGCGTCCGCCAGCGACTGCGTCAGCGTCTTGGCCGACGTGGCCTCCTCCCGGAGGTCCAGTACCGCCGTCAGGACCACGGCGACCAGGTCTTCGGGCGGGCAGGTCGGGCACTCGACGTTGTCCAAACCCGCCAGCTCGACCAGCCAGGTGCCGTCGGCCATCGCGAGTTTCGACGCGGCTTCGAGGGCGAGCCTGGTCTTGCCCACCCCGCCGGGGCCGGTGAGGGTGACCAGTCGTGCGTCGGTGACGAGCGCGCCGACCTCCTTGACCGCCGTCGTGCGGCCGATCAATTCGGTCAAGGACTCCGGCAGGTTCCCGCGCACCGGCTGGGCGGCGCGGACGGGTTCGAGATCCGGGCTCCGCGTGAGTACCGCCTGGTGCAGGGCCGCGAGCTCCGGCCCGGGTTCGAGGCCGGACTCGTCGCGCAGACGGGACCGCAGTTCGGCGTAGGTTTCGAGCGCTTCACTGTGCCGTCCGGCGGCGTACAAGGCGCGCATCAGCAGGCCGCGGAGCCGCTCCCGGAGCGGATGACGGGAGACCAGACCGGCCAGTTCCCCCGTCAGGACGCCGTGTTCGCCGAGCGCCAGCCGCGCTTCGGCTCGCTCCTCTTCGGCGAGCAACCTTTCCTCTTCCAGCCGCTGCGCGGCGGCGACGGCGAAGGGTTCGTCCTCGAATCCGGCGTACGCGGGCCCTCGCCACAACGCCAGCGCGTCCGCCAGCAGCGCGGCGCGGGCACGCGGATCGACCGCGTCACGGGCGCGGGCGGTGAGCGCTCGGAACCGGTGGACATCCAGGTCTCCGCCATCGACGGCGAGGACGTACCCGGCGGGATGATGCGTCACGATCTCCCGGGCGCCCGGCTCGGCCCGATCGAGCACGCGGCGCAGCTGGGAGACCTTCGTCTGCAGGGTGTTGGCCGGATTGCCCGGCGGATGCTCGCCCCACAGATCGTCGGTCAGCGACGACACCGACGCCGCCCTGCCCTCCCGGCTCAGCAGCCCGGCGAGCAGGAGACGGACCTTCGCCTCGGGCACGACGACGGGCTCGCCGTCGGTCGTCCACACGGCGAGTGGTCCCAGCACTCCGAAACGCACGAAACCGACGTTAGCGCGAGACACCGACAAGTTCGTGCGGCACCGTGCGTGAGGCCGTGCGCGGACCCGCAGCGATCCGTGCGCGGGCGGCGTCACGGTGGTCCCATGAGCGAACACGGCAAGACCCCGGTGACGGTACTGGGGCTGGGCGCGATGGGAACCGCGCTCGTGGAGGCACTACTGGCCGCGGGACATCCGGTCACCGCGTGGAACCGGACCGCGAGCCGCGCCGAGGGCGTGGCGGCCAAGGGGGCGGCGGTCGCGTCGACCGTGTCCGAGGCCCTCGCGGCGAACGAGATCGTGATCGCCTGCCTGCTCGACTACGACTCGGTGCACGAGGTCCTGGACCCCGCCGCGGCCGGGCTCGCGGGACGGCAGCTGATCAACCTGACCAACGGCACCCCCGGCCAGGCGCGCGAGATGAGTTTCTGGGCCGAGGAACTGGGCGCGGAGTATCTGGACGGCGGCATCATGGCCGTCCCGCCGATGATCGGCACTCCGGCGTCGTTCATCTTCTACAGCGGCTCGGGCGGCGTCCTGGCCCGGGCTCGGATGGCTCTCGACACCTTCGGCGGGGTCAACTACCTCGGCGCCGATCCCGGTCTGGCGCCCTTGTACGACCTCGCGCTGCTCAGCGGGATGTACGGGAACTTCATCGGCGTCATCCAGGCCTACACCTTGGTCGGCTCGGCCGGGGTCAAGGCGAGCGAGCTGGCTCCGGTGCTCCGCGGCTGGATGGAGGCGATGCTGAGCAGCTTCCTGGACCGCGCGGCCGAACAGATCGACAGCGGCGACTACGGGACCGGCGTCGTCTCGAACATCGCGATGCAGGCCGCGGCCTTCCCGAACCTCACGAAGGCCGCGTCGGAACAAGGCGTCAGCGCCGAACTTCTGGCCCCGTTGCAGTCGCTGATGGACAGGCGGGTCGCCGCCGGACACGGCGCCGAAGACCTGGTCGGCGTCATCGAAATCCTCAAGAAGTAAGGGAAACACAATGATCACACTGATCGGGCTCGGCCCGATGGGACAGGCCATGGTCCGCGTTCTCCTGGAGAACGGCCACGGAGTGACGGTCTGGAACCGCACCGCCGCCCGCGCGGACGGCGTCGTCGCGGCGGGTGCCGTGCGTGCCGGGACCCCGGCGGACGCGGTGGCGGCGTCGGAACTGGTACTGCTGAGCCTCACCGACTACGCGGCCATGTACGACATCCTCGGCAAGGCGGAGGAAGCGTTGGCGGGCAAGGTGATCGTCAACCTCAGCTCGGACACCCCGGAGAAGACCCGCGAGGCAGCCGAATGGGTCGAGGCCCGCGGCGCGAAGTTCATCGCCGGCGGCGTGATGGTCCCGGCCGAGCTGGTGGGCAAGGAGGAGGCGTACGTCTTCTACAGTGGCCCCACCGATGTGTTCGAGAAGCACCGCGACACCCTGGCGCTGATCGGGCGCGCGGATTTCCTCGGCGAGGACGTCCGGCTGGCGCAGCTGTTCTACCAGGCGCAGCTGGACATCTTCCTGAACTCGCTTTCGGTGTTCATGCACGCGAGCGCGCTGGTGCAGTCGGCAGGGGTCCCGCTGGAGAAGTTCGTCCCGTACGCCAAGGACAACTTCAGGATGATGGACTTCTACCTGGAGGCCGCGGCCGAGCACATCGAGAAGGGCGATCACCCCGGTGACGACGCCGACGTGACGATGATGGGCGCGACCGCCGATCACATCGTGCAGGCGAGCCGGGACGCCGGGATCGACGTGGCGCTGCCGGAGGCGGTCAAGTCACACTACGACCGGGCGATCGCCGCGGGACACGGGCGCAGCTCGTGGACCAGCCTCTTCGAGATCATCAAGGCGGATCGCAAGTAGGTGCCCGGTCCGTGAAGGCCTCCTTGAGGGACCCTGGGTCCCTCAAGGAGGCCTTCACGGACTTTGGCACCCGAGACAGGACACCCCTCAATAGAACCGGCCTAGCCGCTCACAACACCCAGAATCTCCAGGAAGGCCTTCGCCGCCGGAGTGACCGTGAAGCGGTTCCAGACGAGATGCTCGATCCGCGCGGGCGCGTCCATCACCGGCACGGTGACCACGCCCGTCAGGTTCGGCACGTACTTCGACGGCAGCAGCGCCACTCCCAGGCTCTGGTGGATGAGCCGCGCCATGAAGTCGGCGGCCGTCACCTCGAAAGCCACTTCCCGCGACACCTTCGCCGCGGCGAACGCCTGATCCGTCTGTGCCCGTCCCGCCGATCCCGCCGGGAAGTCGACGAACACCTCCGACGACAGCCGCTTCAAGTCCACTTCGGACTCTCCGGCGAGAGGATGACCTGGCGCTACAACGGCGACCAGCTCGTCCTGCCCCAGTTCGCGGGTGCTCACTCCCTCCGGCCGATCGGACACGGGCAAGCCGAGAAACGCGACCTCGATCGCGCCGTCCTTCACCTGCTCCACCAGGTGCCCGCTCGCACCGACCCGCAGTCCGATCCGGACGTGCGGGTACCGGTCGCGGAATGTCTGCAACGCGGACGGGACGTCGATCGCCGCGACGGTCGGGATGACGCCGACGGTGAGCCGTCCCCGGATCTCCCCGACAGCGGCGGCGACCTCCGAGCCCGCGCGTTCCGCGGCGTCGAGGCATTGGCGAGCGGCGGGGAGAAACGCCTCGCCCGCGGCGGTGAGGCGTACCCGCCGGCTCGTGCGTTCGAACAGCCGGGCGCCGAGTTCCCGTTCCAGCCGCGCGATCTGGTGACTCAGCGCCGACTGCACGACGAGGCACCGTTCCGCCGCGCGCGTGAAGCTGTTCGTCTCCGCCACCGCCACGACGTACCGCATCTGCTGAAGCTCCATGTATCCATCTTGAATCACGATGGATCAAGTGACAAACATGTGTTGGACTCATCGATCGTCAGCGCCGAAGCTGAGAAGTGTGAAAACGCTGACGACCACACCGCTCACCGCGGGACTCACCGGCACCGCGCTGACCGCGTTCGCTCCCGTGGTCTGGGGAACGACCTACGTGGTGACCACCGAACTCCTCCCGCCGGGACACCCGCTCTTCGCCGGGCTCATGCGCGCCCTGCCCGCCGGCCTGATCGCGCTGGCCGTCACCCGCACCCTCCCGCGCGGCACCTGGTGGCTGAAGGCCGCCGCGCTCGGCGTCCTCAACATCGGGATGTTCTTCCCCCTGCTGTTCGCCGCCGCCGAACGGCTGCCCGGCGGAGTCGCCGCCACCCTCGGCGCCGCCCAGCCACTCCTCGTCGCGGTCCTCGCCGTGGCCGTGCTGCGGCAGAGCCCGTCCGCATGGCGGTTCGCCTGGGGGATCGTGGGGATCGTGGGCGTCGGGCTGGTCGTGATCGGCCCCGCGGCGGGCTTCGACCTCGTCGGGATCCTCGCCGGACTCGGCGGCGCCGCGACCATGGCACTCGGCGTCACGCTCACCAAACGATGGGGTCGCCCGGCGGACGTCGGGCCGACCGCGTTCGCCTCGTGGCAGCTCACCGCGGGTGGACTGTTCCTGGTGCCGGTGACCTTCCTGGTCGAAGGCGCCCCGCCCGCCATCGACCTGGACGCGGCGCTCGGCTACCTCTGGCTCGGCCTGATCGGCGGCCTGCTCGCGTACGTCCTGTGGTTCCGCGGAATCACGTCCCTGCCGGTCACCTCGGTGGCCGTCCTCGGCCTGCTGTCGCCGATGGTCGCCGCGGTGCTCGGTGCCGCGCTGCTCGGCCAGTCGCTCGGGCTCGTCCAGCTCGCCGGTTTCGCGCTCGCCCTGGCCTCGATCGTCGCGGGCCAGATCACCCCGAAGACCAAGAAGGAAGGCGTCGTCCGATGAAGATCGCCGTTGCCGGAGCGTCGGGAATGACCGGCTCCCGTGTCGTCGCCGAAGCCGTTTCCCGTGGACACCACGTCACCGCGGTCTTCCGCCGCACGCCGCCGGAATCGCCGCATCCGGACGCCGACGTGGTTCGTGGTGACGTCGCCGACGTCGACCGGATGAGCACGGTCTTCGGGGGAGTCGATGCCGTCGTGGGCGCGACGAGACCGGCGCCCGGCGCGGAAGACACGGTCGCCGCCACGGTCACGGGCCTGCTCGACGCCGCCGCGGGGACGCGCGTCCTGGTCGTCGGCGGGGCCGGGCCGTTGCGCTCACCGTCCGGCGGGCTCGTCATCGACGATCCGGCGTTCGTGCCGCCGGAGTGGCGGACCATCGCCTCGGCCAGCACCGCACAACTCCAAGCGTGCGAGGCGCACGCGGGGGATTGGGTCTACCTGAGTCCGCCCGCGATGCTCGAACCCGGAATCCGGACCGGCGCCTACCGGCGAGGGACGACGACCATCCTCGCTGCGGTGGACGGATCGTCCCGGATCTCGGCGGAGGATCTCGCCGTCGCCATCGTGGACGAACTCGAGAATCCGGGAAGGGACCGGCATTTCACCGTCGGGTATTGAGCCGCCATTTCAGCTCGGGTGGATCACCTGGTGAGGGCGTCTCCGGACTGCGTTCGGCCTCGATCTGGATCTCGATGTTGGTCTTGTGCGCGATCGGATCCCAGATCTCCTCGATCGGCGCCAGCAGGGATTGGCTCACGCCGCGGTCGCGGGCTCGCACGGCGTACCAGGCGAACCCGGCCAGGAAGAGGGGAAGGCTGAGGAACGCGGCCACGGGGGCCAAGAACTCCATGCGTCGGACGATACAGTAACGTCGTGTTTCCAGAAACGTCTTGTTACTGAATGGCGGGCGATGACCAGGCTGACACGGGCCGAGCAGCAGCAACGCACCCACGAACACCTGCTGGACGCCGGACGTCAGGTCTTCCTGCGACGTGGTTTCCTGGCGGCGACGGTCGAGGAGATCGCGGCCGACGCCGGCTACACGCGCGGCGCCGTCTACAAGCACTTCGGCGGCAAGGAGGGACTGTGGCTGGCGATCATCGGGGCCGACGCGGACGGTCATCTCCGGGGTCTGCGGGAGGCTCTCGCTCGCGCCACCACCCGTGAGGAGATGATCGCGGCGCTGAATCCGGTCGACGTGGCGGACAAGGACGCGGCGAAGTGGAGCGCGGCGGCCGCGGAAGTGCTCGCCGCGACGGCGCAGCAGCCGGAGACCGCCGTCCTGGTCGCCGCCATCCAGCGTCGTCACGACGACGAAGTGGCGGCCCTTCTCTCCCGGCATTCCCGGCGCCTGCGCCTCGAACCCGCGCTGCCCCCGGACCAGATCGTCGTCATGCTGGGGGCGCTGGGGATCGGGCTCGCGCTGCGGCAGACGGTCGCCCCCGCGGCGGATCCCGCCGCCATCCTCACCCACGTGCTGGAAACGGCGTTCCCGCCGAAGGCAACGTAAGAGACCGGACGGACGTACTCCCCGTGACGAGCTGGGGAGGCTTCGATGCACACGTATCCGTTGCAAGAGGGCGAAGAAGTGCTGTGGGTCGGAGCGCCTCAGCGTCCGCGGAAGTGGTTTCCGGAGCACATACAGATGCTCGTGCTGGCCGTCCCGGCCGCCCTCCTGATCTTCTCTTGGGTGGCGGACTCGAGATGGCCCCCGTTGATCGGCCTGTTCGCCGCCTTCTTCGTCCTCTTCCATCAGCGTTTGAGCGACCGGCGATCACGGGACCGCGTCCTCTCGTACCTGGTCACCACCCAGCGGATCGTTTTCGTCGCCACTTGGCAATCCGGCACGGAGTTCCGGTGGGTCTGGCTCCGATACCTCCAGCTCGCACCCTCGGTGGAGGTGGACGAGACGGGCGTCGGCACGATCACGTATGGAAGCCGGTGGAGCCGCGCACGACTCAGGGGCAACGAACTTCGCGGCGCCTGGGCCCCGCCGGTGATGGAACTGCGGGCGATCCCCGACGCCCGGCGTGTGGCGGATCTCATCGAGCAGGCGCGAAACCGGCTGATCGCCACCTACACTCAGGCGCCGTGATCGATTCCTTCACCACAGCCGACCTCGTCGACGAACACGGCGAGCGGCTGCGCGTCTGCGACACCCAGTTCCGCCAGTTCGGCGGGCACCGGACGTTCTCGGGTCCGATCAGGACGGTCTCCTGTCACGAGGACAACGGCCTGGTCAAAAAGCTGCTGAACACACCGGGAGAGGGCTGTGTCCTGGTGGTCGACGGCGGTGGCTCCCTGCACAGCGCGCTCACCGGCGACATGATCGCGAAGTCCGCCGTCGACAACGGCTGGGCGGGCGTGGTCGTCCACGGCGCGGTGCGTGACAGCGCCGAGCTCGCCGGACTCCCGCTCGGCGTGAAGGCGCTCGGCACCAACCCGCGCAAGAGCTCCAAGGCGGGCGTCGGCGCCGTCGACGTCCCGGTCGGTTTCGGGGGAGTGACCTTCACTCCCGGCGACACTCTCTACTCCGACGACGACGGCGTCGTGATCCTTCCCGTAGCCTGATCCGGTTCAGACGACGATGACCCGGCGCCCGCGGGTGTGCCCGGCGTGGCTGTCGGCGTGTGCCGCCGCCGCGTCGGTGAGCGGGTAGGACTTCTCGACCGGGATGTGCAGCTTGCCCCGCGAGATGAGGTCGACCGCCTCGGCCAGCGCGTCCGGCACGCTCCCGGCGACACCGGAGAAGCGGACGCCGAATCCGGGGGCGCCGAGATCGGCGATGGTGATCACCTTCTGCGGGTCCCCGGTCAGCTCGACCAGCTCGCCGAGCACGCCCGACCCGGCCAGGTCCAGAGCCGCGTCGACCTGTCCGAGCCGCCGCACCCGCTCCACCCAGCCGTCGCCGTAGGTCGTCGCGACCGCGCCCAGGCCGCGCAGGTAGTCCTGGTTCGCGGCGCCGGCCGTGCCGATCACCGCGATACCGCGTTCGCGGGCGATCTGGAGCACCGCCGATCCGACCCCGCCGGACGCGCCGCTGACCAGCAGCGTCTGGCCTGGCCGCACCCCGACTTCGCGGACGACGCGCAGCGCGGTCTCGACCACGGACGGGTATCCGGCCGCCTCTTCGAACGTCAGGTCCTCCGGCATCTTGGCCCACGCGGACAGCACGGCGAACTCGGCGTACGTGCTCGAACCCTCGCCGAACACCGGGTCGCCGACCTCGATGCCGGTCACGCCTTCGCCGATCTCGTCCACTGTGCCGGCGGCGTCCAGGCCCACCCCGGACGGCAACACGGTCGGATGCGCGCCCAGGACCTGGCCCTCGCGGATCCGCCAGTCGACCGGGTTCACGCCCGCGGCCCGCACCGCGATGCGCACTTCGCCCGGTCCCGCATGGGGATTCTCGGCGTCGACCAGCCGCAGGACTTCCGGACCACCGAACTCGGTGAAGATCACTTTCTTCATGCGTCCGACCGTAGCACTAACGGTTAGTGTCTTGAAACCGTTGTTGTTTTGGATCTGCTAGCGTCGCCGCATGACCGCCCCGACCGGACGCCGCGAGCGCAAGAAGGCCGCGACGCGCCAGAAGATCGCCGACGCCGCCCTGCGGCTCTTCCTGGAACGCGGCTACGACGAGGTGGGAATCCGCGAGGTGGCCGCCGAGGCCGACGTCGCCGTCACGACGCTCTTCTCCCACTTCGCCTCGAAAGAGGCCTTGGTGTTCGAGCAGGACGCGGACTTCGAGCAAGGGCTCACGCGGGCGGTCACCGACAGGGCTCCGCGCGATCCGCTCATCCCCGCGCTGCGTCGTGAGATCCACGCGATGGTTCGGCACTGCACCGCGGACGGCGCCGCCCCGATCTGGCGGATGATCGACGGATCGCCCGCGCTGCGGGACTACGAGGACTCGATGCGGCTGCGACACGCGGAATCGCTGGCGACCGCCATCGCCGCCGATCCCGGATCGGCGCGGTCCGCGACAGCCTGCCGCACGATCGCGAGGTTCGTCATCGACGCCTACTCGATCGGCCGCGAGGCAGCCGATCCGGAGGCCGCGGTGGACGAGATCTTCCGGATGATCGAGGCGGCCTGGGAAGCCGCCTGACCTCGATCACTTGCGGGCGACGAGCCGTTCCACCAGACCGAGCTTGAATCGCTCCCGGTGTTCCACGGTCAGGCCGAGGTCGCCGAGCTTGCCGAGCGGACGCCGGAGGAAGTGTTCGCCCGCCATCGGCACCGTGACCTTCTCGGCGGCCCACTGGAGGCCGCGGATCACACGCGACGAACTCGCGACGTGGTCGAGCAGGACGAGCCGGCCATCGGGCCGCAGCACCCGCGCCATTTCCCGCAGCGCCTTCTCGTCGTCGGGGATTGCGCAGAGCCCGAGAGTGCAGACCACGGTGTCGAACGAACCGGCGTCGAAGGGAAGAGCGTGCGCGTCGGCCTGTTTCAACGTCACGGGATGGCCGAGGCGTTCGGCGCGGCCGCGGGCGATGGCGAGCATGCCGTCGCTGAGATCGATGCCGGTGAGCGTGACGCCGTCGGGATAGAGTGGCAGGTTCAGGCCGGTCCCGACGGCGACCTCGAGCACCTCGCCGGTGGCCCGGCCGCACGCCCACGCCCGCGAATCGCCGAAGAGCTTCCGGTCGAGGAACTGCATCTCGCGGTCGTACTTCTGGGATTTGTCATCCCAGTAACGGTTCCAGCGCGCTGTCCGGGTCATGGCGCTCCTTTCAGCAGCAATGCTCGCCGCGCCAGGCTTCGCGGCCTTCCTTGATCGCCACGGCGGCGATGACGAGCGCGACGAGCGGATCCGCCCAGTACCAGCCGAAGAGGCTGTTGAGCAGTAGCCCGACGAGCAGCACACCGGAAAGATAGGTACAGAGCAAGGTCTGCTTCGAGTCGGCGACGGCGCTCGCGGAGCCGAGTTCGCGTCCGGCGCGACGCTGGGCGTGGGACAGGAACGGCATCACGAGCAGTGAGACCGCCGCCAGCACGATGCCGACGGTGGAGTGCTCGGCCGGGTCGGCGCCGAACAGCGTCCGTACCGATTCGACGGTGACATACGCGGCCAGCGCGAAGAAGGACACCGCGATGACCCTCAGTGCGGTGCGCTCCCGGGCTTCGGGATCCTTGCCCGAGAACTGCCAGGCGACGGCCGCGGCGGACGCGACTTCGATGACCGAGTCCAGGCCGAAGCCGATCAGGGCGGTCGACGAGGCGACGGTGCCCGCGGAGATGGCGACGATCGCTTCGATGACGTTGTAGGTGATCGTCGCGGCGACCAGGAGCCGGACCCGGCGCGACAACACGGCGCGGCGTTCCGGGTCCACCATGGACTTCGGGGCGCAGCAGCCGTCGGTGCAGGAACCGCTCTCCACGCTCATCGGAGCACCCCGGCATCGTCCACACAGGGCTCGGCGGTGTCGACCGCGAGCACGACCTGGACCAGTTCCCGCAGCGCACGGGCCAGATGCGCGTCCGCCAGCTCGTAACGGACCTGCCTGCCTTCGTAGGTGGCCACGACCAGTCCGCAGCCCCGCAGGCAGGCGAGGTGATTGGACACATTGGAGCGACTCAAGCCGAGCTGCCCGGCCAGCCGGCCCGGATAGGTCACTCCGTCGAGCAACGCGACCAGGATCCGGCACCGGTTCGGGTCGGCGAGGGCCCGCCCCAGCCGGGCGAGCGCGGCGCCCTGGGTCTCACATGTCAGCACGGATCGGACAGTACAGCGTCCGCTGACATATCAGCAACGGCTGAACAATGAGCCGAGCGCATCAAGGGGAGCGGCCACCCGGGGACGGCTGACACGACGGAGTGTCCGGACGCGACCCTCCGTTCGGTGGCGGGCTGTCAAGTCAGCGCCGAACGCGGGCGCGGAGGTGACCCGAAAGAGGCGGCCCGCCCACCCCAACGGCCGCATCGCGGGCACCCCGGGAAATGTCCCGGCGGCTTCGCATGACACCTCAGCACAATCGCTGGACCGAATGTGTGCGGGCACAAAGGCGTCGAGTAATACCGACAAAAGCTTTCGCGACTATTGGGAAAAGTGGCATTCGGGTGGCCTTTCCGCATTACCTGAAAGTGCGCTTGTGCGGGCAAAACACCTTGCTATGTTGATCCCCGTGGAGCCGCACATCGGGGCATGACCGGCTCGCCACGGTTTGGGGATCTTGTTTGTTCACATGACTATCGAAGGGTGGACCTTGCTGTGACCGTGACCGAATCGGGCACTTCCGCCGAAGGTGTCCAGGGGCCGGAAAATCCGCAGCTGAGTTTGGGCCGGGCCGCCGCGCGAAACCTGGCGACCACGACCAAATCCGTTCCGCAGATGCAGGGAATTTCGTCCCGCTGGCTGCTGAAGTCGCTCGATTGGGTTCAGGTCAACGGCGGCGCCTATCGGGTCAACCGGCGACTCAATTACGCGGTCGGCGACGGACGGGTGACTTTCTCGAAGGCGGGCACCGAAGTGAGCGTGATCCCGGCCGAGCTGGGAGAACTCAAACCGCTCAAGGGATACGACGACGAAGAGGTACTCGTCGAACTCGCCCGTCGCTTCGAACAACAGGAAGTGGCGGCCGGCGAAGTACTCGTCGAATTCGGGCACCGGGCCGATCGGGTCTTCCTCATCGCGCACGGCAAGATCACCAAGACCGGCCCCGGTCATTACGGTGACGAGACCGCGCTGGGCGTGGTCAAGGACGGCGACTACTTCGGCGCGCAGGCCCTCGTCGACGACGACGGCATCTGGGAGTTCACCGCCAAGGCGGCCACCGCCTGCACCGTGCTCACCCTGACCCGCCAGGCCTTCGACCACGTACTGGAGCAGTCCGAATCGCTCCAGGAGCAGATCGCGCAGGCGTCGCAGGACACCGGACGCTCCAACGACTTCGGCGAGGCCGAGATCGACATCTCGTCCGGTCACGACGGCGAACCGCTGCTGCCGGGCACGTTCGTCGACTACGAGACCTCGCCGCGGGAATACGAGCTGAGCGTCGCCCAGACCGTGCTGCGGATCCACAGCCGGGTGTCCGATCTCTACAACCAGCCGATGGACCAGACCGAGCAACAGCTCCGCCTGACCATCGAGGCGCTGCGCGAGCGGCAAGAGCACGAAATGATCAACAACACGGACTTCGGCCTGCTCCACAACGCCGACTTCACCCAGCGCATCGCGACGCGCACCGGACCGCCCACCCCGGACGACTTCGACGACCTGCTCGCCCTGGTCTGGAAGGAACCCGGTTTCTTCCTCGCGCATCCGCGCACGATCGCCGCGTTCAGCCGTGAGTGCAGCAAACGCGGCATCTACCCGACCGGCACCGATCTCGGCGGGCACAAGGTGCCGTCCTGGCGCGGGGTCCCGATCCTGCCGTGCAACAAGATCCCGGTGAGCCAGACCAGCACCAGCTCCGTACTGCTGATGCGCACCGGCGAGAAGAACCAGGGCGTCGTCGGCCTGCGCCAGATCGGCCTGCCGGACGAATACGAGCCCGGGCTGAACGTCCGCTTCATGGGGATCTCGGAACAGGCCATCATCTCCTACCTGGTCAGCACGTACTACTCCGCCGCCGTGCTCGTACCGGACGCGCTGGCCGTCCTCGAAGCCGCCGAACTCGGCCGCGAAGGATGACCGCCACGACACCGGAGGCCGAGCGGAGGCTCAGTCTCGGCCCCGCCGCCGCGCGGAACCTGGCGACGACCACCAAGACGCGGCCGCAGATGCAGAGCATCACGCCGCGGTGGCTGCTGAAGATGCTGCCCTGGGTCGAGGCGACCGGCGGCACCTACCGGGTCAACCGGCGCCTGACCTACGCCATCGGCGACGGCCGGGTGAGCTTCACCAACGTCGGCACCGAGGTCCGGGTCGTCCCGCAGGAACTCGCGGAACTGGCACTGCTGCGGGGTTTCGACGACGAGGACACGCTCACCGCGCTCGCCGACCGGTTCGTGCAGCACGAGTACCAGCCCGGTGAGACCATCGTCAGCCACGGCTCCCCGCTCGACGAGGTCGTGCTGGTCGCGCACGGCAAGGTCGCCAAGGTGGCGCCGGGAGAGTACGGCTCCGAAGCCACCATCGGCAGCATGGCCGACGGTGATCACTTCGGTGACGAGATGCTCGCCGGCATCGACCGGAACTGGCCGTTCACTGTCAAGGCCGTCACACCGGTCATCGTGCTGACCCTGCGCGCCGCCGACTTCGCCGACCTCAACGGCCGGTCCGAGGCGATGCGCCGCCATGTCCAGGACATGCTGGCGCACAAGGGAAAGCCGCAGAACGCCAAGGGCGAGTCCGAGATCGGGATGTCGTCCGGGCACGACGGCGAGCCGCTGCTGCCCGGCACGTTCGTCGACTACGAGATCTCGCCGCGCGAGTACGACCTGGCCGTCGCGCAGACGGCCCTGCGGGTGCACACGCGGGTGACCGATCTCTACAACGAGCCGATGAACCAGTTCGACGAGCAGCTCCGGCTGACCGTGGCCGCGCTGCGGGAACGGCAGGAATACGACCTGATCAACAACCACGAGTTCGGGCTGCTGCACAACGCCGACCTCAAATCGCGGTTCCAGACCCGGTCCGGCCCGCCGACGCCCGACGACATGGACGAACTCGTCAGCCGTCGCCGCAAGACGAAGTTCTTCCTCGCCCATCCGCGCGCGATCGCCGCGTTCGGCAGGGAATGCACGCGTCGCAGCCTCTATCCGGAAGGGACCACGGTCGACGGCAAGGTGGTGTCCGCGTGGCGCGGGGTCCCACTCCTGCCGTGCGACAAGATCCCGATCACCGAAAGCGGCACGACCTCGATCCTCGCCATGCGGACCGGCGTGGACGACAACGGCGTGATCGGGCTGCACCAGACCGGCCTGCCCGACGAGTACGAGCCGGGCCTGAACGTGCGGTTCGACGGCATCACCGATCAGGCCGTCGCCACCTATCTGGTCAGCACGTACTACTCCGCCGCCGTGCTCGTGCCCGACGCGCTCGGTGTGCTGGAGAACGTCGAGGTCGCGCGTTGACCCCTCACCCCGCAACGACAACGAACAACAAGGCTCCAGAAAGGACCACCCACGTGACGATCGCCCGTACTCCCGCTCCCGCCAAGGTTCTGCGCACCGAATACCAGAAGTCGGTGGCGTCGTACTGGAACAAGGAGAAGGATCCGGTCAACCTGCGACTGGGCGATGTGGACGGGCTCTACCACCATCACTACGGCGTCGGCGAGGTCGACTGGTCGGTGCTGGAAGGCCCCGAGGACACCCGCGACGAGCGGATCATCGCCGAAATGCACCGCCTGGAGACGGCACAGGCGGACGTCCTGCTCGATCACCTCGGCGACGTCAAACCGGACGACTGGCTCCTCGACGCCGGCTGCGGGCGTGGCGGGTCCAGCATCATGGCCAACGCGCGGTTCGGCTGCCACGTCGACGGGATCTCGATCTCGGAGAAGCAGGTCGAGTTCGCCAATCACCAGGCGGACATCCGGGGTGTCGGCGACAAGGTGCGCTACCACTTCCGCAACATGCTCGACACGGGCTTCGAAACCGGCTCGCGCAAGGCGATCTGGAACAACGAAAGCACCATGTACGTGGACCTCCACGAGCTGTTCGCCGAGCACGCGCGGCAACTGGAGTTCGGCGGCCGCTACGTCACCATCACCGGGTGCTACAACGACGTGACCGGCGGCCGGTCGAAGGCCGTCGCGCAGATCGACCAGCACTACACCTGCAACATCCACCCGCGCAGCCAGTACTTCAAGGCGATGACCGCCAACGACCTCGTGCCGATCTCGGTGGTGGACCTGA
Organism: Amycolatopsis sp. NPDC089917; assembly: GCF_040684635.1. NCBI lineage: Bacteria > Bacillati > Actinomycetota > Actinomycetes > Pseudonocardiales > Pseudonocardiaceae > Amycolatopsis > Amycolatopsis sp. NPDC089917. The sequence goes on along the minus strand of NZ_JBFBGL010000001.1, from coordinate 392,898 downwards.
CGGCGGACACGATCCCGTACTGGGAACTGCGGGCGAAGTCGTCGGTGGCGACCGGGGTCGAGAAGCCGTTTCTCGACGCCTATCGCGAAGGCAGCTTCCACTATCTGCTCATCGCCGCGGACCGCGTCTGATCCCGCGAGACCATCGGAGTCACTGATGACGGAACAGGGTGCGCTGGCCACGCTGCTGGCCGGGCCTCGCGGGCTGGGTACGTCCGCCGCCCGGCTGGCGGCACGGCTGACCGCTGTTTCTCCGGCGGCGGAGGAGACTCCGCCGCCGGAGGCGCCCGCTCTCGACCCGGCGTACGCGTACCGGCCCTGGGGTGACGGCTCGGCGCCGCCGCTGTACGTCCCCGTCACCGAACGGATCAACGATCCGCTCGCCGACGAGGTCGACCGGCGGCTGGCCCTGTGGGCGGGGGAGTGCGGTTTCGACGAGGAGGAATGCGAGCAGATCGGAAAGGCGGGCTTCGGGAGGCTGGTGATGCTCGCCCACCCGGACTGCGAAGACCCCGACAAGCTGCTGATCTCCGCGAAGCTCAACGCCGCCTGGTGGGCCGCCGACGACCTCTACGCCGACGACACCTCGCTCGGCGCGGTGCCGGCGGAGCTGCCGCCGAAACTCGCGCTGGCGATGGCCGCCATGGATCCGGTGCCCTCGTTGGGCGAATTCAGCCGCGATCTCGACGAAAGGCTGCGATGCGACAGGGTTCTGGTGGCGCTGAACTCCGGAACGGAGTACCTGCGGCGGAACGGGACTGCCGCGCAGGTCAACCGCGTCTGTTATTCGACCTTCGCGATGTTCGTGAGCTGGTGCGCCTACGCGGCATGGCGCCACAGCGGGAAGTACCCGCCGGCGTGGGAGTACCTGGCCGCCCGGCAGCACGACAGCTTCTACACCTCGATGACGTTGATCGACGTCCTCGGCGGCTACGAACTGACGTCGAACCTCTACTACGACCCAAGGGTCCGCGAGGCGGCGATCCAGGCGGGTACGGCGGCGGTGCTCGTCAACGACGTGCATTCGGTCGCCAAGGATCTGGAGGACGAGTCGCCGCCCTGCAACGCGGTGCTGCTGATCGCCGACGACCGGAAATGCTCGATCGAGGAGGCCACGGCGATCACCGTCGAGCTGCACAACGACGTCGTCCGGGACTTCCAGGCGGCGCACGAGAAGCTGAGCGCGGTGCCTTCCCTTGAACTGCAACGGTTCATGCGCGGGTTGCGGGGCTGGATGGGCGGCGGGTTCGAATGGCACTCGACGAGTCCGCGGTATCGGACGAAAACCAGCACTTAGTCCTCTGAATGCGCTGGTTCACGACACGAACCCGCCGCATTCAGAGGACTAAACGCAGAAGAGAGGTCAAACGACGCCGGCCTCGATCAACTGGCCCCAGATCACCCCTTGGTCCACGACCTCGACTTCGAGCTTTTCGGCCTTGGTGAGCTTGCCTGCACCCACATCGGCACCGGTGATCAGCAGGTCGGTGTTCGCCGAGACCGACGACGCGATGGTCGCGCCCGCCCTTTCGCACAGCCGCTGGAAGGTCGGGCGCGGCACCTTCTCACCGGAGCGGGGGTCGCTGATCGACCCGGTGACCACGACCGTCTTGCCCCCCAGTGGCGCGCCGGCGGCGACGACCGGCGGGAGATCCTCTTCACGCACGTCCAGCGAGACGCCGACCTCGCGCAGCCGCTCGAGTTCGGGGCGCAGCCGGGTGAGGTGCTCGATCAGGGACGCGGCGACCTTCGGGCCGATGTCCTCCACGGCGACGAGACCCTCTTCGCCCGCGTCGGCGACGTCCTCCAACGAACCGAAGCCCGTCCGGCACAGCCGCGCGGCGGTGCCTTCGGATGCCATCGGGATCGCCAGGCCGATCAGCGCGCGGCGCAGGCCGACGGCACGGCTCGCGTCGATCGACTCGATCATGCGGGTGGCGGAGACGTCGCCGATGCGGTCGAACTCCAGGAGCTTTTCCTTGGTGAGGCGGTAGAAGTCCGACGGGTGCTCCAGAATCCCGGCCTCGGCGAGTCTTTCGATCCACACCCCGCCGATCGCGTCGATGTCCGCGGCCGCCCGCGAAGCCCAGTGGATCAGCCGCCGGACGGTCTGGGCGGGGCACGCGACGTTGGTACAGAACAGTTCCCGGCTGTTGCCCTGCTCGGTCAGCGGCTCCTCGCACGACGGGCACACCGACGGCGGCACGATCTCCCGCTCTTCGCCGGTGCGCTTGGCCGCGTCGAGGACGCCCGCCACGAACGGGATCACGTCACCGGCGCGGCGCACCAGCACCGTGTCGCCGATCTTGATCCCGCGGGCGCGGATGACCTCCTGGTTGGCCAGCGTCGCGCGGGTGACGGTGGTGCCGCCGACGAACACCGGCTCAAGCCACGCGACGGGCGCGATCTTGCCGGTCTTGCCGACGTCCCAGACGACGTCCGCGAGCACGGTGGTCTTCTCCTCGGCGGCGAACTTGAACGCCAGCGCGCCGCGCGGCGAGCTGGACCGCGTGCCGGCGGCTGCGTAGGCGTCCCGATCCGCCAGGCGCAGCACCGCGCCGTCGAGGTCGTAATCGAGGTCGTTGCGCTGCTGCTCGATGGTCGTGATGACGGCCTGCGCCGCTTCGGCGTCGTCACAGTGCCGCATGTCGGCGGCGGCGAACCCGAGCGTCCGCAGCGCGCCGTCGAGATCGGTGTCCGCGCTGTCGGGCTCGGTGGAGAGGTCGAAGGCGAAGAACTGCAGACGCCGCTCGGCGACGGTGGCCGGATCCTTGGCGCGCAGGGTCCCGGCGGCGGCGTTGCGCGGGTTGATCAGCGGCTTGTCCGGGTGGACCTTGTTGTACGCGGCGAAGGTGGAGCGGAGCATGACGGCCTCGCCGCGGACCTCGACCCGGCCGGGCGCGTCGACGTTGTCCGGGACACCGTCGGTCAGCGCCCGCACCAGCATGGTCACGTCGTCGCCGGTGGTCCCGTCGCCGCGGGTGACCGCCCTGGCGAGCCGCCCGTTTTCGTAGACCAGGGCCAGCGAGAGGCCGTCCAGCTTCGGCATGACGACCACCGGCTGCCCGGGGAAGCGGGTGAAGAACGCCTCGACCTGCTCGGGTTTGGTCGCCTTCTCCAGCGACAGCATCGGGCGCGAGTGCCGGATGGGCGCGTGCAGGACGGCGGGCGCGCCGACCTGATCGAGCGGGTTCGGATCCGGGGTCAGCTCGGGGTTGGCCTCGATGAGCCCCCGCAACTCGTCTTCGATCGCGTCGTAGTCGGCGTCGGCCACTTTCGGCGAGCCCCGGTAGTAGGCGTCGCGAAGGACGACGATCTGATCGGCGAGTTCTTGGATGCGGTCCCGAGCGTTCACGGGGCAGAGATTACCCGTGACCACCGACAGAACCGTGTCCGAAGAGGACTCGTGTCACGGGTTGATGGCGAGCACCAGGAACGAGGCCAGCAGCACCAGGTGAACGCCGCCCTGCAGCCGGGTCGCGCGGCCGGGGACGACGGTCAGCACGCTGACCGCGATCGTCAGCGCCAGCAACACGATGTGGGTCGCGCCGAGGCCCAGCAGCAGCGGCCCGTCCAGCCAGATCGACGCCAGCGCGATGGTCGGGATGGTGAGCCCGATGCTCGCGATCGCCGAACCGTAGGCGAGGTTGAGGCTCGTCTGCATCCGGTCGCGCCGCGCGGCCCGCGTCGCGGCGAGCGTTTCCGGCAGCAGCACCAGCATGGCGATCACGACGCCGACGAACGACTGCGGGAAGCCCGCGGCCCTGACGCCCGCTTCGATCGCGGGCGATTCGACCTTCGCCAGGCCGACGACGGCGACCAGCGCGACCAGCAGCAGTCCGAGGCTGGTCAGCGCGGCCTTGTTGCTCGGCGGTTCGGCGTGATCCTCTTCCTTCACGGAGCCCTCGCTGTCGACCGGCAGGAAGAAGTCACGGTGGCGAACGGTCTGTGTCAGCACGAAAAGGCCGTAGAGCAACAGCGACGCGACGGCGGCGAAGGTGAGCTGCGTGCCGTTGAAGGCCGGGCCGGGGGTGCTGGTGGTGAACGTCGGCAGCACGAGGCTGACGGACGCGAGCGTCGCGACGGTGGCGAGAGCGCCGCCGCTGCCTTCGGGATTGAAATGCGTTTCGCCGTACCGGCGCGCGCCGACCATGAGCGAAATACCCGCGATGCCGTTCATGGTGATCATCACCGCGGCGAACACCGTGTCCCGGGCCAGCGTCCCGGCTTCGGGGCCACCGGAGGACATCATCGTGACGATCAGCGCGACCTCGATGACCGTGACCGCGATCGCCAGCACCAGCGAGCCGAAGGGTTCCCCGACGCGATGCGCGACCACTTCGGCGTGATGCACCGCGGCCAGCACGGTCCCGCCGAGGGCGATCGCGACGATGGCGACCGGGATCGGGCCCAGGTCGCGGCCCCAGCTCAGCGCGAGGACGACTATGGCGAGCACCGGCATGACGGTGGTCCAGGACACGGGAAATCGTCTGCGCGAAGCTGCCATGACGTCACCTTCGCACACCCTGCGTGACCTTGCCCCTCCACGAGGGGCGCAGGGTGACGAACTTCTTAGTGGGCGCCGACGCCGCCCAGGAAAGTGCCGACGAGCAGGTCGGCGGCACGCGGGGCGTCCATGTCTTCGCGCGAAGCCAGATGGAGAAGCTGGATCAGCAGACGGCTCGCCCAGCCTTCGGGAATGTCCGAGCGGAGGAATCCCTCTTCCGTGGCCCGCTGGAGGAACGTGTCCACCTCGGCGGCGAGCCGGCTCCGACGGTCCTGGATGGACGGTTCGGCACGCATCCGGGTGAGCTCGACCGGCCAGGCGCGGTTGACCTCGACGATGCCTTCGGCATAGCGGTGCAGGGCCACGGGAACCGCGGTCTCGGTGAACCGGGCGGCGCGGACGACCTCCTCCACCGCGGTCAGCCGGGAGTCGTAGATGGCCGCCAACAGATCCTCACGAGAGGCGAAGCGCCGGTAGACCGTGCGCCTGTCGACACCTGCTTCGGCGGCGATCGCACCGATGCTCGCCGACGGGTCGCCCGCGAGCATCCGCGCGCCCGTGGTCAGGACGGCTTCGAGATTGCGTGCCGCATCAGCTCTCATGGCCGGGAATGTATCACGTCGCTGTGTCGTTAATCGCTATAAGTGCTACGTTGTTGTGACAGTTATAGAGGCGGAACGATGATCACGAAAGACAGGCTCTTCATCGGCGGCGAGTGGGCGGCGCCGAGCGATCCGGCACCACTGGACATCGTGTCCCCGCACGACCAGGCGGTGCTGGGTCGTGTCGTCCAGGCTCAGCCCGCCGACATCGACCGGGCCGTCGCCGCTGCCAGGACTGCCTTCGACGAAGGCCCGTGGCCGCAGGCCTCGCCCGAAGAGCGGATCGCCGTGCTCCGGCGGCTGAACGCGCTGAGGGAGGTCCGCGCGAACGAGGTCGCCGAGGTGATCTCGGCCGAGAACGGCTCGGCCCTCTGGTTCACCAAGGCCGGACAGCCCGGAGTGGGGCGCCAGGCCGTCTCTTACCTGAAGGCGGCCGAGGAGTTCGGCTGGGAGGAGACGCTCACGCCGTCGGATCCGAACGCGCCGTTCCGGTCGATCGTGCGCCGCGAACCGATCGGTGTGGTCGCCGCGATCATCCCGTGGAACTCGCCGTTCTCGGCGTCGATGGCCAAGATCGTCCCGGCACTGCTCGCGGGGAACACGGTCGTCCTCAAGGTCTCGCCGGAGAACTCGCTCAGCATGAGTCTGCTCGCGGACATGCTGGCGGAGGCCGGGCTGCCGTCCGGGGTGATCAGCGTGCTGCCCGCGCACCGGGAGACCAGCGAGTACCTGGTGAAGCACCCCGGCGTCGACAAGATCGCGTTCACCGGTTCCACCGCCGCCGGCCGCCGGATCGCGTCGCTGGCGGGGGAGCGGTTGAAGCGGGTCAGCCTGGAACTCGGCGGCAAATCCGCGGCCGTGATCCTGCCCGACGCCGTCCTGGGCGACGTCCTCGCCGGACTGAAGTTCGGATCCCTGCTCAACAACGGCGAGGCGTGCATCGCGCAGACGCGGATCCTCGCGCCGAGGAGCCGATACGACGAGGTCGTCGCCGGGCTCAAGGAGATGATGGAGTCCCTGCACGTCGGAGATCCGGCCGACGCGAAGACCTTCATCGGCCCGATGGTGCGGCCCGGCCAGCAGCAGCGGGTGCGCGACTACATCGAACTCGGCATCGCCGAAGGCGCGCGGCTGGTCACCGGAGGTTCCGGAATCCCGGCCGGACTGGACAAGGGCAACTACGTCACGCCGACGTTGTTCGCCGACGTCGACAGCACGATGCGCATCGCCCAGGAGGAGATCTTCGGTCCGGTACTGGTCGTCATACCGTACGACGACGAGGACGACGCGGTCCGCATCGCCAACGATTCGGAGTACGGGCTGTCCGGCGGCGTCTGGTCCGCCGACGAAGAGCACGCGCTCGCCGTCGCTCGGCGGATGCGCACCGGGACCGTCACCGTCAACGGGGCGCCGATCGGCTTCGACGGTCCCTTCGGCGGTTTCAAGGCCAGCGGCATCGGCCGCGAGTACGGCGCGGCGGGCCTAGCTCAGTACGTGGAGCTGAAGACCGTCACCGTGCCGGCCCGGTAACGGTCTCGAGTCGTCACGACTGGCGGGCGCCGGGGATGCTGATCGTGATCCGCTGGTCCTCGGCGACGATCCGCTGAAGCCGGAACCGGCAGAGGGCGTGGAACATCTCGCCCAGCGCCTCGGGGTCGATCCGGCCTTCAAGGTCGCGTCGGCTCGCGTTGAGGACCCGGCTGATCACGGCCGCGGGCACCCGGCCTCCGAACTCGCCCGTCAGCCAGACACCGATTTCGCCGATCTCCTCCGTGATCGTGCGCTGCGCGGTCATCAGCCGTACCCCTCTGCGTCGAAGTTCCGCCGGGCCCGTCCCGGTGAAATCGCGACGTGCGGGCGAAAACCCCATGACGGGAAAACCGCGAGATTGCTCTACTCGGCCTAATCGGACCTCGGTTGCACGGAACCGTGCAGCGGCCGGAGTGATCTCCGGGGAAACCCTGATGCGATCGACTTCCGTTTCTGCCAGCCTCGAAACTGACCATTGTGGACAGTCGGAGAGGAGGGCGCACGCGTAGTGGCCCCACCAAGGGATGAAGAAGTCGAGCAGTGGGTGGCGGAGTTGACGGCCTTCGCCGAGCTCTATCGGGCAGCGGAGACGGCGGGCTCGCCGGAAGCGGTGTCGCACGCCGGGTGGCACGCCGGAGCCAGACTCCGGGCGGGCAGCGCGGACGGCCGATTGCTGGCCTACAAAGATTCGGGCGTCGAGGCGGAGTGCGTCTTCCGGGAGGGGGAACGCACGCTCTTCCACATCATGAGCACCGGCTACGGGAGAGACACCACCGAACGCGGGTTCGCGGTGTGGAGCGAGCGACCGGGCGCGCTGGGAGCGATCGCCCCCGGGGTGACCCGGCTGGAGGTGACCGACGCGGAAGGCGCCGTGATCCGGGCCGACATCGTGGCCCACACCTTCGCCGTGGACGTGGACCTGGGGCCGGAGCCTCGGACGGTCGACGAGGTGTTCGCCCCCTGGGAGCCGCCGGAAGTGACGGTCCGGGTGTACGGCGAGGGCGACACGTTGCGCTACGAAGGTCCCTTGCTGACCAGGTGATCGATCGACGTCCTCGAGGGGCCACAGCCTCTCGAGGACGTCCCGGCCAGCGGGAACCCCGAGAATTCGTGCTCTGGCGGATCCGCGTGGGCCCGATTCCGCTGCAAAGGGCGCTCGCGACCATGGTTTTGTGTGCGGCGAGCCGTGGAAACTGTTCCTCCATTTGCATTCTTGTGTGGCAACTTGATCTCTGATTATCTCTGCGATCTGGGGATTGCTCACTGATCTGGGGGGATTGGCCGGTGCTCAAGCGAGCCTTCTTGTCGATATTCCTTGCCGCCTTGCTGCTGGTCTCTCAGGGGCCGGGTGCGCAAGCGCGGACCGTGGACCGGACAGCGGTCACCGAATCGGACCGAAATCTGGTTCTCATGTTGATGCTCTACGACCCGAGAGCGACCGTCCGGGCCGCCGCTACCACCGCGTACATCGACGACGCGCAGGACGATGCGATCGCCCGGTTCCTGGCGACGGATTACGCGTTCGCCGTGGAGCTGGCCCGGGAAAGCGACGCGACGAACCTCGATTTCGTGCGACGGGTACTCGAAACGTATTTGCCCGAATTCGCACCCGAGGTCCATGCGGCCGCGCAACGGGTCGTCAACGGCTCCCCGAGCGAACGCGAGGCGTTCGTACGCGTCGGATATGCGGCCGCGCAGGACCGGGATCGGCTCGCGCGGGAGAAATCGGGAGAGGCGAAACGCGCGATCATCGAGGCTGATCGCGCGTTCGTCCGCAACGTCGGACAGACCGATCCCGGTGAGCAGGTCCGCGCTGCCGCGTCTTTCGCGCTGCGCCCGGGAGCCGGTGACGGCGGCCTGGTCGAGTTCTTCGCCTACGGCTGGGCAGGCGGGGGACGCCTCGATCTGGACGTCCACCGCGCCCGCGCGGCGGACAACGACATCACTTGGAGAATGACCGCCACACGGTTGGCGAAAGAGGCCTTGGCAGCCGAGAAAGCAGCGTCGGAGGCCTCGGAAGAGGCCGCGGAACACCTTCGCGCGCAGGCCGCACAAGCGTGGCGCGCGGCGGCCGAGCAGACTGGGCCGGCGCGCTCAGCCTGGGCTGAAGCGGCCGAACTGTCCGCGCGGCAGGCCGAGAACTGGCGTGCCGTGGCGGCCGCAGCTCAGGCCGCGACCGGGCCGAACTGGCAGGCCATCGGCGGTCCCGCGGTGGGCAATGAGCAGCAATGGTCCGCGGAGCACGACTGGGCGGGCGAGCGTGCTCAGTACTGGCGGGATCTCTTGGCCGAAGCGCAGGCCGGGGAAACCCGGATGGCACGCGCTTCCTGAATCCGCAGAGCCGGAATTCCTTTCTTTCCTTCTTTTCTGACTGGGGGTTGATGATGCGTGCGTTGAGGCGGTCGAGCCGAAGATCGGTCCTCGTCCTGCTGTCCTTGGCCGTGTTCGCCGGGCTGGTGCAGCCCGCCGCGAGCGCTCCACGATCCACCTGGTCGACGGCGTCTGCCGTGACCGTGCGGTCGGACGAGCCGCGGCCGATGCCCGAGTCGTGGTGGAAGGACTGGGACGGCACGTCCGGCCAGGTGAACCTCGGCGACCCCAGACTGAGGCAGCTCGTCGCGGACAATGCCGAACTGCACGAGGACGTCGAGGTCAGGGAAGCGGCGACCGCCGCACTCGCCCAGGGCGAAGCCGGGATCTTCGAGTTCCTGTCGACCGGTCACGACGCCGCCGTGGCCAGGGCGACGGCACGCAAGCAGGAGGCCGCCAGACAGGATCGCACCGCGGTCGAGGCGATGGCGGGAACCGGTGGCCCGTACCTCGAAGCGGGGGTCAGCCGGGTACTCGCCGGTTCGGACGCCGATCGCTCGAACTTCCTCGCCTATGGCGCGGAGATCGAACGATCCCGAGACGAACAGGTGGTGGCGGACGCGCGGGAGAGGGCCGCGCTGTTGCGCTCCCGGACCGAGATGCTGGCCGGCGTCGGTGGGCCCGAAGTACGGACGGCGGCCCAGCTCGCTTTGTCCCAGGGGGACACGGCGATCGCCGCCTTCCTCAACGGCGGGTACCTGGCGGCATCCAAAAAGGACGCCGACGCGCGTGAGGCATACCTCCGTGAGCAGGAGGAACGCGCCAAAGCCGCCGAGCAGCTCACCGAGCTGGCCAAGCGGGCCGCGCGCGCCTCGACCGCCCGCAAGAACCTGCTCGTCGCGCACGGCAACGGGGTACGGGCCCTGGAATGGGCGGCCAACGCGATGATCGCGGCCGCCAACGAGGCTCGGCGCGCCGCGCAGATCCTGGCGGCCAACGAAGCGGGCGGAATCCATCCGCCGTCGGCGTTCGACGAGGTGAAACGGGAAGCGGCCCGTCAGCTGGACTCGGCGCAGCGCGCGGTGAACGACGCACGGCAGGCTTCGGCGACCGCGACGGTCGAGGCGAGCGTCCTCGTCGAGGTGAACCTCCCCTACGGCGCGAAGTGGGCCGAGATGGCCAGGGGAATGGCCGCGGCTTCGGAAGCCGCCGCCGGCGCCGCTCAGACCGCGCGACAGGCGATCGACGCCACGGCCGCGGTCGACGCCGCGCGGAACGCGCAGGAAAAGGCCGAACGGCACGCCGAAGAAGCCGCGAAATGGCGAACCCACGCCGAGGAACACGCCCGGTCGGCGGCCAGGATCGCCGAGGCCGCGCGTGTACAGGCGGTCGCGGCGCAGGACGCGGCGGCCCGGACCAAGCAGGCCCGGGTCGAAGCGGAGCAGGCCGAACAGGCCGCGTGGCGAGAGGCCGCGAAGGCACACGAAGCCCGGATGCGGGCCGATGACGAACAGCGCAAGGCAGCGGATCAACGCCGGATCGCCGAGCAGGAACGAACGAACGCGGCGAACGAGCGTGCCGCCGCCGAACGGGACGCGACGACGGCACGGACCAAACGAGGCGAAGCCGAACGTCAGGCCGGCCTCGCCCATGACGCGCGCGGGCGTGCCGACGAGCAGGACCGAGTGGCGCAGCGGACCTCGGACGCCGCGGTCGACGAAGAGCGCAAAGCCGCGGACGCACGCGGGCGAGCCTTCGCAGCCGAGCAGGCGAGACAAGCAGCCGAAGCGAGGGCGCAGGCGTTGGCGGCGGGAGCGGCGGCAGCCGCCGGTACCGGGTACGAACAGGAGGCGAAGAACGCCGCTGCCCAGGCCAGGACCGAGGCGGGACAGGCAGAGCAGGCCGCGCGATAGGCGAGAGCCGCGGCGGACGCCGCCACCGGCGCGGCCGTCAGCGCACGGACTCACGCGACCGAGGCGACCAGAGCCGCGGCTCGCGCCCGGGCCGCTGCCGACCAGGCCGCCTATCACGCCAAGGAGGCCGACAGGTGGGCGCGGGAAGCCGAGTCGGCGGCCGCGGCGACCCATTTCCTGGCCGAGCAGGCGAACGTCAAAGCCGCCGAAGCGACCGTGTTCGAGGTGAAGGCCGCCGAAGCCGCACGAGCCGCGACCCAGCTGGCCGAACAAGCCGCGGAGCAGGCATTCCTGTCCTTGCGCGCGGCCGAACGCACGAAGGCCGAGGCGGACGCGGCAGCGGCGGAGTCGGTGTCCGCCGCGACGCAGGCCGGCATCGCGGTCCAGGCCGCGCAGGGTGCGCGCGCTTCGGCGCAGGGCGTGATCGAGCGGGCGAACACCGCGGTCACGATCGCCGTGCCGTTCAGTGGTACCGATCTCGGCGCCGACTTCGTGCAGTGGGTGGCGGAAGAGGCTCGTAAGGTCGGCGCCGAGCAGGCGAATGCGGCCGAGCAGCGGGCGCTGGCCGCCCAGGAAGCGGCAAGGCTGGCGCGGGAGGCGGCCGACCGTGCCGCCGCCGAGGTGAAACCCGCGTACGAGGCCGCGGCCCAAGCCGCGGCCTCGGCAGGTGCCGCGGCCAGGTCGGCGGCGGACGCGCAGAAGGCCGCGGCCGATGCCGCGGCCGACGGCGCTGCGGCCAGGGCCGCGGGCGACCGCGCACGGCAGGCCGACGCGCAGGCGAAAGCGGACGCGGTGGCGGCGCGTCAGTCCGCTAACACCGCCGGCAACGACGCCGCCATCGCGGGTAAGGCGGCTTCAGCGGCCGAGGCGGACGCCGCCGCGGCCAGGGACGCCGCGACCCGGGCCGAGAAGGACGCGGCCGCTGCGCGCGACGCCGCGTCGAAGGCCGAAGCCGACGCCGAGGCCGCCCGGAAAGCCGCGGACGACGCACAAGCCGCCGCGGATCGCGCGTCCGATGCGGCTCGCAACGCCCAGGATTCGGCCACTGACGCGCAGAAGGCAGCGGACCGTGCGGAAGAGCAGGCTCGCCGGGACGAAGCCGAACGTCGTCGTCAGGTGTCCGGCCAACTCGAACCCGGTGAGCCGGATTTGACAGCCGACGAAGAGGAGATGCTGCTGGCGTCGGACGTTGGCGGGGACATCCAGGCCTACCGGGACGCGTTGCCCGCGGTGAACAAGACGATTCCCGAGTTCCTGCTGGAGGTCGGCGCCGAGGCCCTGAACGGTCTACTCGGCATCGACGACGCGAAGAAGTGTTTCGGTGAAGGAAACATCGAAAGCTGCATCTGGACGATCATCAACATCGGGAACTTCCTCGTCATTCTCGGGAAGCTGCCGGTCATCGGGAAGGCGATCGTCCGCGTGGTGGCCGGGGTGGCCAAGTACATCGAGGCGTCCGATCTCGGCCGCAAGGTGCTGGGCCGCGTCCGCTCGGTCTTCTCCAAGTTCCGGCTGGATTGCGTCGTCCAGATCGCCGACGAGGTCACGCCATCGAGGACGGCGGCGTCCCCTTCGACGGCCGAGTCCCGGATTCAGGCGAAGGTCTGCCTGATCAAGAAACCGAAGATCACCCACGAAAGGCTTCAGCACTCGTTCAAACACGCCGCGGAATGGTTCGGCCGTCCGACGACCCAGGCGGATTTCGTCGAGTGGACCGCCCTGATCGAGCGGGGAATCAAGAGCAAGAAGATCGTGCCCTGGAGCTCCGCCGGCACGCCAACATGGGCGATGATCAACCGGTTCGGCAACGACTGGTTCGTGGTACAGATCTTTCAGGACACGAATCTGCTCGCCACGGCCATCCGGCCGAATCCAGGCCAGCTGTCAGCGATGCTCAAGCTTCTGAAGGAGTGAGATGACCACGTTCCGCCGGGAGCTGACCCCCGCCGGGTCGCATCTTTCGCTGGCGGTCTACTCGAGACGGAAGAGCACCGAATCCGTCTTCGCGACGGCGCTGGAGCTCGTCAGAGGGAGTGTCGAATCCGACTCCCGGTATCTGGAGACCGCTCCGCGCCGAGTGCTGGACGACGAGACGGTGGATGTCCAGGAGGTCCTCACCGAAGTCGATTTCGGCGAAAACAGTGTTCCCGCCGGGCTCACGGTAGGGGACGACCGATTGCCGGTCCGCGCTTACGTCCGCACGAAACGGTTCGGGCCGATCGTGGTTGAGCGAGTGATGGTCTTCGACCGCACGCTCAGGGAACGGCAGGCGGTGGAGGCGCACCTGGCCGACGAGGAACTCGGGATTCCGGCCGAACACTGGTCCGGCAAGGACCGGCGCCGGGCGGAAGCGCGCTACAGCTGGGCGAGCGAGCTGTTCAGGCGGATGTGCGTGGCCACCGACGCGCTCTACGGGCAGCTGGTGAACGAAGCCACGTTGCCGACCCCGGCGCAGATCCTCGACGGCATTCCGGTGGAGGGCGCGGTCTTTCTCTCCGCCGAGGCCATCGGTTCTTCGCAAGAGTTCATCGAAACGATGAGGGCCCGATACGGGCGGGACGTGGCCACCGAGCTCGACAACGGCGTGCTGCTGGACGGACTCGTCCCGTTCGGGAAGACCGGTGTGACCTATCGGAACTCGCGGGAGTTCACCGCGGAGATCACCGGGTTTCTCGCGAGAAGGCTTCGCGCTTTGGCGCGATGAGAGTGTCGAACGAAACTGGAGGGGCTTTGAGGAGAGGAACACTGGGCAGAGCCGTGCTGCCCGTCGCCATCGCGCTGGTCGTCGGGATGACACAGCCGTCGACGGCCACCGCGGTACCCGTGGCAGGCCAGCAGATACAGGCCGTGCCTGCCGCGTCTCAGCAAGAAAAAGCGAAGGCGCTCACCGAACTGGGGATCGAACCGACGCCGGCGCTGCTGAGACTCACCGACCGCAACTTCGTCTTCGAGGTCTGGAAGATCGCCACCGGTGCCGAGGTCCGGGCGTCGGCCGAACTCGCCATGGTGCCGTCGAATGATGACGCGTGCACACAGTGGATCAAGACCGGGGCAAAGGAGGCTCGGGCCCGCGATCGGGCCAACGAGCAACGGGACGTCGAAACGGCCCGGCTGGCCCTTGAGCTCAAACGCAACGGGGCGGCGGCCATCTACCTCACGGTCGTGGAGTACGACGTGTTGCTGCGCAGCTACCGGGACTTCGTGTACTGGCTCTGCGAGCGAGCTCCGGGGCCGAAGGTGAAGCAGGCCGCCTGGGCGGCGTTCGAAGGAACCGAAGAAGCGCAGAAGGAGTTCCTGCGCGTGGGCATCTTCGAGATGCACGCCCAGGACCAACAGGATAAACGAGACGCCGACCAGGAGAAGTCGGAAGCGGAAAAGGCGGTCGAGGCGTGGAACGCCACCAAGTCCGCGGCCGCGGCCAGGGTCGGACTGGTGCCGAACGCGTCACTGCTGGTGCTGCCGGACGACGGGTTCATCTGGGAGATCTGGGAGCGCAGTACTCAGGGCAGCGAGGTCTACTTGGCCGCCACGAACGCCGTGCGGAGCAAGGATCCGGCAGTCTGGAAGGAATTCATCCAGTCCGGCGTCCACGCCGCGTACGGCAAGGACCGGCAGAACACGCTCGCCAAACGCGACGAGGACAACCGCCGCCGGGCCCAGCAGATCGGCGCCAAGGCGACCAACAGCATGGTCCGGCCCGCGCTCGCGGAGGCGGCAAGGGTCGCGCTGGCAGGGACGCCGGACGACGTCGAACGGTTCCTCGCGGTCGGCCAGCACCAGGCGCTCGGCCAGTCGCTGGGCGCGGTCAAGGCAGGTAACCGGGGTTCGTACATCAGCGAGCCGAACGGCGCGGTCGTCCCCGCCACCACGCAGCCCACTTTCGCCTGGAAGATCATGCCCGGGCTGGCCGACCCGAACTGCGTGTCACTCGAGTCGCCCACCCGCCCCGACTTCTACGTGATGCAGTCCGAAGGAGAGGTGTACGTCAGGCCCAGTGACGACACCGACGGGTTCCGTCGCAACGCCACCTGGTGCGCACGTCCAGGGGCGCTCATCGGCGCCGGTGTGTCACTCGAATCCGTGGGCAGGCCGGGTGCCTTCCTCCGGCACAAGGGTGGTCTGGTGGCCGGGAAGAACGGCCCCTACTGCGTGCCGACCGGACCGCCGCAGCCTGGGCAGCTGCCTGGCGAGATCTGCCAGAACAGGGACCATCCCGACTACTTCGCGGTGGAGGCGACGTGGACGATCGACGCCCCGAAACCGCCGGAAACGACCGAAATCACTCGTCGGTACCTCAATGACGATGCGATTCACGCGCGGCTCGGCAACCCCGTCGCCGCGGAAGAGGTCGACGGCGCGGTGCGGTTCCGCGACTACGCGAAGGGCAGGCTCTACTGGAGCGCGCGGACCGGCGTCAAACAGCTGGAAGGTTTGATCCTCGCCGAGTACCGCCGGATCGGCGCGCACCGGGCGGCGAACTTCGGGCCGCCGACGACCGACGAGACCGGCACTCCCGACAAGGTGGGCCGGTACAACCACTTCGTCGACGGCGGGTCGATCTACTGGACACCGAACACCGGCGCGCATGAAACCTACGGGCCGATCAAAGCCAAGTGGGCGTCCCTGGACTGGGAGCGGTCCTATCTGAAGTACCCGACCAGCGGCGTGGAAACCGTGGGTGCGATTCAGCGGCAGCTGTTCCAGGGCGGACGTATCGAATACGATCCGGCGACCGGCAAGACCACGGCTTATCGGCCGTAAATCACGTGAAGGCCCCCTTCATCGCGTCGAGCGCGGTGAAGGGGGCCTTCACGTACTAAGGGATCAGCCGTTCGGAGTCGTGATCACGGCGAATTTGGATCCCTGGCCGGCGATCCGCTCGCTGAGATCGGTGGTGATCGTCTCGATCGGCGCGTAGTTGTTCAGCTCACCGGCCTGGCAGGGGCCCGAGCGGGACTGCTGGTTGCCAATCAGGATGCCCAGCGCCGCGTGGTCGGCCTGGCTGAACAACGGGCCGCCGCTGTCGCCCGGGCGGGCGCACAGGTCGGTGTTGATGCCGACGTCCGTGGACAGGACCCGGCCGCAGCGGGTACCGACGAGATAGCCGGCGCCCGCGCCACTGTCGACGGAGTCCGGGTAGTTCACCGCGCTCGACGCCGTCCCGGAAGCACAGACGACGTAGCCCGCCTTGATGTCGGCGAGCTTGCGGGCGCCGGTGATGTACTCGTCGACCGAGGTGGCCTGCTGGCCGCACGGGGTGTCGGAGTTGCTGTCCATGCCGCCGTTGCGGCAGTACTTGAGCACCCGGTTGCGGCCGGTCTGGCCTTCGAGCCACTTCGTCGACGCCGCGTCGTTGACGTACGGCAGCGCCGCGTAGTCGTACGGGTAGGAACTCTTCTCGATGCCGTGCTGCTGCAGGACGTCGTTGCCGTTGTGCTGGGTCGGCGTGTTGTTGGTCTTCGTCCGCATGCAGTGGCCCGCGGTCAGGACCCAGCCCTTGCCGGGGAAACCGCCGCCGGTGGACCGCAGGTTGAAGGCGCTGGTGCAGCCGCCCCAGGTGCCGTCGTCGCGCTTCATGTCCAGCCGGAGGCCGCCGCGCATCGGGCCGTAGTTCGTGCAATAGAGCGGATGACAGAAACCCAGGTCCACGTTCGGTGTGGACAGCGCGTTCGGGTTCTTCAGCACACGGGAGACGACCAGGCCGGATTCCGCCGCCGCGGCCTGGCGCGCGGTGTTCACTTCGGCGGTCACGACGTCGCCCGCGGCGCGGACGGCCGCCTTCTCCTGTGCCACCCAGTCGCGTTCCCACAGCACGACGCGGTTCTCGGACTCGCTCACCGACGGCAGGTAGACCGCTTCCGGTCCCGCGCCGACCTTGGCCGCGACACGGTTCTTCGCCGCCGTGAGCTGCCGCAGCGAATGCTGGACCTGTTGCGTGCGAACCTCGGCACGGTCCGGCATCGCCTTGAGGTAGGGCTCCGCCGCCGCGGGTTCGGTCATGGCCACGACCAGCTGGCCCTTTTCCTGGTCGAGCCACATTCCGCCGTATTCGGCGCCGCGATCGCGCTGCAGCAGCTCGTCCAGTTTGCCGCCGTCCGTCTGCAATTCCAGACGACGCAACGCTTCCTGCTCGTCCACCCGGTAGTTTTCGACCAGGTATCGCACCGACTCCCGCACGGAAGCGGGGTCGAGCGAGGTGTGGAACGCCTGTACGGTGCCGGCCGACGCCGAGCCGCCCAGTGCCGTGGTCGCTGCCAGCACCGAAACGGCAAGGGCCCCCAGTCTTCTAGCTCTCCGCACGAGATCTCCTCACATGTCGGGGACTTCGCGATCATTTAACCGGAGGACGCCGACAGGCCGTGGAGGGTTTCCGGCATTGCCGGGCACCCCGTGCCGACCAAACGGACGGCACGGGGCAAAACGCGCTACAGACTGGGCTCTCGCCGCTGCTTTCCTTGGCGGGCTTTGACAATCCAGGCGCCGAAAAGGGTCAGCAGGCCGACACACGTGCCCGCCGACGCGCCGACTTCCGGAGTGCTGATCTTGATGAGACCGACGACGATCGCGCCGCCGATCATCAGCAGGAGGCACATGCGCAAGGTCGGGGCCCAGCCGGCGAGAACCGTCATCGCGAGGCAGAGCCAGCTGTCGCGGGTCTGCACTTTGCGGTGGCGTCCCGGAGTCCTCAGGAGTGGCCGCGCCGCACGGATCATCTCCGCGGACGTGGCGACCCGGCGAGGTGGCTCCTCGACGTGCTCGATGACGACTTTGACCCGTCGGGGTGGGCTGCTGTCTGGTGTCTTCGCATTGTCAGGCTGTAAGGTCACGGCGTCCTTTCCTTGTTCTGGCGAGTGAGCGAACGGACATCCGCGTGGCCTCCTGTTACCGCAGGGGGCCACGCGTGCGTTACCGGTTCTTGACCCGGCAGAGAACATCTTGGCGAAAGCAGACTGTGACCGTTCAGTAGTACTGCGTGTGTCGCGCTGAACGGTATGCCTGCGTCGCTCAACGGTCTGGGTGACTTCGAAAGCTACTCAAGGTAGTCGGCGGCGCCGAATGGACGAGTGCCGTCAAACCGGCTCGCCGGTCCGAAGACTTGCCTCGGCCGCGTCGGACCAGGTCACCGCGAGATGCGCCGCCGCAGTGATCCGCGCAGGTGGAAGAGCATCTTGCCGAAGTCGTGCGCGAGGGTTCCGAAGTATGAGAAATACTGAGCGCAACCGGTGGGTACGGTCAACTTCGGCCGGCTCCGAGCATTCGTGCTCACGGTGAGTTCACCCGATCGGCGGGGCGGGCGGTGGCAGCTGCGTCATCCGGCTCACCAACAGCGAGTGACTGCTCTGATCGAGTGGTCACACGCCGGACACATCCTCGAAGGTCAGGCGTCGGCCGTGCGCGTGGCGTGAAGACTGCTCAGCAACGCGAGAGCGTGGGCGCTCGGGGTGGCGGGTTCGGCGTGGTAGATGATCAGCTGCTGGCCGGGAGCACCGCGTACGTCGAACGCCTGGTAGGTGAGGGTGAGCGGCCCGACGTCGGGATGCACGAGATGTTTGGGTTCGCGGGTCTTGCCGCGTACCTGATGGGTCTCCCACAGTTCACGGAACCGCGTGCTGCCTTCACTGAGCTCCGCCACCAAGGCTCGCAGGCCGGGTTGTTGCGCGGGGAAGCCCGTCGCGACTCGCAGGTTCGCCACGGTCGCCTGCGCCGTCCAGTCCCAGCGCGCGTAGAACAGCGGGGCCGCCGGGTCGAGGAAGGTCATCCGGGCGAGGTTGTCCGCCACCCGGAACGGCGAGAAGAGCGCGTCCGCGAGGGCGTTCGTGGCCAGGACGTTCAGGACGGGATCGAGCACGAAGGCGGGAGTGTGCGGATAGCCGTCCATGAGCTGACGCAGTTCTGGGCTCACCGCCCTGGATGTCGGCGCGGAAATGTCCTCCGGTGTCGCCCCGGCGAGCCGGTACAGGTGCTCACGAGTGTCGGGATCGAGATCCAGCGCCCGGCAGAGCGCGTCGAGCACCTGTGGCGACGGGCGGGTTTCACGTCCCTGTTCCAGGCGCGTGTAGTAGTCGGCGTTCACCCCGGCCAGTACGGCCACTTCTTCGCGGCGCAGTCCGGGCACCTTGCGGCGGCCGGAATAGACGACGCCCGCGTCTTCGGGGGTTCGCGCCGCACGGCATGAACGCAGGAACGCCCCCAGCTCACCGTTGCCCATGACGCCAGGGTAGGTCGCCCGCCTGGCGCGTTGCCTGGGTGTGCCACACCCAGGCAACGCGCGTCCTGCCATCGGTTCCCGTCGCCGCCGACGCTGATCGGTATGACAAGCGACATCGACGTGGTCGGCATGTGGGTCACCGCGGACGGCCACATCCGGCAGGAACTGCGCGCGGACGGGCGCTACGACGAAGCGCGCGGCAGACGCCGCAGCGCCTACACCGGTCGCTACACGGTGACCGGAAGCCATCTCGACTACGTGGACGACACCGGGTTCACCGCGACGGGCGACATTCGCGACGGCGTGCTCTACCACGAGCATCTCGTCCTGTATCGCGAGTCCACCGCAAACCACCGAGGGCAGGTGCGGCGATGAGCGTGCGCCGTGAACTGGCGGGCAAGGTCGCGTTGATCACGGGCGCGACCGGCGGCATCGGACAGGCGACCGCGGAACTGTTCGCCCGCGAAGGTGCCCGCCTGATCGTCACGGACCTAGCCCAGGAGACCGTGGACGAGCTCGCCGCACGCCTGGCGGCCGAGGGAGCCGACGTGCTGGCGGCCCGGTTGGACGTCTCCTCGGCCGAGAACTGGAGCGAGGTCGTCGAGCTGACCCGACGCCGTTTCGGCGGCCTCGACATCCTGGTCAACCTCGCCGGCATCGTGGACTGGCCCGGCATCGAGGACACCACCCAGGACGCCTGGGAACGGGTGATCGCGGTCAACCAGACCGGCACCTGGCTGGGCATGAAGACCGCGATGCCCCTGCTGCGCGCCTCCGGTAACGCCTCGATCGTCAACACCTCCTCGGTGCTCGGCCTGGTCGGCAGCGGGGCGGCCGCCGCGTACCAGGCGTCCAAGGGAGCGGTGCGGCTGCTGACCAAGACCGCGGCCGTCGAGTACGCGACCCGCGGCGTGCGGGTCAATTCGGTACATCCTGGTGTCGTCGCCACCCCGATGATCCAGGATCTGCTCGACGAACAGGGCGACCGGCAACCCGACATCGCGCGCACCCCCATGCGTCGCGCGGGCGTCCCCGCCGAGGTCGCCTCGGCCATGCTCTTCCTGGCGGGCGACGGATCGTCGTTCGTCACCGGGACGGAGCTCGTCGTCGACGGCGGCCTCACCGCCTACTGACCAACTCGGCTCAACTCAGTAGGAGGAGCGCGTAGTAGGCGAGGAAGTGCTCGACCATGTACGCGCCGCCTGTGGTCTGCGCGAGTGAGGCATGGGTGTGCGTGCGCGCGGTTTCGAGCAGGTCGGGGATTCGCGCGTCGTCGGCGGAGAGGGACTGCGCGAGGCGGTGCCAGCACCAGGCGCGGTGCAGGTTGAGGCCGTGCAGGTGGGCGATCTGCCCGTCGGAGGTGTCGGACACGATCGCCGGGGTGAACAGCGTCGCGGGTTCACGGTCGGCGATTCCGGGCAGGAACCCCTGCAGCCAGTCCGCGAACTCGGCCGGAGACAGCAGGCGGGTCATGAGTTCGGCTTCGGCGAGGGCGGGGGAGAGGAAATCGGCTCCGGACGGTTCCCAGGAGCCGGGGTAGTCGCGGTCGGAGCCGAACCACCGCCGGGCGGTCTCGGTGATGACCAGACGCAGCCGCGGGTCGCCTTGATCGGCCAGGTGGCCCGCGTACGGCAGGGCGCGGGACAACCCGAAAGCGCCGTTTTCGTGTATGCCGTACCGGATCGGATAAGTGGCCCGTGGCAGCCAATCGAGGTAGCGGGTCACGAACAACGCGCTCAGCTCTCGCAGGTTCGCCGACCAGCGTGCGGCGTCCGGGTCGTCCCAGGTGGCGGTTTCGAAAGCGAGTTCCAAGAGTGCCGACCAGCCATAGGGGCGCTGGGTGTTGCGATGCTCGTCGGGCGTGAAGAAGGCGACTTCGCCCGCGAGTGCCTCGGCGGTCAGGTGTGCGTCGAGGACGCCGCGGATCTCTTCGGCAGGCACGAGTTCGGGGTGATGACGCAGCAGGCGCACGAGCACCCAGAACATCTCTACGCAGGAATGCCAGTCGAAACTGCCGTAAAAGCACGGATGCGACTGTTTCGGGGCGGGGATGGCCACGCCTTCGTGATGCCAGTGGCTCTCGTGGTGCGGAAACTCGCGCACGACGTTGGTCAGTGCCGTCCTGGCCAGATCCCCGGCACCTGTCGCGAGTAGTCGGCTTCGTTCGCTTTCCCATTCGTTCATGGACTCGAGGATGCCCGAATCGATCTACGATGGAGCGGTGGACGAACGACCGATCACCACCGCGCAGGTCAATTTCCGCCGGGTCGCCGAAGAACTCGAAAGCATGGGGACCCAAGATCGTTTCACCTACATCTTCCGATCCCGATTGTGGAGCTCCTCCTCGGTGTCCGGGCCGGGCTCCGAGTCCGTCCAGACGCGGGAACTCAGTGAACGGCTGCCGGTACTCCTCGAACGTTTCGGCGTGCGCACCCTGCTCGATCTGCCGTGCGGGGACTTCGGCTGGCTCAGCGAGGTGGACCTCGACCTGGACCGGTACATCGGCGCCGACATCGTCACCGATCTGGTCGAGGCGAACGCCGCCCGGTTCCGGGACGATCCGGTGCGGGAGTTCCGGACCCTCGACCTGACCGGCGATCCACTGCCGGCGGCCGATCTCGTGTTGTGCCGGGATTGCCTGGTGCACTTGAGCTTCGCCGACATCGAGCGGGCGCTGCGCAACCTTCGGCGAAGCGGCTCCCGGTACCTGCTGACCACGACTTTCACCGAGCTGAGCACCAACAACGACATCGTGACGGGGGATTGGAGGCCGGTGAACCTGTGCCGGGAACCGTTCGGGTTCCCGGAGCCACTGGCCGTGCTGGTCGAGGGCTGCACCGAAGAGGACGGCGCCTACGCGGACAAGTCCTTGGGGCTGTGGGAGATCGCCACGATCGTGGACTGACCTACCGCAGCGGGAAATCGACCCCGTGCTCCTCCGCCGGACGCGGACCGTGGATCCGTCGCTCGCTTTCGGGGATCGTCACGTCGTTGATGCTCGCCTCGCGACGGCTCATGAGTCCGTGCTCGTCGAACTCCCACAGTTCGTTGCCGTAGCTGCGCCACCACCGGCCGGCCGCGTCGTGCCATTCGTACTGGAACCGGACGGCGATCCGGTTCCCGGTGAACGTCCAGAGGTTCTTGCGCAGCGCGTAGTCCTGTTCCCGTTCCCACTTCGCGGTCAGGAACGCGACGATCTGCTCACGTCCCTGGACGAACGTGTCCCGGTTCCGCCACACCGAATCCGGGGTGTAGGCCGCAGCGACCCGGCGAGGGTCACGGGTGTTCCAGCCGTCCTCGGCGGCTTGGACCTTCTTCAGCGCCGTCTCCCGCGTGAACGGCGGGTAGGGCGGGCGATCTTCCGGCACGTCGGCCTCCTCGGGTTGAGAACGTGCGTTCTCTATGTCTGACGGCTAGAGTAGGGAACGTACGTTCTCGACGTCAAGGGAGTCCCGATGCCGGCCGCCGTCACCGACGAGCAGAACCGGGTGGATCGCGAGTCGCTGCTCGATGCCGCCGAGAAGCTCTTCTACGAGAAAGGCATCCAGGCGGTCGGCATGGATCAGGTCCGGGCGGCGTCCGGTCTCTCATTGAAACGGATCTACCGGTTCTTCGAGGCCAAGGAAGACCTCCTCGTGGCGATGCTTCGGCGTCGTGATCGGCGATGGAGAGCCAGTCTGGCCGACCGGGTGGAGGAAGTCGCGGATCCGCGCGAGCGGGTGCTCGCGATCTTCGACTGGCTCGCCAGCTGGTTCGCCGAACCCGGTTTCCGCGGCTGCGCCTGGATCAACGCCCACGGCGAGCTCGGTCCTTCGTCCGAAGCCGTCCTGGCCGAGGTGCGGGCGCACAAGCAGGCGTTTCACGACCAGATCGACGCTTGGGTGCGAGCCACCGGAGTGGCGGTGACCGAACCGGTCTACCTGCTCGCCGAAGGAGCCATCGTGACGGCGGGTATCAGCGGCGATCCGGCTCCGGCCCGTCAGGCGCGCGACGCCGTCGCGGCACTGCTCGGGATCACCAGCCGAGGGCGCTGATCATCCCTCTTTCCAGTACGGGGGAGAGCGTGGTCATGAAGCTCGCCGTGACGTGATTGTCGTCCATGTACACCAGCACGTTCCCCACGACGGGACGGCAGAGCTCCCGGCCGCAGAAGTAGTCGCTGAAGTCGAGCAGGGAGACGTTCGCGGGGATGTCCGTGAGCTTCTCGTACGGTGGGTCGGCGAGCAGCTTCTTCCGGGGAACACTGCATTCGGGCGCCTTGAGACCGTTGGCTTCGATGCAGCTGGGCGGGGAGAACCCGGGACGGGGACTGTCGCGGATCGCCACGACCGGGATCCCGGCGCGATCGAGGACCTTCCACTGGTCGACGAAACCCTGTGGCGTCTTCTCGGTCGGCCCGACCCGGACGTCGCGAGTGGACAACGCCAGGACGGCGTCGGGGCGCATCGCGAGGATTTCCTTCTGCGCCGCGGAGTTCCACGCGAGACAGCCCGCGTCGCCCGGCATCGCGTCCGACGTCGTGGAGAACGGGCAGGCTCCCTTGAGCATGAAGGTGACCTGGTAGCCGTTCTTCTCCGCCATCGGTTTGATCGCGGCGAGGTACTGCTGCATATGCGAGTCCCCGACAGCGACGATCTTCTTCGCCGGAGTCCCCTCCGGACGCGAGGTGCAGACCTCGAGGATCTGGTCGAACCGCGAAGGGGTGCACTGCGCGTCGGCGATGCCGCCCCAGTCGTTCGGGACGGCGATCAACGGCGGCACGGCTTCCTTGCCGGGCACGGGTTTCTTCGGTGTCTGCGGGTCGCGCGCCATCGCGCCGGGGTGATGGTCGTCGTCGAGCGCGATCGAGAAGTCGGCCTTCTTGGCGCTCACCACCTGCCACGTGCTCGCGACCAGCAACACCGGGAGCAGCGCGAGCACGGCGAACCGGTACGAGCCCCAGCGCGTCCGCTCGCCGACGGCGGACTTCCGCACCGGCTCCTCGACGAGCCGGTAGGTGGCGGCCGCCAGGACCAGGGACAGCCCGATCACGAACGCGCCGCCGAGCAGACCGACGGCCTCACGCTTGCGGGCGATCAAATAGAACAGCAGGACCGGCCAGTGCCATAGATACAGCGAGTAGCTGAGGTTGCCGAGGTAAACCAGCGGCCGGGACGAAAGGAACCGGTCCGCTCCCGCCCGGCTGGCGGTCGCGCCGGCGATGATCACCAGCGCGGCGGACACGGTGGGCCACAGCGCCGCCCAGCCGGGGAACACCTGGCCGACGTCGAGGATCATCCCGCAGGTCACGAGGCCGACGACGCCGATCCAGCCCAGTAGGACCCGGACCAGCCGGGGAAGCACGAACCGGTCGATGGCGAGGGCGAGCAGCCCGCCGAGGGCGAACTCCCAGACCCTGGTCAGGGAGTGGAAGTAGGCCAGCGGCTGGTTCGTCGCGGTCAGGCGCACGGAGTAGGCCAGGGACACGGCGAACAGCACGCCGAGCGTGATCGCGACCGTGCCGTTCAGGGAGCGGCGCAGCCGGGTGGCGGCGAACGCCACGAGCCCGATCAGCAGCGGCCACACGATGTAGAACTGCCCCTGGATGGACAGCGACCAGTAGTGCTGGACGACGCTGGCGGTGTTGTGCTGGGCGAAGTAGTCGACAGAGTCGGCGGCGAGCCGCCAGTTCTCGACGTACAGCGCCGAGGCGAAGACCTCCTTGATGGTCTGGAACCACCGGTCCTGCGGGAGCAGCCAGATCGCCAGGGCGAGCACCGCGAGCAGGACGGTCAACGCGGCCGGGAACAGTCGTTTGATCATCCGGCCCCACAGCGGGCGGAATTCGATCCGGCCGCGCCCCGCGGCCCGGACCAGCTGGCCGGTGATCAGGAACCCGGAGATCAGGAAGAAGACGTCGACGCCGCCGGAGATCCGGCCCAGCCAAACGTGGTACACCACGACCAGCAATGCCGCGACCGCACGCAGTCCCTGTAACTCGGGCCGATAGCGGCGGCGCGTTTCCGCTGCTTCGGCGGTTGCCATACGCGTTTCCTCACTGATGGTCGGACGTCCTGGCAGCCTAGGTGGTCACTCTGGGTGATTTCGTTCCCGCCATCAGGTGAAGTATCGCAACCATACGTAAACCCACGCCATCACCGTGCTCAGCACCGTCACGACGATGCCGTACTTGGTGAACTGCCAGAACGTGATCCGATGACCGGAACGGGCGGCGATACCGAGGGCGACCACGTTGGCGCTGGCGGCGACCGCCGTGCCGTTGCCGCCGAAGTCGGCCCCGAGCGCGAAGGACCACCAGAGCGCCTGCCCGGTCTGCGGGTCGGGGATGTCGGCGACCATGCCCTCGACGATCGGGCTCATCGTCGCGACGTACGGGATGTTGTCGAAGAAGGCGCCCAGGACACCGGAGCCGAACAGCAGCGCGGTGGCCGCGACGAAGTGATTGTCGCCGAAGCCCTGGATCACCCAGCTTCCGATGGTCTCGATGACCCCGGTGTGCACGAGCCCGGCGACCATCACGAACAACCCCATGAAGAACACCAGGGTGCGCCATTCGACCTCGCGCAGGACGTCGCCGACGTCGGCCTTGGTGACCAGGAGCATCAGCCCGGCGCCGACCATGGCGATGACGGCCGGATCGAGGTGCGCGACGGCGTGCAGGCTGAATCCGGCGACCACGATCGCGAACACGATCAGGCAGCGGCGGAGCATGGCGGGATCGGTGATCGCCCGCCGTTCCTGCAGCGCCATCACCGCGGCGACGTGCTCGGGGTTGTACTGGAACGAAGACCGGAACAACACCCTGGTCAGCAGCACGAACACGGCGAAGATGATGACGACGACGGGCGTCATGTGCACGAGGAAGTCGGTGAAGGTGAGCCCGGCGCGGCTGCCGATGATGATGTTGGGCGGGTCGCCGATCAGCGTCGCGGCGCCGCCGATGTTGGACGCCAGCACCTCGGCGATGAGGTAGGGCTGCGCGGGGATGCGGAGGCGGTTGCAGAGCACGATCGTCACCGGCGCGACCAGCATGATCGTGGTGACGTTGTCCAGGAACGGCGACGCGACCGCGGTGATGCCCATCAGCATCACCATCAGCCGGTACGGCTTCCCCTTCGCCTTCTTGGCGGACCAGATGGCGAGGTAGTCGAAGATGCCGGTCTGCTTGACGATGCCGACGATGATCATCATGCCGAACAGCAGGAAGATGACGTTCCAGTCGATCCCCGCGTGCTCGGAGAAGAACACCTCCGCGCCGGGGATCAGCTGGAGGACGGCCATCAGCGCCGAGGCGATGAGCACGACCTTGACCTTGTCGGCCTTCTCGGTGGCGATGAAGTAGAAGGCGACGAGGAAGATCGCGAGGGCGAGGACGGCGCTCACCGGCGGCACCCCGGGGGCCCGGCCTGTCCGGTCGTGAGGTGACAGGCGCCGCGATGGCGGACAGGTGACGACGAGGGCGCGAACGAGCGCACGGAACCGACCTTTCGGACGTGGGGTGCGCGGGCGGAGGGGCCCGCGAAAAGTGCCGGACGGGGTGCGGCTAGTCGCCGATGCCGAACACGGCGAGACCGGTGATCAGCCGTTCGAGGGTGACGGCGCCGATCAGGACGCCGTGGTCGTCGACGACCGCGACGAGCGGACTGTGCTGGCGGGCCATGAGCGCCGCGATCTCCAGCAGGGTGGCGTCGGCGCGCACGATCACCGGTTTCACCGCGCGGTGCTGGGCGCAGTCGCGCACGGTCAGATTGCCGAGCTCGCGCCAGAACCGGTCGGCGTGTTCCTCGTCGACGGCCCGGACGAGCGCCGGATCGTCCTGATAGGACCCGGGGACGGCGAGGCGCAGCACCTGCGTTCCCGGGAGCACCATGCGCGGCCGCGACACGTTGTCGACCACGATCAGTCCCGGCAGCCTGCTGACCGCCATCACCCGGATCGCCTGCGTCACCGGATCGTCCGCGGTGACGGTCGGCACGGTGACCGCGATATCGCTGGCGCGCATGGCATCAACCCATTCGGCGTTACTGGTCAGGGGTTCGCCTTCCCCGGTCTTCGAGCCGGTGACCACGGGGTTCACCTCGGTTCCCTGATCTCGGTGCTGGGACGGGAAACAGTCTTTCGGCGCCTCTCACCGGGAACCATCGGTGCCGACACCCATTTACGACGGGGGACACCATGTACGCGGATGGGTGTCACCCCGGATGGACACGGCCGTGGCGCGCCCGGCAACCTGGCGGTAGGCGATCACCGCGAGCGAGAAGGGAGCGTGTCGTGTCCCTGTTCTGGCGGATTTTCCTGCTCAACGCGGCCGTGCTGCTCGTGGCGATGCTGCTGCTCCTGCTCGGCCCGGTCACCGTCTCCACGCCGGTGCTGTTCACCGAAGCGGTGATCATGTTCGGCGGGCTCGCCGCGATGCTCGTCGCGAACGCGGTGCTGCTCAGGGTCGGGCTCGCCCCGCTGAAGCGGCTCACCCGCGCCATGACCACGACCGATCTGCTGCGACCGGGACCGCGTACGGCGGTCACCGGGCACGGCGGGATCGCCGACCTGATCGAGACGTTCAACAGCATGCTCGACAGGCTGGAAGCCGAACGCGGCGACAGTGCGGCGCGTGCCTTGACCGCGCAGGAAGACGAACGCCGCCGGGTCGCGCAGGAGTTGCACGACGAGGTCGGCCAGACCCTCACCGCGGTCCTGCTGGAGCTGAAACGGGTCGCCGACCACGCGCCCGCCCCGGTCCGGGACGAGTTGCGGCAGGTGCAGGAGACCACCCGCGGCAGTCTCGACGAGATCCGCCGGATCGCGCGGCGGCTGCGGCCCGGCGACCTCGAACAGCTGGGGCTGATCAGCGCGTTGAAGGCGCTGACCACCGAGATCTCCGGGCACAGCGACCTGACGGTGCGCCGCCGATTCGACCCGGACCTGCCGAACCTGGGGGAGGACGCCGAACTGGTCGTCTACCGGGTCGCGCA
The DNA here is from genome assembly GCF_040684635.1 of Amycolatopsis sp. NPDC089917. Lineage (NCBI taxonomy): Bacteria > Bacillati > Actinomycetota > Actinomycetes > Pseudonocardiales > Pseudonocardiaceae > Amycolatopsis > Amycolatopsis sp. NPDC089917. The sequence goes on along the minus strand of NZ_JBFBGL010000001.1, from coordinate 364,856 downwards.
GGAGGCCATCACCAACACCGCCCGCCACGCCGGCGCACGGAACCTCGAACTCTCCCTCACCCGGACCGACGACGGGGTCCGGCTGCGGATCCGCGACGACGGCCGGGGGCTCGGCACGGCCGTCGAAGGCGCGGGCATCCGCGGGATGCGGGAACGCGCCCTGCTCGTCGGCGCCGAACTCGTCGTCGGTCCCGGCCCACAAGGCGGCACCGAGGTCCGCCTGCACGTTCCGACCGGGAGCCGATGACCCATGCCACCGACCACCCGAGTGCTGCTGGCCGACGACCACTCCCTGGTCCGTCGCGGCGTCCGCCTGATCCTGGACAACGAACCGGATCTGACCGTGGTCGCCGAGGCCGGCGACGGCGCCGAAGCGATCGAGCGCGCCCGCGCGGACCGTCCCGACCTGGCCATCCTCGACATCGCGATGCCGCGGCTGACCGGGCTCCAGGCCGCGCGGGAACTGTCCCGGCTCCAGCCCGACCTGCGGATCCTCATCCTGACCATGTACGACAACGAGCAGTACTTCTTCGAGGCGCTCAAGGCAGGCGCTTCGGGCTATGTGCTCAAGTCCGTCGCCGACCGGGACCTGGTGGAAGCCTGCCGCGCGGCGATGCGCGGCGAGCCGTTCCTCTACCCGGGCGCCGTCAACGCCCTGATCCGCAACTACCTCGACCGCGCCCGCGACGGCGCCGAACTGCCCGCCAAGGCCATCACCGACCGGGAGGAGGAGATCCTCAAACTCGTCGCGGAAGGCCATTCCTCCAGGGAGATCGCCGATCTGCTCGTCATCAGCGTCAAGACCGTCGAGCGGCACCGCGCCAACCTGCTGCACAAACTCGGGCTGAAGGACCGGCTCGAACTCACCCGCTACGCCATCCGCGCCGGGCTCATCGAGCCGTGATCGGAGGTCGCTCATGGACGACTGGGTCATCTGGCTGATCTTCGCCGTGATCCTCGGGGTCGCGGAGATCTTCAGCGTGACCGCGGCACTCGGTGTGCTCGGCGGAGCCGCGCTCGTCACCGCGGGCGCCGCCGCCGTCGGATTGCCGCTCACCGGCCAGCTCCTGGTGTTCACCGTCGTCTCGACGATCGGTGTGGTGCTCGTCCGGCCGATCGCGCTGCGGCAGTTACAGCGTCCGCAACGCGAAAGGTTCGGATTCGACGCCCTCATCGGGAAACCGGCCACCGTCCTGACGGAAGTGTCCGAACTGGACGGCCGGGTCCGGCTGGCCGGAGAGGAATGGACCGCCCGGGCCTTCGACGGGACGCTGGTGATCCCGGCCGGAGAGGTCGTGGACGTCATGGAGGTCCAAGGAAGCACTGTCCTCGTCTACCCACGGGAGGGACCATGGAAATCTCCGCCGCCCTGATCGCGACCATGGTGGTCGCCCTGCTCGCCGCCGTCACGGTGCTGCGGACCGTGCGGATCGTGCCGCAGGCCCGCGCTCGCAACGTGGAACGGCTCGGCCGCTACCACCGGACGCTGTCGCCGGGACTCAACTTCGTCATTCCCTACATCGACCGGGTGTACCCGAAGATCGACCTCCGCGAGCAGGTCGTCTCGTTCGAACCGCGGCCGGTGATCACCGAGGACAACCTGGTCGTCGAGATCGACACCGTGCTGTACTTCCAGGTCACCGATCCGCGCGCGGCCGCCTACGAGATCGCCAGTTTCCTGCAGGCCGTGGAACAGCTCACCGTCACGACCCTGCGGAACGTGGTCGGCTCGATGGACCTCGAACGCACGCTGACCTCTCGCGACACCATCAACAGCCAGCTGCGGGGCGTCCTCGACGACGCGACCGGCAAATGGGGACTGCGGGTGAACCGCGTCGAGATCAAGGCCATCGATCCGCCGGCGACCATCAAGGACGCCATGGAGAAGCAGATGCGCGCGGAACGGGCGAAACGTGCCGCGATCCTGGCTGCCGAAGGGCAGCGGCAGTCCCAGATCCTCACCGCCGAGGGCGACAAACAGGCCGCGGTCCTGCGCGCGGAAGGCAACCGGACGGCGGAGATCCTGAAGGCGGAAGGTGAGGCCCGCGCCATCGATCAGGTCTTCCAGGCCGTACATCGCAACGACGCCGACCCGAAACTGCTGGCTTACCAGTATTTGCAGACGTTGCCGCAGCTGGCTCAAGGCGAAGGCAACAGCTTCTTCGTCATCCCCAGCGAGGTGACTTCGGCGCTGCAGAACGTTTCGCGTGCCTTCGCCGAGAACCTGCCGCGGTCCGCTGCCGTGCGGGAGGCCGACGTCGGCGACGCCCCGGCTGCCGCGGCTCAGGAGGACGCCGCCAAGGCAGCCGAAGCCGTCGCCGATGCGGTGGCCGTCGCGGTGGCGACCGAGAAGACCTCGTGAGTGGTGACGCCTGTGGGCAAAGGCGGCGTCGTGTCCGAGCCCAAGGTGTGTAAAAGCGTGACTCGCGTGATCAGGCGGCGAACACGGTGAACGTCGTCTGATCACGCGTGTTCGCCGCCTGATCACGCGAGATCGCCCATTTCATCCGGACGTTGGTGCCGGCTGTGTGGAATCAGGGACGTTGAACGTCCCTGATTCCACACGCCTCTCACCCTGAGTAACGCATGCGCTCTCGTCGCCCGCGTCGACCGGACCGTCCTCGCCACTCCCGAGGCCCTCAGACGGCGCGGGCGATCGCGATCGAGCCGGCCAGGCGTTCGCCCGCCTCGTAGAACATGTACTCCTTGCCGTTCATGGTCCCGAACGACGGCGCCGCGCAGCGCCCGTTGTCCGGCGCGCCCGAAAGCGGGGCGTGAAAGACACCGAGGTGCTTCCGCTTGCCGAAGTCCTTGCCGACCTCGGTGATGAGCATGTTGCCGCCGGCTTCGATGTTCTCGTGGTAGATGACGTACGTCGAGCCGCCCCGTTCGACGATGGTCGGGGCACCGATGTTGCTCGCGCCGACCTCTTCGGGGCGGATCAGCGGGGTCTGCGAGAAGGTCCAGTTCCGGCCGTCGGCGGACCAGCCCCAGCTGATCGCGCGGTGGTTGGACTTGTTGTTGCTCATGAAGACCATCACGTACTTGGCGCCCTTCGCGGGCAGGCTGTGCTCGAAAACCCGCGCGTACGAGGTCTCGGTGGTACCCGCAGGCAGCATCGACGCCGAGAGCACGACCTTGTCGTAGGTGAAGTGGATGCCGTCCTTCGACCGCGCGAGCCGGGTCGTCGTGTTCTCGCCGTGGAAGTACAACCACAGCTCGCGCGCGTCCTCGTTCCACAGCACGTGTGACGAGGAGACGTGCGAAACGTCGTAGTGCGGACTCCAGGTCCGCTTCACGATCGGGTTGTTCGGATACTCGGTGAAGGGACCTTCGAGGCTGTCGGCGTAGGAAAGGCAGATGCCGCCCGGAGCGTCGTGCGGGGCGTAGTAGAGGTAGTAGCGACCCAGCGGGTTCGCGACCCGGCCCGCGACACCGCGGATGCACGGGAAGATCAGTTCGCCGGTCGGGTTGTACTTCAGTTTGCTCTTGTCGAACGCGGTGCGCAGGAATCGGTACTCCGGGAAACCGGCCGGTGCGGCGGAGGCGGATCCGGCGCCCAGGACGGGCATCGCGGCGAGGCCGATACCCACTCCGGCGGCTCCGCGCAGAGCCGCGCGTCGGGACAGCTCGGTCATGCGGACACTCCTTTTCGTCGGCGTTGACGTGCTTGTCCAACCATTCGGACGGCTCCCGGGGACCGTCAAGGAGCTAATACGTATTAGTCCTGCTCAGCGGCGGTACCGGACAGGATGAGCCGCTTTCCTTGCTTTCGCCGGATCGCGGACAGATGCTCGGCTAAACCGCATTAGCCCACCCGGAGGAGGGGGAAATGACCACAGGACGTCGTCCGCCCCGGCAAGCGGACATCGCCCGCATCGCCGGGGTGTCGCAGGCGACCGTCTCCGTGGTGCTCGGCGGCAACCGCACCGTGCGGATGGCCGAATCGACCCGGCGCCGGGTGATGGAGGTGGCGCAGAACCTCGGCTACGTGCCGCATCCGGTGGCGACCCGGCTCGCGCGGTCGCGGTCGAACCTGCTCGGCCTCTACACCTTCCGCAGTGCTTTCCCGACCGACGAAACGGACACCTACCACCCGATCTTGTCCGGAGTGGAGGAAGAGGCGGCCAACCTCGGCCAGGACCTCATCCTGTTCACCGGCACCAGCGGCCCCGGGGCGCGGCAGGAGGCCGCGATCCGCCGTACCCGGCTGGGCGACGGCTGCCTGTTCTTCGGCAGGCACGTACCGGAAGGGCCGGTGTCACGGCTCGTCGACGACGGGTTCCCGTTGGTCTACATCGGACGGCGCCCGGAACTGGGCGGCCGGATCCCGTACGTCGGCGCGGACTACGTGACGGCGTCCGCCCTCGTGCTGCGACGTCTGCTCGACCTCGGACATCGCGAGATCCGTTATCTGCGGGAGGCCGATGAAGCACCTTCGTCGGAAGATCGGCAGCGCGGCGTCCTGCAGGCGGCCCCGAAAACCGGCGTCGTCCGGTTGCAGGGCGCGGAATTGACCGCGACGACCGTCCGGGGCTGGCTCGCCGAAGGGGTCACCGCCGTCGTGGTCGAGGGGACCGACACCGGCACGGCGTACCGGGCCGTACGGGGTGCGATCGACGCGGCCGGACTGTCCACACCGGACGATCTCTCGCTGGCCGTGCTCGGCGGACCGCCCGGCGTGAGCGGGTTCGAGGTCCCGATGCGGGAGATGGGCAGGCGCGCGGTGCGGTTGCTGGTCGACCTCGTGACAGACAAGAAGACCGTGCGGCAGCAGCTGCTGCGGTGCCCACCGGTGGACGGCGCCCACGTCGGCCCACCACGATCCCGATAGGACCAACCATGCTTGAACTCGGCACCGAGATCCTCGTCGCGGGCGGCGGGGTGGGTGGCGTCGCCGCCGCGCTCGCCGCCGCTTCGGCGGGGCATCGCGTCGTGCTGACCGAGGAGACCGACTGGCTCGGCGGCCAGTTCACCGCCCAGGCGGTCCCCCCGGACGAGAACCCGTGGATCGAACGCTTCGGCGGCACGGCCTCCTACCGCGCGTTCCGCGAAGGCGTTCGTGACTACTATCGGCGGCACTATCCGCTGCGCGCCGAGGCGGCCGCGTTGACCGACCTCAACCCCGGCGCGGGCCGGGTCAGCAAGCTGTGTCACGAGCCGCGCGTGGCGCTCGCCGTGCTGGAGTCGATGCTGGCGCCGCACCGGGCCGCCGGGCGGCTCACCGTTCTCCTGCGCCATCGGCCGGTCGCCGCGGAAGTCACCGGTGATCGTGTCGACGCCGTCACCTTCGAAGGTCCCGGTGGGGAGCGCACCACGGTGCGCGCGGAGTACGTGCTCGACGCGACCGAGAACGGCGACCTGCTGCCGATGACCGGCACGGAGTTCGCGATCGGCGCCGAGGCGCAGTCCGACCACGGCGAACCGCACGCCCCGGACCAGGCCGACCCCGGAAACCTGCAGGGCATCACCTATTGCTTCGCCCTGTCGCACCACGCGGGCGAGGACCACACGATCGACCGGCCGGAGATGTACGGCTTCTGGCGCGAGTACGAGCCGGACTTCTGGCCCGGACCGCTGCTCGGCTTCCTCGCCCCGGATCCGCGTTCGCTGGAGCCGGTCGGCCGCACCTTCGCTCCGAACCCGGACACCGATCCGCTGGCCGTGAGCGCCGACCAGAGCGCCGACGCGGGCGACAAGGAACTGTGGGGTTTCCGCCGGATCCTCGCCCGGAAACTGCACCGGCCGGACGCCTTCGACTCGGACATCACGCTGGTGAACTGGCCTCTCAACGACTACTGGCTGCGGCCCGCGGTCGAGATCGACGGCGTGAGCACCGCCGAGGACGTCGCACAGGCGCACCACGAGGCCAAACAGCTCTCGTTGTCGGTCCTGTACTGGTTGCAGACCGAGGTGCCGCGGCTCGACGGCGGCACCGGCTTCCCCGGACTGAAGCTGCGCCGGGACGTCGTCGACACGGACGACGGCCTGGCCAAGTCCGCGTACGTGCGGGAAGCACGGCGGATCCGGGCCGTCACGACGATCGTCGAACAGGACGTCTCGCTCGACGTTCTCGGACCGACCGGCCGCAAGCGCCGCGAGGATTCCGTCGGCGTCGGCAGCTACCGGATCGACCTGCACCCCTCGACGTCCGGCGACACCTACGTCGACGTGCCGAGCGTGCCGTTCGAGCTCCCGCTCGGCGCGTTGCTGCCCCGGCGGATGCGGAACCTGCTGCCGGCGGGCAAGAACATCGGCACCACCCACATCACCAACGGCTGTCACCGGCTGCACCCCGTCGAGTGGAACGTCGGCGAGGTCGCCGGCCACCTCGCCGGATTCGCGCTGCGTGGCGGCGGCGAACCGCACGCCGTCCGAGAGGACCCGGCGCGGTTCGAGGAGTTCGCCCGAGTGCTGGACCGCGCCGGCGTCGAACGCCGCTGGCCCGAGGTCCGCGGTTACTGACCCTTTCCCCAGGAGGTGGACGATGACGTCCCAGCCCACTCCGGTCCGCGTCGGCATCGACGTCGGCGGCACGTTCACCGACGCGGTCGCCGTCGACGCGCGCACGTTCGAGCTGCTCGGCCAGGTCAAGGTCCCGACCAGCCACGACCATGAAGACGGTGTCGCCCACGGCATCCTCGAGGCACTGGAGAAACTCCGTGCCGATGTCGGGATCGGCGCGGAGGACGTCTCGTTCCTCGCGCACGGCACCACCCAGGCGACCAACGCGCTGCTGGAAGGCGACGTGGCGACGGTCGGGATCGCCGGTGTCGGCACCGGTTTCGACGCTTTCGCCACCCGGCGGCTCGGCGCGTTCGCGAAAATGGAACTGGCGCCGGGGCGGAAACTCCCGGTGCGGTTCGCGCCGGTCCACGCCCTGTCCGACGCCGGGGCGGCGGTCGACGACCTGGTCCGGCAGGGGGCCGAAGTGGTCGTCGCCGTCGAACCGTTCAGTGTGGACGATCCGGAGGGGGAGCGGGCGGTCGCGGCCGCCGCGCGGGAGCGGGACGTGCTCGCCACGGCCACGCACGAGATCACCGGTCTGTACGGGCTCACGAAACGCGCCAGGACCGCGGTGCTGAACGCGGGGATCATGCCGCGCATGGTGTCGACCGCCGACCTGGTCGAGGCGAGCGTGCGGCGGGCGGGGGTGACCGCGCCGTTGATGGTGGTGCGGGGCGACGGCGGGGTCATGTCGCTGCCGGAGATGCGACGCCGTCCGCTGCTGACGGCGTTGTCCGGGCCGGCCGCGGGGGTGGCGGGCGCGTTGATGGGGGAGAAGCTCAGCGAAGGGCTGTTCCTCGAGACCGGCGGGACGTCCACCGACATCAGCGTCGTCCGCCGCGGGCGGGTGCTGGTGCGCCACGCCCATCTCGGCGGGCACGAGACCTACTTGCCCGCCCTCGACGTGCGCACGATCGGCATCGGCGGCGGTTCGCTGATCCGGTTCTCCGGTCGCGCGGTGACCGACGTCGGACCGCGCAGCGCGCACATCGCGGGTCTGCCTTACGCCTGTTTCGCACCGGCGTCGGCGTTGGCCGGAGCGAAGCTGATCACCGTCTCGCCGCGGCCTGACGATCCGAGCGATTACGTCGCACTGGAAGCGGTCGACGGCAAGCGGTACGCGCTCACCCTGACCTGCGCGGCCAACGCGCTCGGCGTCGTGCCAGCGGGTTCTTACGCGCGTTCCGAGGCGGAATCCGCTCGACTGGCGCTGACCCCACTCGCCGATGCCATGGCTGCCTCGGTCGAGGAAGCCGCACGCGCTGTGCTGCGTCAGGCGGTGAAGCCGGTGCGGACGGTCGTCGACGAGCTGATCCGGGAGTACCGGCTGGAGCAGCCGACCCTGGTCGGCGGGGGCGGCGGGGCGGCCGCGGTCACCCCGTTCCTCGGCGAGGATTCCGGGCACGACTGGCGGATCGCGGCGCACGCCGAGGTGATCAGTCCGCTCGGTGCCGCGCTGGCCCTGGTCCGGGAGTCGGTCGAGCGGATCGTGCCCGGTCCGTCCAATGCGGACGTTCTCGCCGTGCGGACGGAAGCCGAGGCCGCGGTCGTCGCGCAGGGCGCCGATCCGGCGGGCGTCGAGGTCGACGTCACCGTCGACCCGCAGCGCAACCTGATCCGCGCGGTGGCCACCGGCGCCACCGAGCTGCGCACCAAGGACCGGGCGTCCACAGTGGACGACGAGGCGGTCGGAGCCGCTGTCGCGCGCAGCATCGGCGTCGGACCCGAACGCTTGAGTCGAGTCGCGTCCACGGCGCACCACCGCGTCTTCACCGCCTCGGCCCGCCGGCACGGGGTGTTCGGCCGCTTCACCAAACCGGTCCAGCACGTCAGGGTCGTCGACGGCGAGGGCGTGATCCGGCTGCACGGCGCGGGCGCCGTCGTCGAGACCTCCGACGTCGGCGCGGCCCAGGCCCGGCTGGCCACGCTCGCCGATCAGCACACCCGCTACGGCGACGGCGGTTCCCGCGCTCCGGCGGTCTGGCTGCTGGTGGGACCCAAGATCGCGGACCTGTCCGGCGTGCTGGACCGGGACCAGTTGCTCGCGCTGGCCGGAGCCGAACTGAAGACCCGCGCGAGTGACGAGCCGGTCGTCGTGATCCTCCAGGACCGCCGATGAACGACGTCGAGCTGGCCGTTGACCTGCTGCGGGCGACGCCCACCCACGAGAACCGGTCCGAGGACCAGCTGCGCGCTTGGGCGGAGATCGCGCTGGCTTACGGCGACGAACTGGCCGCCGGGGCCGATTCCGGCGACATCCGGGTCGTGGAGCGGGAAGGCGGCGTCAGCGAACGTGAGCTGGTGCTCGCCGAGCACCAGCGCGGCACCGTCGTCGTGTACACGGAAGCCTTGCGCCGGGTCGAAAAACTGGCTCGGGCACGCGGATGGCCGGTCACCCGCGAAGCACTCCGCCGAGCCGCCGTCGCTCACGAACTCGCCCATCACCGGCTCGACGTACGCGAGTTGAACCGGCGGCTCGGGCACACCGCGCTACAGCTCGGCCCGCTGCGCCTGCGCGGACACGTCGCCGGCGCGGAGGAGATCACCGCGCATCGCTTCGCCCACCACCGCAGCGGTCTGGCCGTCAGCCCGCTGCTGATCACCACCGCGCTCGCGGGAGGGAACTGACCATGGGAATCGCGATTCTTGTCCTGATGGCGGTGGGCGTCGTGCTCATGCTCACCCGAGTGCTGCCGACGGCGTTCGCGCTGGTGCTGCTCGCGCTCGGGATCGCCGTGCTCGCCGGGGCGCCGTTGACCGGGGCGAAGGACAGCATCCTGACCGGGGTGCTGCAGACCGGGTCCGCGACGCTGGCGTCCACGATGATCGCCGTCCTGCTCGGCTCCTGGCTCGGCACGCTCATGGACGAGACCGGCATCGCCGGGACGCTCGTGCGCAAGATCGTCGAGTTCGGCGGCGAGCGGCCGTCGGTCGTCGCGCTCGGCGTGTTCGCCGTGTCGATCCTGTGCGGCAGCATCACCGGCTCCGCCCCGGCGGCGATGCTCGCCGGTGTCGTCGGCATCCCGGCGATGATCGCGGTCGGCGTCAGCCCGGTCGCCGCGGGCGGAACGGTGCTGATGGGCATCTCCGCCGGGTCGCCGCTCGAACTGGCCGTATGGCAGTTCCTGTCCGACGCGCTCGGCGCGCCGGTCTCCGACGTCAAGTCGATCATGATCAAGCTGTTCCCGATGGCGCTCGTCGTGGGCATCGCGTACGTGCTCATCCAGACGCGTCGCGGCGCCCGGCACACCTGGGCGGTGAAGCTGGACCGGCCGAAGGCGCGCGTGCGTCGCGGCGACGCGCCCTGGTACGCGCTCCTTTCGCCGCTCGTGCCCATCGTCCTCGCCCTCGAATTCGCGGTACCGATCGTTCCGTCGCTGCTGGCGGGTGTGGTCTACGCGCTCGTGACGACGACCGAATGGGGCGAGCTCAGCGGACGCGGGCTGCGGTCGCTGTACAAGGCTTTCGACGTCGCGGCGCCGCCGATCGCGCTGTTCGTCGCCATCGGGATGCTGCTGGCCGCGGTGAAACTGCCCGGCGCGAAGGGCGCGCTGACCCCGATCGTGGCGGCGATCAGCCCGTCCGGGGTGGTGTGGTTCGTCGTGGTGTTCGCCGCGCTGGTCCCGCTGTGCCTGTTCCGCGGGCCGCTCAACGTGTTCGGCCTCGGGGCCGGTGTCGCGGGAGTGCTGGTCACCGGCGGGATCTACCCGCTCCCGGCCGTCGTCGGGCTGATGGCCTCCTACAACCAGGTCTTCAGCGTTTCCGACCCCACCAGCACCCAGACGGTGTGGGCGTCCCAGTACGCCGGGGTTCGGCCCGAGCGCGCGATGGTCTCGACGTTGCCCTACACGTGGCTCGTCGGTTTGGGCGGCATGGTGCTCACGGCGGTGCTCTACCTGTGATCACGACGTCCGACGGTCTCAGTCTCGACTGCGTCCGGCACGAGGGCGGGCCGGAGACCGTCGTGCTCGTCCACGGGATCACCGCGGATCTCGACGAGAACGGCCTCTTCACCACGCTCGCGCCAAGGCTCGCCGCAGCGGGTTTCATGGTGCTGCGCTTCTCTTTTCGCGGGCATGGCCGCAGTGACGGACGGCCGAGGGACATGACGATCGCGGGCGAACTCGCGGACCTGCGCGCCGTGGTGGACTCGGTGGGCGGGCCCGTTTCGGTGGTGGCTTCGAGCTTCGGCGCGGTGAGCACGACGCTGTCACTGGCGTCGCTGCCGGTGCGCGAGGTCGTGCTCTGGCAACCGGTGCTCGACCTGCGGCGGACGTTCCTGGAGCCGGAACTGCCCAGGGGGCGTGCTCTGTACTCGGACCGGACTTCTTTGACAGACAGAGGTTTCCTGGACATCGAGGGCCGGTTCGAGCTGGGCGGCGCGCTGTTCGAGGAGTTCGCTCGGCTCGATCCTCAAGCTGCGTTCCTGACGTCCGAGGTACCCGCCCTCGTCGTCCACGGTTCCGCGGACGAGCACGTCTCCCACGACATCGCCCGCGAGACCGCGTTCGCGCGGCCCGAGACGAGCTGGCACGCGCTTGCCGGCGTGGGTCACGGGTTCGGGGAAGCCGCGGAGGAGGCGATCGAGGTCACTGTGCGGTGGCTTTCGTTGCCGCATTCAGAGGACTAAATGCGGGTTCGGAGGCCCCAGGCGGCGGCCACGCGGTCCGGGGTCAGGACCGACGCCGGAGGGCCTTCGCCGACGAGGCGGCCGTCCTGCAGCAGAAGGCAGTGGTCGGCTCGGCCCGCCACTTCGAGGTCGTGCGTGACGCGCACGACCGTCGTGCCGTCGGCGAGTGCGGCGCGGAGTGCTTCGTCGATCAACCCACGGGCACGCAGGTCCAGCCCGGCCGATGGCTCATCGAGCAGCAGCAGCGCGGAGTGCTGGGCCAATCCCTGTGCCACCAGCGCCCGCTGACGCTGCCCGCCGGAGAGCGTGCCGATCAGCCGATCCGCGATCGCAGTGATGTCCAGTAGCTCCAGGCATTCTCCGACGATCTTTCGGTCCATCTTGGACAGACGCCGCCATGGGCCGCGGTGCGCCCAGCGCCCCATCGTGACAGTGGCTCGCACGGTGATCGGCAGCGACTGCGACACCTCGCTCTGCTGGGTCACGTAGGCGACGCGACCCGGGTCTCGGCGCGTCACCGATCCGCTGGTCGGTGGCAGTACACCGGCGACGAGGTTGAGCAGTGACGACTTGCCGGCGCCGTTCGGGCCGGCGATCGCGGTCAGTCGTGCGGCGGGTACCTGGGTGCTGATCCCGCGCAGCACCTCGCGGGGCCCGTAGTGCGCGTGCGCGCGGTCGATCGTGAGTGCCGCTGTGTCCGGGGTCATCGCACCTCCTTTAGATAATGACAATCATTACCACTATAGTGTGACGCGTGGAGTGGTTGCTGATCCCCTTCGAGGTGTCGTTCGTGCAGCGTGCGCTGGTGGCGGGGGTGCTCGTCTCGGCGGTGTGCGCCGTCGTGGGGACCTGGGTGGTGTTGCGCGGCATGGCCTTCATCGGGGACGCCATGTCGCACGGGATGCTGCCCGGGGTGGCGATCGCCTCGCTGACCGGCGTGAACCTGCTGATCGGGGCCGCGATCAGCGCCGGGGTGATGGCGCTCGGTGTCACGGCCCTCGGGCGTTCGCGGCGGTTGTCCGAAGACACCACGATCGGCTTGCTCTTCGTCGGCATGCTCGCCACCGGCGTGATCATCGTGTCGCATTCGAGGTCGTTCGCGGTCGATCTCACCGGATTCCTCTTCGGCGACGTGCTCGCCGTCGGATCCGGTGATCTCGTCGGCCTCGGGATCACCCTGGTCGTCGTGGGTGCGGTGGCTTTACTGGGGCACCGCTCGTTCACCGCGCTCACGTTCGACGTCCGGAAGGCGCACACGCTGGGCCTCCGTCCACGCCTGGCCAACGCGGTGCTGCTCGGGCTGGTCACGCTGACGATCGTCGCGTCGTTCCGCGTGGTGGGCACGTTGCTGGTGTTCGGGCTGCTCATCGCCCCGGCCGCGGCGGCGCTGTTCTGGTCGCGGCGGATCACCACGATCATGCTCATCGCGGCGGCGCTCGGCATCGTCGCCACTGTCGGCGGCCTGCTCGTGTCCTGGCATTGGGGCACCGCGGCGGGCGCGACCATCGCCGCCGGCGCGGTCCTGTTGTTCTTCCTCTCCGCCCTTTTGTCATTCGTACGACAGCGATTCCGTTCCCTGACCCCGGAGATCGAGAGCTCACGATGAAACTGAAAGCAGTGACGGTGATCGTCGCGGCGCTGACCTTGGCGGCGTGCGGCGGGGAGCAGCCGAAGGAGGTGACCGCGGAGGTTCCGCACGGCTACGTCGAAGGAGCCGAAGAGGCGGCCGAGGCCCAGTCGCGGCTGATCGTCGCGGACGCCGGAACGGGTGCCGTGCGTGTGGTTGACCTGATCACCGAGGAGGTGCACGAGACCGGTCAAGTCGACGGAGTGCGCGCCCTGACCACTGACGGCCGTTTCGGCTACCTGACCGCGCACGACGGGACGGCCCGTGTGATCGACAGTGGTTCCTGGATGGTCGACCACGGCGACCACGTCCATTACTACCGGGCGAAAGTCCGAGACGTCGGCGTGGCGCCTGGCAAGCAGCCCCTGTCGGCCTACAGCGATCCCGCTGTCGCCGCGCTGTCCTATTCGGACGGTACGACGACGTTGCTGGACAGGGCGCAGCTCGACAAGGGAGCCGTGGCGGAACTCGGGAAGATCACGCGGGAACCGCATGCCGCCGTCGCGATTCCTTACGGCGGACACGTCCTGGCTTCCGTGGCGGAACCGGGAAAGCAACTGGGGCGCGGAGTGCGCGTTCACGACCGTCAGGGCAAAGCCGTGGCGGAGATCCCTGAGCCGTGTCCGGATCTGCAGGGGCAGGCGGTGACCCGGCGAGGCGTCGTGTTCGGTTGCGCGGACGGCGCGTTGCTCGTGACCGAAAAGGACGGTGTGTTCACCGGCTCGAAGATCCCGTACCCGCGCAGTGTCGACGCGCAGGAGCGCGCGACCGCGTTCTTCCACCGTCCGGGCGCCGCGACTCTCGCGGCACGCGCGGGGGAGGCCGCCGCGTGGTTCCTGGACATCGGCCGGCGCGGTTGGCAGTACGTCGAGACCGGACCGGTCACCGCGGTGAGTGCCGTGGGTGAGGGCGGCCAGCTGCTGGCCCTGACCCGGGACGGAACGCTGCGTTCCTTCGACGGCAACGGAAAGGAACAGGCGGCGGTCCCACTTCTGACGCCGGAAGCAGCCGCTGCCGACGGTCCGTCCATCCAGGTCGACACGACCCGCGCCTACGTCAACAACCCGCTCTCGGCCGACGTCTACGAGATCGACTACAACGACAACCTTCGTCGTGCCAGGACGTTGAAGGTCGGCGGCAAGGCAAGCCACATCGTGGAGACCGGGCGATGAAGCGCCGGGTAATCGCACTGTGCGTCGCGGCGTTACTCGCGGCGGCGGGCTGTTCCGGAAGTGGCGGGAAGAGCACCTCGGTCGTCGTCACCACGAACATCCTCGGCGACATCACCCGCGCCGTCGTCGGCGATCAGGCCGAGGTCACCGTGCTGATGAAGCCGAACGCCGACCCGCATTCCTTCGGGATCTCCGCGCAGCAGGCGGCCCAGGTCGAACGCGCCGGTCTGATCGTCTACAACGGGCTTGGGCTCGAAGAGGGCATGCTGCGCACGGTCCGCACCGCCGAGGAGAACGGTGTACCTGCACTTCCGGCGGGGGAACGGGCGAACCCGATCAGCTACGCGGGTGACAAGCCGGATCCCCATTTCTGGACGGATCCCGCACGGGTGCGCGACGCGGTGAAGGCGATCGCCGACGAGGTCGTCGCTCACGTCGGCGGTGTCGACGAGGCGGTGATCCGGGCGAACGCCGACCGCTACAGCGCGGAGATCGCCGCACTCGACACGATGATGACGCAGAAGTTCGGCGGAATCCCGCCCGAGCGCCGGAAACTCGTCACCAATCACCACGTCTTCGGGTATCTGGCGCAGCGGTACGGATTCGAAGTCGTCGGTGCGGTGATCCCCGGCGGGACCACGCTCGCGTCGCCCAGCTCCTCGGATTTGAAGGCACTCGCCGACGTCGTGCGCAAGGCCGGAGTTCCTGTCGTCTTCGCCGATTCCTCGCAGCCGGACCGCCTCGCGCGGGTTCTGGCCGAACAGGCCGGCCTGCACGTCGCGGTGACCTCGTTGTTCTCGGAATCGCTCAGCGAACCAGGCCAGGGCGCGACCACCTACCTGGAAATGATGCGCGCCAACACCGAATCGATCACCACTGGTTTGACCCGTTCCTGACCCGGAACAGACGAAAGGCACAAGGAAATGGCACGAAAAGCCCGATACGTCGCGTTGATGGCGACGACGGTGAGCACCCTCGCGCTCGCCGCCTGCGGGACCGAGCAACCCGCTGCGGAACCTCAGAAGGACGCGGCGCCCGCCGTCGCGGACCCGGTGGCCGTCACCTACGACGGCGGGATCCTCCTGCTCGACGGTAAGACCTTGAAGGTGGCCAAGGACTTCCCGCTGGAGGGCTTCAACCGGATCAACCCCGCCGGGAACGACCGGCATCTCATGGTCTCGACGTCCACCGGGTTCCGTGTCCTCGACGCCGTCGGCGCCGTGCTGACGGACACCGAGGTGAAAGCGAGCAAGCCCGGTCACGTCGTCCGGCACGCCGGCAAGACCGTGCTGTTCGCCGACGGGACCGGCGAGGTGACGGTGTTCGATCCGAAGACGATCGGCTCCGGAGCGTTGCCTTCACCGCAGCACAAGACGCCGGAGGCGCATCACGGCGTGGCCGTCGAGCTCGCGAACGGCGAACTGGTCACCACGGTCGGGAACAAGGACAAGCGGTCCGGAATCGTGGTGCTGGACAAGGACAAGAAGGAGATCACGCGCAACGAGCAGTGCCCCGGCGTGCACGGTGAAGCCGCCGCGCGCGGCGAAGCGGTCGTCGTCGGCTGCGAAACCGGTGCGCTGATCTACCGGAACGGTGTCATCACCAAGGTCACGAGCCCGGACCCCTACGGGCGGATCGGCAACCAGGCGGGCTCGGACGTCTCGCCGATCACCTTGGGCGACTACAAGGTGGACAAGGACGCCGAGCTCGAACGCTCGAACCGCGTGTCCCTGATCGACACGGAGAAGGCCACGCTCAAGCACGTCGACCTCGGGACCAGTTACACGTTCCGGTCGCTGGCCCGCGGCCCTCAGGGCGAGGCCTTGGTGCTGGGCACCGACGGCCAGATCCACGTGATCGACCCGGTGTCGGGTGTGGTGACGCGGAAGATCGCCGTGCTCGGTTCGTGGCAGGAACCGCTGGAATGGCAGCAGCCGCGTCCGGCGATCTTCGTCCGGGGCGGAACCGCCTACGTGACCGATCCCGGCAAGAAGGAGATCCACTCGGTCGATCTCGCCTCCGGCACGAAGACCGCGACCGGCACGCTTGCGGGCACGCCGAACGAGGTCAGCGGAGTGCTCGGCGGGTAAAGGCTCGGGTTCGGCCGAACGGGACCTGGTACCCGGATTCTGGCCGCGCTTGATCGCAGGGACTGTCCGTGAAGGCCTCCTTGAGGGACTCTGGCTCCCTCAAGGAGGCCTTCACGGACCTGATGATCGTCAAGTTCGCCTCAGGGTCGAGCGCCTCGATTTCTCCATCGTCGACCCCCGGTCAGCGGCGGATGAGACCGAGGTCGGTCGCGGTGGCGACGGCGGCGGTGCGTGAGTCGACGCCGAGTTTGGTGTAGCTGCGGGCCAAGTGGGACTTCACGGTGCCCTCGGTCAGGTGAAGCCTGTCGGCGATCGCCCGGTTGGACAGGCCGTCGGCCACCAGGACCAGCACCTCGATCTCTCGCAGGGTCAGCGCCGCGGTCGGCATCCGCATGCGGCTCATGAGCCGGTCGGCGACGGTCGGGGCCAGCGTGGTGCGTCCTGCCGCGGCGGTGCGTACGGCGGCCGCCAGGTCTTCGGGCGGGGCGTCCTTGAGGAGGTAGCCGGTGGCGCCCGCTTCGATGGCGGGCAGGGTGTCGGCGTCCGAGTCGTAGGTGGTGACGATCAGCACGCGCGGCGCGTCCGGGCGTGCGGTGATCACCGCGGTCGCTTCTGCGCCGGTCATGCCGGAGCCGAAGCGCAGGTCCATCAACACGACGTCGATGTCGCCTTCCGCCGCGCGGGCCACCGCGTCCTCCGCTGTCGCGGCTTCGGCCGTCACGACGAGACCGGGTTCGGTTTCCAGTACGGCGCGCAGCCCGGCTCGGACGATCGGGTGGTCGTCGGCCAGAAGGAGACGGATCGGGGGTTCGGTCACGGACGTTCCTTGGGCTCGACGGGCAATCGCACGGACAACGTGGTGCCGTGGCCGGGGACGGAACCGACGGTGAGCGTTCCGGCCAGTGCTTCGGCCCGTGAGCGCATCGCGGTCAGGCCGAAGCCGCTGTGTTCCGAGTCGAAGCCGATCCCGTCGTCCACGACGGCGAGCGTGACGTACCCGCCCAGGTAGCTCAGGGCGACCTCGGCGGTGGACGCCTCGGCGTGGCGGACGGTGTTCGCGAGCGCGGCCTGGCCGATGCGCAGCAACGCGACCTCGTGCGTGGTGGGCAACGGCACGGGGGTGCCGCTGAGGTGGAACCGCGCGGTGATCCGGTGCCGGACGCTGGTGGTGGCGCACAGCCGTTTGAGCGCGTCGGTCAGCGTGGTGCCGTCGAGCGCGGGAGGGGCCAGGGCGACGACGAAACGACGGGCTTCGGCGAGGTTGTCCGCGGCCGCCTGGCGGGCTTGCTCCACGTAGCGGGCGGCGGTCCCGGCGGTGTCGGGAAGTGTTCTTTCGGCGGCGACCAGCAGGAGCTGGATACTCGACAGCCCTTGGGCGAGGGTGTCGTGGATCTCGTGGGCCAGCCGCTCCCGCTCGGCGAGCACGCCCGCCTCGTGCTGGACTTCCGCGAGGTCCGCGTGGGCGGCGGTGAGCTCCTTGATCAAGTTCCGTCGCCGTTCGCTTTCGCGGTACAGCGCCTGGTATCCCCAGACGACGGCGACCGCCACCGCGGCGCCGAGGACCGGGCCGATCGCCGCCGCCGGGACGAAGGCGCCCTGATGGGCGGCGAACGCCGTGATCGCGGCCAATGCGGTCGCGATCACCGCGACCAGCCCTTGGCGACGCGACAGCAGGTGCAACTGCAGGAAGTACAGCGGGAAGGCGACCCATACGCCGTCCGGGGTCAGCGCCAGCAGGGCCAGCCACACGACGCCCACCGCGAGCAACCACCACGCGGCGGCTCGCCGCGACGTCTTGACGCTGGGCAGGAGCGGGCCGACCGCGTACACCGCGCCGCAGGCCAGCGCGGTCGCGACGACCGCCGCCGCTCGCGGTGCGTCGGCCGCCACCGCCCGCACGGCCGCCAACGCGAGCAGGGCGAAGAGCAGCAGGTGCAGACACCAGGTCAGCACCCTGCTGGTCGGGGTCAAAGCGGGCGTGGTGATCACAATGTGTCCAGGCTACGGAGCCAGATCGGGGCACGCCTCTATCCAAAGGTAGAGGCGGCGTGCCGCCTTCCGGTTCGCGAAGTGTGGTCTCCGGCCAGATGTCTCTGCAGGGGGTCGGCGGCGATCGTGGAGAGGTACCAGCCCGCCCCGCCGAAAGGACAGACCGGAGCCGTGTTCGTCGCCTGGAGAGACCTGAGATTCGCCAAAGGGCGATTCGCCCTGATGGGGGCCGTAGTCGTGCTGATAACCCTGCTGGTAGGCCTGTTGTCGGGGCTCACCGCGGGGCTGGGCGAGCAGAACATATCCGCGATCACCGGGTTGCCCGCGGACAAGATCGTCTTCGCGGCACCTGGCGACGGGCAGAACCTTTCCTATGCCAATTCCGCTCTCACCGAGACACAGCGACGGCAGTGGGCCGAGACCCCGGGTGTCACCGGCGCCGAGCCGCTGGGCATCGCCACCACCAAGGCCACGGCGGGCAACCGCAGCGCCGGGATCTCCGTGTTCGGTGTCCGGGCCGGTTCGGCGCTCGCTCCGGACAGCGATGTGATCACAGGTGACTCGGTGGTGCTGTCGACGTCCGCCGCCGAGGATCTGGGCGTCCGGAGCGGGGACACCGTCTCCGTGGCCGGGCGTCCGCTGACGGTCGCCGCGGTCTCGGGGGACGCCTGGTTCAGCCACACCCCGGTGGTGTGGGCCGGCCTCGACGTGTGGGCGAGAACGGCGCCACCCGTGGGCGGCACGCCGAGTGCGACCGTGCTCGCGCTGACCGCCGCCGAGGACGTTGACGTCGCCGCCACCGACGGCGCCTTGGGCACCAAGACGGTTTCGAAGAGCGACTCGTTGTCCGCGATCGGTTCCTACACCTCCGAGAACGGCTCGCTGCAACTGATGCGAGGCTTCCTGTTCGCCATTTCCGCACTCGTGATCGGTGCGTTCTTCACCGTCTGGACCATCCAGCGCAGAGGCGACATCGCCGTTCTCAAGGCATTGGGGGCCGGCACCGGTTTCCTGCTGAAGGACGCGCTCGGCCAGGCCGTCGTGCTTCTCGTCGGCGGCACCGCAGTCGGAACAGGTCTCGCCGTCGGCCTCGGCGCTCTGGTCGCAGGCTCCGCCGTTCCCTTCCTGCTGACGCCGGCCACCGTGCTCGTTCCGGCCACCGTGATGATCCTGCTCGGCGCGCTGGGAGCCGCCCTTTCCGTCCGCCGCATCACCTCCGTCGACCCGCTGACCGCATTGGGGAGTGCCCGATGAGCCTGAACCTGACCGGCGTCACCCTCACCTATCCCGACGGCGACTCCCGCCTCACCGCCCTCGACGACGTCACGCTCGATGTTCCGGCGGGTGCGCTCACCGCGGTCGCCGGGCCTTCCGGCTCCGGCAAGTCGAGCCTGCTCGCCGTCGCCGCCACCCTCATCACCCCGGACGACGGGACCGTCACCGTCGACGGCACCGTGACCACCGGCCTGACCCGGGGCGAGCTCACCGAACTGCGCCGCCGCAGGATCGGGATCGTCTTCCAGCAACCCAATCTGCTGCCCTCGCTCACGGCCGTCGAACAACTTCAGGTCATGGCGCGGATCGACGGTCGCTCTCCGGCCAAGGCACATGGCGCGGCGATGGACCTGCTCGACGCCGTCGGGCTCGCACCGCAGGCGCGACGACGTCCGCATCAGCTCTCCGGCGGGCAACGGCAGCGGGTGAACATCGCCCGCGCGTTGATGAACGAGCCGACCGTGCTGCTGATCGACGAACCGACTAGCGCCCTCGACCACGAACGCGGTGCCGCGATCGTCGAACTGATCACCCGGCTCACCCACGATCGCGGCACCGCCACCGTTCTGGTCACTCATGACCGTTTCCATCTCGGCGCGGTGGACCGGATCGCCGAAGTCCACGACGGGAGGCTGAGCATGCCCGCATCGGTGACCTGAGTTTCGTGATGCCTTCGGTGGCAAAAACCATCTTGTCCGGCGGTAGGGGAAAGCGGATAGTGGAATCCGTGGCGTGTCTCGATGCGGCTGCCGTCTGGATGCCGCGCGACAGCGATCCGCCTGGAGTGATGTCGGGCGACAACGGGACTCAGCGGATGTCGACTGCCGTGAATGGGCAGCCGATCGACATTGATGCCCTCCTGACGCATTTGCGCGACCGGGCGACGTTGGAGCACGCGGCCGGAGTTCTGATGGCGCGGTACGAACTGGCCGACGCGCCGACGGCGATCCAGGCGTTGCGAACCGCCGCCCTCCGCCATCACGTGGGGTCGAACGCTCTGGCCAGGGCGTTGCTCGTCGCGCCTCGACCGTGGGCAGACGGTCGTTGGTTTCCGCCGCGGGTGTGGCGGAGCGCGCCGGAACTCGACTTCCTGCCCGCGTCGTCCGCGATCCGGCCGACGGGTCTGCTGTGGGCGGCCTTGGACCGTGTGACCGATCGAGCCCAAACCGCCCAGGGCGACATCCAGTCCGTGACCACGAATCGGACGGGCCTGAAACTGGAGCGAGCCGAAGGATTCTCCACGGAATTCTTCCAGCACTTCGCCCATGTGGAAGGCGATGCGACCGCGTGCGGTATCGCCTTGCGTGTCCGTGAACCGATCACGGTCGCCGACGTCACCAAGTCGAGCATTTTCGATCGACCGGCGCTGGAAGCCCTCGTCGACGAGAACGTCCGGGCCGTGTACAGCGTGCCCCTGTCCGGACCGAACGGGTGTGAAGGCGTGGTTTCCGTTCACTACCGGCGCTCCGGACAGGGGCCGTCGAGGGCGACCCGCGAGGAACTGTCCCGGATCGCCTTCCAGACGGCGGCCTGGCTCCACTGGTACCGCCGGACAGCCACGCTCGACGCTCTCGAAGACCTCCACCACCATCGGGGCCGTTTCCCCGGCTGATTCCCGCCGATAGGGACTTTCGCCCTTTCGTGCCGGGCTACACCGGCACGGGAACGGGACCGACGGCCGAGGGCCGCGGGACTTCATCCTCTGCGATCACACCGCTCCGCCGTTCGAGACTTGGGGCCGTCGAACCCACGTCGAGAGGAGCAGGGATGCCGGGCGCCACCGAAGGGGCGATCGTCGCCGGGATCGATGGGTCCCCGGCCGCGAGGACGGCTGCGTTGTGGGCGGCGGACGACGCTTCACTGCGCGGATTGCCGCTCCGGCTCGTCCACGTCTATCGGGTCCCGGTCGCGAAGATGCCAGGGGTCCTTCCTCCGGAGGAAACGATCCGCGTGGGGTTCGCGCACCAGGGCCAAGAATGGATTTTCCAGGCACGGGAAGCGATCCTGGGCCGGTTTCCGGAGCTGCCCGTCGAATCCGCGGTCCGGGAATGGAGCGCGGTGCCCGCGCTGATCCAGGAATCGACGACGGCGACGATGGTGGTGCTGGGGTCACGAGGGCTGGGCGGGTTCACCGGGCCGTTGATCGGCTCCACCGCGGTCTCGCTCGCCCGGCACGGCCATTGCCCGATCGTCGTGGCCCGTGGACGGCGGCCCGACGATCCCTTGCCCGAAGACAGCCGGATCGTCGTCGGCACGGACGGTTCTCCCACCAGCGAAGCCGCCCTCGGGTTCGGTTTCGACGAGGCGAGGCTGCGCGACGCCGGGCTGACCGTCGTCCGGACCTGGTCCGAGGTGGTGGACCACGGCGCGGTCCGGCCGCATCTCTTCGACGTCGATCCGGCGGAGATCGAGGCGGAAGAGCGGAAGTCGGTCGAAGAGCAAGTGGCCCCTTGGCAGGACAAGTACCCGGATGTTCCGGTCGAGATCGTCGTGCGCCGGGGGCGCCCCATCCGCACCCTGCTCGAATTCGGCACTCGGGCACGCCTGGTCGTCGTCGGCTGCCGGGGACGAGGCGGATTCGAGGGGATGCTCCTCGGCTCGACGAGCCAGGCATTGGTCACCCATTCGGAGTGTCCCGTCGCCGTCATCCGGCCCGCGGTGCCTGTCGAGTCCGGTGCCGTCGCACGAACCTGAGGTGGGAGACGACATGCGGGCAAGGGATCTGATGACGAGACCGGTCGTCACCGTCACACCGGAGACGGCCGCCAAACGCGCCGCCGAAGTACTGACCGAACACGGTTTCACCGCCCTGCCGGTGGTGAACGACGACGACCGCTTGATCGGCATCGTGACCGAGGCGGATCTGATCCGCGACCGGTTCCCCGAGGACATCCGGTCGGAGGGGCGTCCGGACGGCCAGGCCGTGCCGGGAACCACCGTGGCCGAGGTGATGACGACACCGGTGACCGGGATGAGCGCCGGGGCGGATCTCGCGGAGGTCGGCAGGGCCCTGCTCGACGGGAAGATCCGCGCGATGCCCATTGTGGACGGTGCGAAGGTGGTGGGGATCCTCACGCGCGCGAGCTCTTCCTGCGGTCCCTGGAGAAGCACATCAATCGTGTCGCCGTGGAGTTCCCGCACGTCGTGTCGGAGTGCCTCGTGGTCAAGGGGCGTCCTGGCCGGGTGCTGATGGAGTACGGCGAGCGTGCCGGGCTGATCGTGGTCGGGACGCGTGGTGACAGCGGGTTCGGGGGGCTCCTGCTCGGCGCGGTCAATCAGGACTCGTCGGTGCGCGCGCCGTGTCCGATCGCCGTCGTCCGTCCGGGGGTGGTTCCGGCGTTCGGCATCCGGTACGAGGAACCGCTTTCGGTGGAGGGAGAGCGAACGTGACCCGGACGAAAGTGACACCGGACGTCCACGTGACGGTCCGCGGCGACCTTCCGCCCGCGCTCGCCGAACGTGCCGGGCGCAAGGTGAAGCGGCTCTTCGGGCTCACCCGTCGTCCTGTCCTCGCCGCGTCGGTACGGCTGAGCGGACACGGGAATCCCGTGGTCGCCCAGGCGAACCTCGACGTGGGCGGACGGCGGCTGCGGGCCCAGGTCGTCGCGCCGACCGCCGAAGAGGCGATCGAACGCCTGGACGGGAAACTGCGGCTTCAGCTGGAGCGGAGCGCCCACTACTGGGACGCCAGACGCGGGCGGCGTCCGGACGTCGACCCCGGCGAATGGCGCCACGACTCGCCCTCGGGCAGACCGACGCGGTGGTTTCCCCGGCCGGAGGGCGAACCGGAGATCGTCCGGCGCAAGACCTACTCGCTCGGTCGTTCCACTGTGGACGAAGCGTTCTTCGAGATGCACCTGCTCGACTACGACTTCCATCTGTTCACGGAATCGGGGACGGGGCAGGACAGCGTGCTCTACCACGCCGGGCCCACTCTGCACCGGCTGGCGCAGTCGACGCCGCCGGGGCCGCACCTCCTCAGCCCGTTCAGGCTCGCGGTGACCGTCAGCGGGCGACCGGCACCGGTCCTGACGACGACCGACGCGATGCATCGGCTCGGCGTGCTCGGCTTGCCGTTCCTCTTCTTTCTCGACCTCGACCGGGCTCGCGGCAATCTGCTCTATCGCCGGTACGACGGCCACTACGGCCTGATCACCCCTGCCGTCGAGAAGACCGGCTAACGAAACAGCGCGGTGAGTTCGATCCTGCTGGAGATGCCGAGCTTGTCGTAGACATGGGCCAGATGGTTGTCCACGGTCCGGACGGACAGCCGCGGCCAGCCGCGCGATCTCGCGTTCCCTCGGGGTGAGCTGCTGGGTACCACCGCCGTTGTCGAGCCCCGGGGTTCGTGCGGTCGGGCAACATCGCGCCAGCTCGCGTGCTCTCGCGAAGGCCACGCCCGCCCGTCGTGCCTGCCCCGCCTCCTGAGCCACTCGCCCCGCCGCTGTCAGCATCTCGGCGGCGAGCAGGGGAGCGGGCAGCGTGGCGAACGCGTCCGCCGCGGCGAGCAGAGCGGATTCGTCGCTTGCCGCCAGTGCCGATGCGGCGTCACGGTAGACGCCGGCGAGATCGCCCTCGACGACCTCCGCGAGCACCTTCAGGCGTTTCCCCACTTGCCTCGCCGCGCCGAATCGCGCGGCCTCGTACAGTACGACCGCTTCCATGCACGAAAGCCCGGCTTCCCTGGCGATCTCCGCGCCGCCGAGCGCGATCTCGGCGGCGCCTCGCACGTCACCGCGGACGGCGGTGACCCACGCGCGATGAGCTTCGGCGTGTGGCCGGAACAGTCGTTTGATCGCCGTTCCCGAGCCGTCCGCGGAGGCCTTGTCCACGAGTTCGACGGCTCCGCTCATCGCCAGTGTCCCGGCGAGGGTCATCTCGTGCAGGTGGAGGCTGCCGGTCGGGTCCTGCACCGTCTCGATGGCGACGGTTTCGCGCAGCGAGGTGACGGCGGCGCGGAGCTCCCCGCGCAGCTGCGAGATCAGCCCGGACAGCGCCGACCAAGCCGCGATGAGGCCGGGGTCGCCGACTTGCACAGCGGACTGACCGCCTTTTTCGGCGACGTCCCGCGCCTCGGAAAACCTGCCCGCGAACGACAACGTGTATCCCTCGGCGAGCCGGAGAAATGGCAACCCGGTGCGGACCAGGTCGTCGTGACGCTCCGCCAGCCGTTGACCCTCGCGTGCGACGGAGAGCGCCGTGGAAGCCTTGCCGAGCATCGCGTAGGCGTTGACCGCCGTGGTGAAAGCCGGCGAGTTTCCCAACTCGACCGGTAGCCGCCTCCAGACGGTGCGGGCGAGCGGCGGCTCATTACGTGGCCTTTCCGAGCACTCTGATCAGGGGAAAACACCACATTTTGCTCAGTCCGTACCACGGACAGCCCGCACACGTGGTGGCGACCGCGTGGGGAAGGGAACTCGCCGTGGACGATCCCGCGGCACCACGGATCGCGCGATTCGCCGATGTTTATCGTGCGGGTCCGCAGTCGGTCGAGAAAGGTGCACCGTGCGACGGTGGCATCGGGAACCCATTGCGTTAGGTGCGAATCCGTTCTTTCGCGGCGTATCCTGCGGCAAGTCCCATTGGTGGGGTTTGTGATCGCTGAACCGGTTTCCGGCATTGTTCGCTAGACACCGACCGCGTGGTCTCGCACAAAAATGCCATCCCGGTCAGCGGGGCGTTCTCATCCGGTTCGACAGCGTGTGGGACGGACTGCAAACGACGCGGGGTGGCGCAACTCGACCCGCATTATGGGATTCGACCGCCCGAAGACGTGGTGTGACCGTTCCTGAACGGCGTCGAGGTCCGGGGTGACTCGACTCTGAACGGCGGGGAAAATGCTGGGTTTCGTCCGCATAGGGCGTCATGGCCCCTTTGACGGGTTTCTCCCGGCTGGTGGAGCGGTAAAAGGATCTCGCAACTTCCGATGGGTGGTTAAATTCATTCCGCCTCGCCCGGCGACTGTTTTCTCGAATTTCGAAGTAAATCCTAACGCTTCATTCGTCTGCTCTAATTCCATCGAAGTGGGCTGTTCGTACGTATGCCCTTGCGCATTGTCGCCGACTTATGTCGTGCGAACCCCATGATTGACCTTTCGTACGGATGGAGGTACCCGTTCAAAGTTTCTCGCACTACTTTCCAATGCTGTCATCCCGACTGCGCGACGCGCTTGGCCCGCTCGCTGCAGTGCAACCCGTGAATGCGTCTATTCGCGGTGGGCTGATTCGAGGACGGCTCTGTCCAAATGTAAACCCAGCCATAACGGCGTTCTATTAAGGAAAATGGTGAATTCGACCCAAGATCTTGAAGTCAGCTTGGACCCGCCTTTACGCAAGGTACGAACCGAGGGGCTGGTCGTACGAAAATACGGCGGATCGTCGCTCGCCACACCCCGGATGGTGGGTGATGTGGCCACCGAGGTGGCATCGCTAGTCGAGGCGGGGGCTCGGGTGGTCCTGGTGGTTTCGGCCATGGGGGACACCACCGACCGGCTGGTCGCCTTGGCCGGGGAGTTCGCCGAGCCACCGTCTCCACGTGAACTCGACCAGTTGATGGCGACAGGCGAACAGGTCTCGGCGTCGGTGCTCGCCATGGCTTTGGCCGAGCGCGGTGTCGAGGCCGTTTCGCTGTCCGGAGACCAGGCCGGAATCGAGGTGAGCGGCGAAGCGGGGGCGGGAACGATCGTCCGGATCGACCCGGACAAGATCCTCGCCCGGCTGCGTGACGTGCAGGTCGTCGTGGTCGCCGGCTTCCAGGGCCGTGACGCGCGCGGCGAACTGCTGACCCTGGGCAGAGGCGGCTCCGACACGACCGCGGTCGCGCTCGCGGCCGCGCTCGGCGGTCCCGAATGCGAGATCTGCACCGACGTCCACGGCGTGCGCACTGCCGATCCTCGGATCGTGCCGGACACCAAACCCGTCGAGGAGATCTCCTACGACGCCATGGTGGAGCTCGCCGGGGTCGGCGCCCGGGTGCTGCACCCCAGATCCGTCGAACTCGCGCGCCGTCACGGGGTGGCCGTGCGGGTGACGCATTCCTCCGATCCCGGTCCTTCGACCGTTGTCACGGCGGGGGAATCGCCGCTGGAGGGCACTCCCCGCGTCATCGGCATCGCCCACGAACGCGACGTGCGGCTGGTCCGGGTCGAGGTCGCGGGCTCCAACCCGGATCAGTACGCCCGCGTGCTGACGACGCTCGCCGGATGCGGTGTGAAGCCGGAGAACCTGAGCTGGCCCGATCCCGGCGAACTGCGCTTCACCGTCCGGGGTTCGGAGCCGCTCGGACAGCCGATCACGGAACTCGCGATGGAACTGGACGCTCGTTCCACGGTTTTCGAGGAGCTGGGCTCGGTTTCCGTCGTCGGCACCGCGTTGCTCGATCCACCCGGTTTCTTGCCCGAGCTGCTGCGGGTCCTCGCCGATCACCGGGTCACGGTGCCGGCGATGACGACCTCGCAGTCCCGCCTCACGGCGGTGATTCCCGCCGACGCCGTCGATGCGACCGTCCGTGCCCTGCACGAGTCGTTCGGCCTGGCGGAGGACCGGACATGAGCCCGTACGGCCAGCCGTCGGGTCTGTTCACCACCGACGGCCTGGTCCTGACATGCGACGGCCACGAACAGCGGGTTCGCTGGCACGTCGGCGATCGATTCGAGCAGTTGTACGAGCGGCTCTGCGACCGGTTGCACGCCGACGGCCTGGACGACCGCCTCGCGGTGGACACCGGGGAAACCAAGCTCACCTTCGCCGGACTGGACGAGCAGGCCAATCGCCTCGCCCGTCACCTGCGAGCGCACGGGGTGCTTCCCGGTGATCGGATCGGGCTGCTGTTCGACGAACCGGTCCATCCCTACATCGCGATGCTGGCGGTGCTCAAGGTCAACGCGGCGTATGTGCCACTGGACGCGGGCTTTCCCGACGACCGGCTGGGTTACATCGTCCAGGACGCGGGCGTCCGGCTGGTGCTGTCGATCTCCGGTCTGCGCGACCGGTTCGAGCCGGGCAGCGTCGACCTGCTCTGTCTCGACGACGACGCGGACCGGATCGCGGCCCTGCCGGGAGGGCGGCTCAGCCCTGCCGAGAAAGGCGCTCCGGCGGACGAACTCTGTTACATCGTCTACACGTCCGGCTCGACCGGGCGGCCGAAAGGCGTGACGATCGACCACGCCGCGATCTGCAACTTCGTCAGTGTCGCCGCAGACGTCTACGGCATCCAGGGCACCGATCGGGTCTACCAGGGAATGACGATCGCCTTCGACTTTTCGGTCGAGGAGATCTGGGTTCCCTTGATGTGCGGCGCGACGCTCGTGCCGAAACCCGGCGGTACCAGTCTCGTCGGCCATGAGCTCCTCGAGTTCCTGCGGGACAACAGGGTCACCGCGCTGTGCTGCGTCCCGACCCTGTTGGCGAGCCTCGACGAGGATCTGCCGTTGCTGCGGTTCCTCCTGGTGTCCGGTGAGGCGTGTCCCGAGGACCTCGTCCGCCGCTGGTATCACCCGGACCGGCGATTCCTCAACGTCTACGGCCCGACCGAGGCCACGGTCACCGCGACCTGGTCGGTGCTGAGACCGGATCGGCCGGTGACCATCGGGGTCCCCCTGCCGACCTACTCCGTCGTCATCCTGGACCCGGATGAACCGAGAGCACTGGCCGCGGGGGAACTGGGGGAGATCGGCATCGCCGGGATCGGGCTCGCCGGGGGCTATCTGAACCGGCCGGACCTGACCGAGCGCGCGTTCATCCCGGACTTCCTCGACATCGGGCACAACCCGTCGCACCGCATCTATCGCACCGGTGATCTGGGCAGGATCACCCCGGACGGCGAGATCGAGTACCACGGCCGGGCCGACACGCAGGTGAAGATCCGCGGCTACCGGGTCGAGCTCACGGAGATCGAATCGGTCCTGCTGCAGATACCCGGGATCGCCCAAGCGGTGGTCGAGACCCATCACCCGGAGGCCGGTACGACCGAACTGGTCGCCTACTACAGCCTGCGCCGCGACAGGGCGACCGTCGACGCCGGAGAGCTGCGCCGACGTCTGGGAGAGCTGCTGCCGGGCTACATGGTGCCCGCCTATCTCGAACAGCTCGACCACATTCCCCTGACGCCGGCGGGCAAGGCGGACCGGAAGAACCTTCCGGCTCCGACCAATCCGCGAAGAACGGCGAGCGACGTCGACTACGTGGAGCCGGCCACCGAGACCGAACGGCACCTGGCCGAGGCCCTGGGACGGGTCCTCGGGATCGAGCGGATCTCGGCGACGGGACACTTCTTCGACGACTACGGCGCGGACTCGCTGCTGCTGGCCAAGTTCTGTACCCAGGTGCGGGAACGCGGCGAAGTCGCCCCGTTGTCGGCGAAGGACGTGTACCTCAACCCGACCGTTCGCGGTCTGGCCGGATTGGCGCCCGCGTCACCCGAAGGCGCGGTCGCCCTT
The DNA here is from genome assembly GCF_040684635.1 of Amycolatopsis sp. NPDC089917. Taxonomy (NCBI): domain Bacteria; kingdom Bacillati; phylum Actinomycetota; class Actinomycetes; order Pseudonocardiales; family Pseudonocardiaceae; genus Amycolatopsis; species Amycolatopsis sp. NPDC089917. The sequence continues at coordinate 336,130 of NZ_JBFBGL010000001.1, read as the reverse complement.
GCCGAGGAACCGCGCCGGGCGTCCACCACGGCCTATCTCCTTTGTGGACTGTTCCAGCTCGTCGTCTTCCTCGCCTACGCCGCGGGCGCGGGCTGGATCCTGGACAAGGGGTTCGCCTGGATCGCCGCGACGACCGGGATCGTCGACATCTACCTGCGTGCGGTCGGATTCGCGTTCGTCGCGTTCGTCGTGCTGTCGGTGGTACCGATCGTGGCGAAGTGGACGATCGTCGGGCGGTGGAAACCGGGGGAGATCCCGCTGTGGAGTCCCGGCTATCTGCGCTTCTGGACGGTCAAGACCCTGATCAGGTTCAGTCCGCTGATGCTGTTCATCGGCACCCCGTTGTACACCTGGTACCTGCGGGCGCTCGGCGCGGACATCGGCAAAGGGGCCTTGATCCTGTCCCGGAACCCACCGGTCTGTACCGATCTGCTCAAGGTCGGCGCGGGCGCCGTCATCCGGAAGGACGCCTTCTTCTCGTGCTACCGCGCCAGGGCCGGCTGGATCCAGACCGGCATGGTCACCCTCGGCGACCACGCGTTCGTCGGCGAGATGACCGTGCTCGACATCGACACCGCGCTGGGGGACGACGCGCAGCTCGGCCATTCGTCGTCCTTGAACACCGGACAGAGCGTGCCCGACGGCGAGTCCTGGCACGGCTCGCCCGCCCGTCTTTCCACAGTGGACTATCGGGCACTGGGAACGGTGGCGCGCGGCAGGTTCCGGTCGTTCGCCTTCTGCGTGTCCAGCTTGCTGCTCATGCTGCTGGTGACGCTTCCGGCGACCCTGGGTGGTTCGGATCTGGTCGTCGACCGCCTGTTCACCGCGACGGCGGACTTCACCAGCTGGGCCTTCTACCGGGATCAGATCGTCGGTTCGGCGTTGCTGTACTTCGGGGGGACCCTCGCGGGCCTGGCGTTGGTCCTCACGGTCCCGCGCCTGCTCAACCTGTTCCTCCGGCCGGACCGGGTCTACCCGTTGTACGGCGCGCATTTCGGGATCCAGCGGCTGATCGCCCGGCTGACGAACCTCCGCGCGTACACCTATCTGTTCGGTGACAGCAGTTTCATCGTGTACTACCTGCGCGCTCTGGGGTACGACCTGTCGAAGGTCCACCAGACCGGATCGAACTTCGGGGTCGAGGTCAAGCACGAGACGCCGTTCCTCACCACGGTCGGCACCGGGACGATGGTCTCGGACGGCCTGTCGATGCTGAACGCGGACTTCTCCGCGTCGTCGTTCCGGTTGCGCCGGACCGCCATCGCACCGGAAGCCTTCCTGGGCAACGAGATCGCGTTCCCACCGGAGGCGCGAGTCGGCCGCAACGTCCTTCTGGCCACCAAGGTCCTCGTGCCCCTGGACGGACCGATCCGGGAGAACGTCGGCCTGCTGGGATCGCCGGCGTTCGAAATCCCCCGGAACGTCCGCCGCGACAGCGGGTTCGAGCACCTCAGCACCGGCGAGGGCCTGCGCCGGAGCCTGCGGGCGAAGAACCGGCACAACATCGGCACCATCTTCGTCTACATGCTGGTGCACTGGCTCCACCTGCTCGGCATCACCCTCGTCGGGACGGCGGCCAGCATCGCGCACGACCGGTTCGGCCCGCTCGCCGTCGGCGGCGGCATCGTGGCCTCGCTGCTGTTCACGGTCGCGTTCTTCATCCTGGCCGAACGCGCCGTGCAGGGCTTCCGGCCGTTGCGACCGCGGTTCTGCTCGATCTACGACCGGGTGTTCTGGCGGCACGAGCGGTACTGGAAGCTCAGTCCCGCGCGCTTCCTGGCGTTGTTCAACGGGACGCCGTTCAAGGCCTTCCTCTACCGCTGCCTCGGTGTCCGGATCGGACGTCGCGTCTTCGACGACGGATGCGCGATCCCGGAACGGTCCCTGGTGAGTGTCGGCGACGACTGCACGCTCAACCTGCACACCGTTCTGCAGTCGCACTCGCTCGAGGACGGCACGTTCAAATCCGACTACATCTCCGTCGGCCCGGCCTGCACGATCGGCACCGGTGCCTTCATCCACTACGGAGTGACGATGGCGGAAGGCGCGATCGCCGAGGCGGACGCGTTCCTGATGAAGGGCACCACGGCCCCGGCACGCACGTGCTGGCAGGCCAATCCGGCGGTCGAGCTCGACACGGCGGAAGTCATCACCGCGGCAAGGAGGCTGCCATGACCTACACCCACACCGCGAGACCGGCGCCGCGGGTCGACGGCGACCTGCCGGGTCCGCGCTCGGCCGAATTCCTCGAACACCAGCGACAGTGGGAGTCCAGCGCGCGGGCCTATCCGCGCAACCTGCCGATCGCGATCGCGGGCGGGGAGGGCAGCTACATCCGGGACATGGACGGGAACGTCTTCCTCGACTTCCTGGCGGGCGCGGGGGTGCTGTCCCTTGGGCACAACCATCCCGAGCTGGTGCAGGCGGCCGCCGACCAGCTGTCGGTGCTCACCCACGGCCTGGACTTCCCGACGCCGGCGAAACGCGAGTTCGTCGACGCCCAGCTGTCCATGCTGCCGCCGGAGATGCGCTCGCGGATGCGGATGCACTTCTGCGGTCCGGGCGGGGCCAACGCGGTGGACGCCGCGATCAAGCTCTGCAAGACCGCGACCGGACGCGGCGACCTGGTGACCTTCCAGGGCGGGTTCCACGGATCGAGCCACGCGGCGATGGCGTTGACCGGGCTCGTCGCCCAGAAACGGCCGATCGCCAACGGGGTGCCCGGGGTGCACTTCTTCCCGTACTCCTACTGCGCCCGCTGTCCACTGGGCCTCGCGCGGGAGACCTGCGCGACCAACTGCGTCGGTATGTTGGAGCGGTCCTTGCGCGATCCCAACGGCGGCATTCCGCTTCCCGCCGCCGTGATCCTGGAGATGGTGCAGGGCGAGGGCGGGGTCATCCCGGCGGACCGCGACTTCGTGCGGCGCGTCCGGGCGCTGACCGCGGAGCTGGACATCCCGCTGGTGGTCGACGAGGTGCAGACCGGTTGCGGCCGCACCGGGACCTGGTTCGCGTTCGAGCAGTACGACATCGAGCCCGACGTCATCATCGCCTCGAAGGCCTTGAGCGGGATGGGGTTGCCGGTGGCGGTCATCCTCTACGACGAACGGCTGGACGGCTGGGCGCCCGGTGCGCACACAGGCACGTTCCGGGGTAACCAGGCCGCGTTCGCGGCGGGTACCGCGGCCGTCCACATCGTCCGGCGCGACGACGTGCTCGGCAATGTCCGTGATCGCGGGCGGCAACTCGAAAGACGGCTCGGGGTGCTGCGAGATCATCCTTGGGTCCGTGAGTTCCGCGGCCTCGGGCTGATGTGGGGGATCGAGCTGGCCGATCCCCGTGACGGGAGCCCGGCGAGTGGGTACGCGCGCGCCGTCCAGGCGTACGCGCTGCGGCACGGGCTGATCGTCGAACTCGGCGGACGCGACGACGGCGTGATCCGCCTGATGCCCCCGTTGACGGTGAGCGAGGAGGAGATGGAGTTCGCCTGCACGATCCTGCTCGACGCCGTGGAGCAGTGCGTCGTGGGCCGATAGGCTCGACGGGTTGGTATTATCATACCGCCCCGTGCTACGGTGCCGGTATGATAATACCAACCCTGGACGCGAGGCTTCCGTGATCGAACTGAAGACGCCCGACGAGATCGAGCGCATGCACGTGACCGGGCGTTTCGTGGCCCAGGTGCTCACCGAGGTCGGCGGGCTCGCCGACGTGGGTGTCAACCTCATGGACCTGGAACACCACGTACGCGGCATGATCGAACGGCGCGGGGCCGAGTCGTGTTACTGGGACTACGCGCCTTCCTTCGGCAAGGGTCCGTTCCGGAACGTCATCTGCCTGGCGGTCAACGACGCGGTCCTGCACGGCCTGCCCCACGACTACACGCTGCGCGACGGCGACGTGCTCACCGCGGACTTCGCGGTCAGGATCGACGGCTGGGCCGCCGACTCCGCGCGCACGGTCATCGTCGGGACGGCCGCCGAGGAGGACCTGCGGATCGTCCGCGCCACCGAGGAAGCGCTGGAAGCGGCGATCGAGGCGGCGCGTCCCGGCAACCGGCTGGGTGACATCTCGGCCGCCATCTGGGCGGTCGCCCGTGATCACGGCTATCCGGTCAACACGGAGTTCGGCGGCCACGGCATCGGCCGCACCATGCACGAGGAGCTCCACGTTCCCAACAAGGGCAAAGCGGGCCGTGGCATGAAGCTCCAGCCGGGACTCACTCTCGCGCTCGAACCCTGGTTCGCCCGCACGACCGACCGGATCGTCTTCGACCCCGACGGCTGGACCATCCGCTCGGCCGACGGCTCGCGCGCGGCCCATACCGAGCACACGGTGGCCGTCACCGAGGACGCCCCTTTGGTGCTCACCCGTCGCGAGCAGGAGAACCCGGCTGCGCGGACCGGGCCCGGACAATTGTCCACAAAGGATTCTTGAGCCTCTTCGGGTGAGCCCCGGCGCCTTCCTGTCTTTTCGGTCAGTGACGGGCGCGCAAGAGGCAGTGTCACGGACTTTTCGTTCCTCGCCGTTCTGTCGTGGATGCGCTCGCTCGTGCCCGATGAACGAACGGGCGATCATCCCTGCGAGGAAGGAAATCCAGTCACCATGCGAAAGAGTCTCAAGAGGCTTTCCGTCGTCGGTGCGGCCGCCCTCGGCCTGCTCGTCGCGATCCCGGCGAGCCCTGCCTTCGCCATCGGTGAGGTCGCCTGCGGCAACAGGGACGACTTCGTGAAGCTGGACATCTCGTTCGGCAACGGCATGGGGACCAACAAGTGCTTCGCGAACGCCGGCGTCACGGGCACGAACATAGGCGGCGTCTACAACGTCAACTCGGGCAACAACAAGGTGACGGTCAACTACGAGCGCAACGGCCGGTACGAGTCGTCGACCCTCGGCTACTGGCAGGGTGTGGGCTTCTCCGGCACCGTCCGCGTGTACGAGGTGCGCATCTGGTGACAGCCCGACAGTGGCGGGTCGGGCGCCACGGTGGCGGGAAATTCGGTCGAAAACGCTGAATACGACCCGTCACCATGGCGCGGCCGTTAGAGTGAACGGTCGCAGTAGTCGTCACTCTAGAGGAGCAGCAGTTCATGATCGCCGAGAGTGCGAATCAGCAGAGCGTCACCTTCCCGCAGGAAGCGACGCCGATCTTCGACCTGGTCGCGAAGATGGTGTCGCGGACGCGGACCGAAGACCAGCAGGAACTCGACCGCGAAGCCGGTCTCGCGACCTCGGCGTAGCGGCGGGCTCGCCGAGCTCATTCGGTGGAGGTGCCCGCGGCGTCGGCGCGGAGTTCCGCGGCGGTGCGGCGGGCGTGGGCCAGGCCGTCCAGGATCCACTGCGGCGGCTGCCTGTCGTTGGTCGCGATCCGCTCGTAGGCGGCGACCAGCCTTTCCGCGATCTTCAGTCGCGTGTCCGTGGCCGCCGGTTCGCGTTCGGTCTCGGTGCCGTCCTGTGCGGACGGGATCGTGACGAGCGCGAGGCGCGCGGCCTGCGGGGGAGTCTCGGCGGGCGCTTCGGGTTGCTGCTGCTCCGGGACCGGCACGCGGCGCAGCCGGAAGGACGTCCGCGCGGTGTGTCCCGGCACGCCTTCGCGGCGGGCGTCCTGCGAGGGGAAGGGATCCGCCCGGAACCGCGCGACCGCGGGCCAGTACCTGCTCCGCGCGGATTGCGGTGTCGCGTCGTCGAGCGACTTCGCGATCTCCTGCCAGGTCTTTCCGTCGAGCCTCGCGGCGACCACGGCCGCGTCGAGGATCTGCCGCGCCATCCCGATCAGGCCGGCGTGATCCAGTGCGGCAGGCGTGTCGCGATCGGCTGTCGCGTCCGCCCGGGCGGTGTTCACGGCGAGATCGGCCAGCTCCGCCGCGCGTGCGGCGAGCACCAGATGGGCCCGGTTGGCGGCGGGGACCGGGTGGCGTGTCGTCACCGTTCACTCCTCGTGCCAGGCCGGGTGGCGCTCGCGGAATCCCGCATGCCGTGGCTCACAGGTTCTCTCGCCTTCTCTGGGTGTGCAAACTTGCATAATTATGCAACTAAACGGTGTGTGCTGGGGTTGAAGAAAAACGCAGGCTATGCCCTGATCGGGTGCGGTAGCCGTCGTTCCGCGCGGGGTGTTGTTTCGCGGGCGGTGTGGTCGGGCACGATTGTTGTCATGCGGACGGCCGGACCGATCCCTCCCCGGGTGGCGGAGGGATACCGATGAGCAGACCCCTGTATCAAGTGAAGGCGGAATTCTTCAAGACGCTGGGGCATCCCGTCCGGATCCGGGTGCTCGAACTCCTCAGCGAGCGGGACCATCGCGTCTCGGAACTGCTCGCCGACCTCGGTATCGAGCCCGCCAACCTGTCCCAGCAGCTCGCGGTGCTGCGCCGGGCCAGGCTGGTGGTGCCCCGCAAGGACGGGACGACCGTGTCCTACTCGCTGACCAGCCCGTCGGTGGCCGAACTGCTCGCCGTCGCGCGCGGAATTCTCACCAGTGTCATCACCGGTCAGCTGGAATTGCTCGACGATCTGCAGAATTCCAGTGCGGCTCCCGAGGAAGCGAATTCACCGGAAACGCGGTGAATCGTCACGTGGATTGCCGTTGCGTGCGATCGTCGTCGCTGTCCTGACCGTTATCGGCATGCTTCCCGGTCAATTCGGAATCGCCGTCGCCGCCCCGAGAGGTCGCCCTCCTCGTTTCCTCGACCAGCGAGTCGAAGATGGGGGTCCCGCACAGCTCCACATGGTCCTCCGTCGTGACAGTCCGTCGTGCTCGGTCATCTTGCCCTGGAGCGGGTTGCTCGATCCAGTCCCTCCGGGCAATGCACTCGATTGAGCTCACCCTCAGGGGTGAGCTATTCACTCACGGGAAAATCAAGTGTAGGACACGGCGTCGCCCGCGTGCTTTCCAGACTCACGGCGGCCTGTTTGCGGAAATGACGCTTCCGGTTCCCCGTCGGAGCGGGAAAGGGATTTCCTGATGGTGGCCGATCGGTTCAGCGCGTGATCGACCTCGGCCGTCGCGGGAATTCCCGATTTGGCCGTCTCGGTCGGCCCGGCGAACTCGACGCGGTAGCGGGTCGGGGTGGTGCCCAACGCCGTGGCGAAGTGCTCCCGCAGTCGGGCAGGGGTGCCGAAACCGGACTGCGCGGCGACGGCGTCGACACCGAGCGTGGTCGTTTCGAGGAGGTGTCGTGCCCGTGAAAGACGTTGTGCGACCAGCCAGTTGTGAACGGTGGTCCCGGTCCTCGCGCGGAAGGCGCGGGTGAAGGTGCTCCGGCTCATGTGTGCTCGCGAGGCGAGCCCGTCGATGCTGTGCTGCGTGTCCAGGTGGGACTGCGCCCAGCTCATCACCCTGGTGAGCGGATCCTCGTCCGGAGCGGGTACCGGGAGTTCGATGAACTGGGCCTGGCCGCCGGGGCGGTGTGGCGCGGCGACGATCCGGCGGGCGACGCGGTTCGCGACGACCTGGCCGGACGTGCGGGCGAGCAGGTGAAGACAGGTGTCGATTCCGGCGGTCGCGCCCGCTCCGGTCACGACGTCGCCTTCGTCCACGTACAGCTCTTCGGGGCGGAGTTCCACGGAGGGGAAGCGCCTCCGGAACGTCTCGATCCATTTCCAGTGGGTGGTCGCGGCGCGGCCGTCGAGGATGCCGGCGTCGGCGAGAGCGAAGACGCCCAGGCAGAGCCCGACGACGAGCGCTCCCCGTTCGTGCGCTTTGCGCAGGGCGTCGGACACGGGGGCGGGCGTCGGGGTCTCCGGAGTGGACCACCACGGCACGACGACGATGTCGGCCTCCTCAAGCGCGTCGAGGCCGGCGGGAACGTCGATGGCGTAGCCCGCGCTAGTGGGCAGGCTGCCCGGCTCCAGCGCGACGACCGTGAGCGGCCATGGCTCCATGTCTCCCGCGGGCAACTCCGGTCCCCACACCAGCGACGGTACGGCGAGGTGGAACGGGCTGATTCCGTCGAAAGCCAGGACGGCCACGCGCGGAGCGGTCATCGGGTCTCTCCTGTCGCGGATGTCGGCCGATCTCGACCATGGCTGACCCGAAACCGCATCTCGATATCGGATCGGGTCAGCCATCATGGTAGCCGTACCCACCGAAAGCGAAGGAAACACGATGACCAGCACCACTCTCCGCGAAATCAGCACCCTGCCGACGACTCCGGCGGCGCTCTCGGACGCGACGGTGATCCTCGTCGACTACCAGAACACCTACACCCGCGGCGTGATGGAGCTCGACGGCTGGGAGGCGGCGCTCGACGAGGCCGCGACCCTGCTCGCCCGTGCGCGGGCCGAGGGCGCCACCGTCATCCACGTCCAGCACGACGGCGGCGAGGGCAGCCCGTACGACCTCAAACAGGACATCGGCCAGATCCACGAACGCGTCGCCCCGGCCCCTGGCGAGCAGGTCGTGGTGAAGACCGCGCCGAACTCGTTCGTCGGGACCGAATTGGGCGACCTGGTCGACGCCGCCGGGCACCAGAACGTCGTCGTGGCGGGATTCATGACCCACATGTGCGTCACCTTCACCGCGGAAGGCGCGTTCCTGCGCGGAAACGCCCCGACCGTGGTGGCCGCCGCCTGCGCGACGCGCGCGCTCCCGTCCGTCGCCGGATCCGTGACCGCCGAGGAGCAGCACCGCGCCGCTCTCGCCACGATCGGCGACCTCTACGCCGTCGTCGTCCCGTCCTCGGCGGAACTCGGCTAGGACCCGCTTCGGCCGATTCGCGCCTGGGAAGATCGACGAGATCTTCGTGCCGGAATCGCTCGACACGGAAATCTGTCGGTGCGCCCCGCTACCGTGCCCACGTTGTCGAACTGGGGAGGGCGGGCATGGAGGGACAGGCAGCGGCACAGGCGGGGCTGGCGGACGCGCTCGTGCCAGTGGTCACGGATCTGATTCCGTTGCTGCGCGGGCGGATTCCGCGTGATCCGGCGGCGGCGCTCGGCAGGCTGGGCGCGCCGGAGGCGAAGCCGGGCGCGTTCGGTGTCGTCGCGGGTCGGCCGGTGACGGGCTCCCGAGACTCGTCGGTGGCGAGCCGCCTGAGTTCGCTCGGCGCCCCCGTTTCCGAACGGCTGCTCGGTGCGCTCGAACTGACCTTGGACGCTTTGACGGTCGTCGTCCCTGATGAAGTGAAGGCGGCGGTTCCGGGGCCGGACGCGACGCCGACGAGCTTCGCCTTCGGAATGGCGAGCGGGCCGAACGCCGCGACCGACCTCGCGATCCGCCTGCTCGATCAGTTGCGGCCGGGAATCTCCGGCCTGGTCGTGGTGCTCGTCGCGGAGCTGGCGGGGCACGAGGCCGTGGCTCCGTTGCTGGCGGCCGCCCCGGAACTCGTCGGCGAAGAAGAACTGGCCGCGGCGCACGGGGCGGTGCATCTCGCTTTGGCCGTCGCGGTCGCGGTGACGGTGCTACGGCGTGTGGAAGCTCCGCTGGTCGCGGGGACGGCGGCCGCGGTGGTCGGTGTCGCTCTGGGCGCTGTCGCGGCTCTGTTGGCCGAAATTCCGATGCCGCCGGCGTATGCGGCGGCGTTGCTGGAGAAACGCCGGGCCGAGTACGTGCTGCCGGTTCGGGCGTCGTGTTCGGTGGAGGTGCGCGACCACCGCTTCACCCTGGCGGAGCGTTCCGTCGTCGGCGAGGCCGACTTCAGCGGGAACGGTCTGGCCGTCGCGGTCCCGGGTGGGATCGCCGTGCGGACAGGTCTCGATGAAGGGCAGATGGGGGTTTCGATGCGGATCCTCGAAGGTCCACCGGACGAGCTGAACGCCGACTGGTGGGACGAGGTCGTCGAGATCTCCTGGAGAGCCGAGCGAGGCGACGCAACTTTCGGCGAGGGCGGTTCGTATGCTTCGCGAACGCCGCCGTGGCCTGGCGACTTTCGCGTCCGGGTGCACGCGATCGGCAGGGACGGCGATGAGCAGGAGCGCTATGAACTCCTGCTGTGGCAGGCACCTCCGGGGCCGGAGATCGTGCACAAGCGCAGTGACAAGCTCGGTCACGTCGTCCGCGGCGAACCCGTCCCCGACATCGAGCCGCCACCGGAAGCCGCCTACCGGTGGATCGGCAAGAGCCCGCTGGGCGAGGCGGCGACGGTCACGCTGGTCAGAGGGGCATCGCTCGCCGACGTGCTCCGCGGTTTCGGTGCGGATCCGGCCGAGCCGGAGTCCGCGCTGGAGCTCTCAGAGGATCTCGATCTCGACCCCTGGGTCTCCGTGCTGGCCGTCGACGGTGGGGTGCTCGCGGTCGAGTTCAATGGCTACCAGGGTTCCTTCCCGAGGGTGCTGGAGCCGGTGTCGCAGGCGGGTCGGACCGCGAGCCTGTTCTGGAACATCAATGGCGTGACCCGGCTTTCCTTCGCCGACAACGGGAATGTCGTCACGTCGTTCGAGCTCGGGCATGCGGTGGAGAGCGAAGATCCCGCGGCGAACGAAGCGTTGTCAGACCTGGATTTCGACAGCTACCGCGACAGCCTGGAGAAAGGTCTTGTCGCCGTCGAGCGCTACACCGGGTGTCGGCTGCGGAAGGAGGACGTCCGGCGGATGGAACAAGAAGACGTCGCGTATCGCATCCTGCCGCGACTGCCCGAGTTGTACCCCGAGGCGAGGAGACCGGACGGTTCGCGAGCGTTCCCCGGGAACGGTCCCTTGGGTGCCGAAACCGATGGGCTGGCTTTCGCGCCCGCGAAAACGCTTCGGGAGCTGGCCTGGCGAGCGGCGTCAGCGGCCGCCGAGCACGCCGGCGTCGCCGAAGAACCCGTCATCGCCACTGCGCTCGCGGAGCGTCGTCTGAGCCCTGAGGCGGAGCATCTCGCCAGGCGAGCGCAACTGCGGGAGGGCAGGGAACATGCCTGGTTGTGGCAGGCGATCCACAACGCCACCAACCCGGACGCGCTGGCCGCCGCGATCAACGCGTTGTCCGCGGCGCGGTACGGAGCCGGGCCGGCGGGGGAGAACCTGCTGGAGCACGCTCGGCGAGTGGCCCGGGGCTAGGCGCTGGTCACCTGCTCACGGACAAGAGGGCACGGACGGCGGCGCGGACGCGGTCGGCGGCCTGTTCGGGGGTGGCGGCGTCGAGTTTGCCGTCGAGCTGCAGGAACGCGAGACCGTGGACGACGGCCCAGACCGCGATCGAGAACGCGTCCGGATCGGCGTCCGGGAACACGCCACCGACGATGCTCTTGAGGTAGCCGTTGATGGCGGCGGTCGCGGCGGCACGGTCTTCGTCGCCGGGGTCGCAGGGCTCGGTGAACATCACCTTGAACAGTGCCGGGTGATCGATGGCGAACCTGACGTAGGCGACGGCGATCTCGACCAGGTCTTCGGGCGTCTCGGGAGACGGGTGGGCCGCGGCGAGCTTGACGGCGAGTTCGCGGTAGCCCTCGGCCGCGACGGCCGAAGCGAGGGCGTCGCGGTCCGCGAAATGCCGGTACGGGGCCGTCGCCGAGACACCGGCGCGCCGCGCCACCGCCCGAAGCGACAGGCTCGCGTCCCCGGTTTCCTCAAGTAACTCCCGCGCCGCGCGGATGCAGGCGTCTCGCAGGTCGCCGTGGTGGTACGACGCGTTCGCTTGCGACACGGATCACCCTCCTTGATGTTTACAGTGCACACATCCTCTGGTTAATGTGAGCACTGCACACATCGTAGGCGAGGGAGATCCGAGAGGAGAAACGGGATGACGAGCGCGCTGTTCTCGCCGTTGCGGCTGCGGTCCGGCCACGTGCTGGGCAACCGGATCGCGAAGGCGGCCATGGAGGAGAACATGGCCGGCGACGGCCAACTACCCGGCGACTCCCTGCTGGAGTTGTACCGGAGCTGGGGTCAGGGTGGCGCCGGGCTGCTGATCACGGGAAACGTCATGGTGCACGCCGAGGCGCTGACCGGCCCCGCCGGCGTGGTACTCGACGCCGCGGCCCCCTTGAAGCCGTTCGCCGAGTGGGCGGCCGCGGGCAAGGCCGATGGCGCCGCGATGTGGATGCAGATCAATCACCCCGGCCGCCAGGTACAGGCCGACATGCCCGGCGTCGTCTGGGGTCCGTCCGCGGTCGGTGTCGACCTCGGACGGCACAGCAGCCGCTTCGGCCGCCCCAGTGCGATGACCCCGGAGCAGATCGAGGCCACCGTCGCGAGGTTCGCGGTCACGGCAGCCCGAGCCGAAGAAGCGGGGTTCGACGGCGTGGAGATTCACGCCGCACACGGCTACCTGCTGTCGCAGTTCCTCTCGCCGCTGGTCAACCGGCGTGACGACCGATGGGGCGGCTCGCTGCCGAACCGGGCCCGGATGCTGCTGGACGTCGTGCGTGCGGTGCGCGAGGTCGTCTCGCCGTCGTTCGCGGTCGCGGTGAAGCTCAACTCCGCGGATTTCCAGCGCGGTGGGTTCGACGCGGACGACGCCCGCGAAGTGATCGCGATGCTCGAACCGCTCGGTGTCGACCTGGTCGAGCTGTCCGGCGGCAGCTACGAGAGCCCGGCGATGTCCGGCCGTCCCGCGGACACGCGCACCCAGGCCCGGGAAGCCTACTTTCTCGATCTGGCCCAGGATCTGGTCAAGACGAGCCCGTTGCCGCTGATGCTGACCGGCGGCATCACCCGCCGTGACACCGCCGAACGCGTCCTCGACGGCGGTGTCGCCGTGGCGGGGATGGGTACCGCGCTGGCCGTCACCCCGGATCTGCCCGGCCGGTGGCGGCACGGTGGCGAGACCGTGCGGAACCTGCGCCCGGTGACCTGGTCGGACAAGGCGCTCGCGTCGGCCGCGAGCATGGCGCAGGTCCGGCACCAGTTGCGCCGTATCGCCCGCGGTCGTCGTCCGGCGCCCGGTACTCACCCGGCTTGGGCGCTGCTCGCCGAGCGACGCCGCCAGCGGAAGGCGTTGCGCGGCTACCGCGCGTGGCTGTCCACAAGGGAGCACGATGTGGACGTCATGCCCGAAGTGACAGGAAAGGCGAAGCGATGACGAAAGTTCTGTTCGTGATCTCGGCCGCGGACCGCTGGACGCTCGACGACGGTACCGTGCACCCATCGGGGTACTGGGCCGAGGAAGTCGCCGTGCCGCACCGGATCTTTTCGGAAGCGGGCTGGGAGATCACCGTCGCGACGCCAGGCGGGAAGGCTCCGACGCTCGATCAGCTCAGCCTCGGTGTCGCCGGCGGAATGCCGGGAAAACGCCGCGAGGTGAAGGCCTACCTCGACAGTATCGAGAGCACGCTCGCGCATCCGGTCGCGCTCGACACGGTGGACGCGAACGAGTTCGACCTCGTGTTCTATCCCGGTGGTCACGGCCCGATGGAGGATCTCGCCTACGACGCCACTTCCGGCGCGCTGCTGGCCGAGCGGCTGGCCTCCGGGAAACCGCTCGCCCTGTTGTGTCACGCACCGGCCGCGGTCCTCGCGGCGACCGGCGCCGACGGCACGTCACCTTTCGCCGGATACCGGATGACGGGACTGTCCAATCGGGAGGAACTGCTCAACCGGTTCGCCAAGAAGGCGCCGTGGTTGCTGGAGGACCGGCTGAAGGACGCGGGCGTCGAATACTCGAAGGGCCTGGTTCCGTTGCGTCCCCACGTCGTGGTCGACAGGAACCTCTACACCGGACAGAATCCGCAATCCTCGAAGGACTTGGCCACCCGGCTTCTCGCCGACGTGGACTGAACCACAGGAGTTCACTGATGGCAGCGACACACCAGGAAATGATCGACGTCGAACTGGGCGACCGGACGGTCCCGGTCCCGAAAGGCGGCCTCTACGACCGGTACCGGATGAACACCGAACTCGACGAGATCGCGCGCGACCCACGGGTCCCCGGCGTCGACTTCTTCCGGCGGTTGCCGAAGACCAGGGTCGATTCGCGCATCGGCTCCACGCTCACGCCGAACTTCTACTACCGGATCTCGACGGCCCGGCTCACGATGATCGCCCGCTCCCGGGCGATCCGCGCCCGCCTGCCCCGCGAACTGGCCCCGCTGGAGATCGCTCCGGGCTTCGGCCTGGTCTCGGTGATGCTCTTCCGCTACGACGTGTGCGACATCGACTTCTACACCGAAGCCGCGGTCGGTATCGCCGTCAGGCCCGCCCGCCACGGCAAGCTGGGACTGGTCGACCTCGTCGCGGGGCTCAAGAACGATCACCTCGACACGTATGTGCTTTCCTTGCCGGTCAGCACCGAAATCGCCCAGGTCCGCGGCCACGACGGGTACGGATTCCCCAAGTGGGTCACCGGGCTCGACGTCGACATCGACGCGAACCACACCGCCGCGCGGGTCGCGAACGACGCCGGCGACACCGACATCTCCCTTTCGGCGAACACGCCGGCCCAGTCCACCTACCCGACGGGAACCCGGGTCTCGGCGCTGACCTCGTACACCACGATCGACGGCGCGTGGCATTCGACGCTGAGCCAGACCAACGTGCTCTCCGCCGGGACAGCGCGCTTTCCTCGCGACGTGGGCCTCCACCTGGGACAAGGGCGCATGGCTGACGACGTGCGCACGCTCGGCCCGACCAAAACCGTCCAGTTCGACGTCGTCACCGAAGGGCAGCTGGCCCTGCATCTTCCCTCGCCGATCTCGGTCCGGAGCTGAAGAAGTCGGCAAGGGCGCGGGCGATCGGCCCAGGGGAGTTCTCGGTGGGGAGGTGGCGCGCGCCCGGTACCCGGACGAGTGTGGTTCGCGGGATCTCCGAGGCGAACTTTTCCGCGTACTCCACTTTTTCGAAGGCGTCGTCCTCGCCCCAGACCAGCAACTTGGGCGTCGAGGATCGTCGCAACGCGGGGACGAGGTCGAGGGTGTAGTGGCTTTCGGCCGCGCCCGCCATGGCCAGCCAGGAGCGACGGCAGCGCGAATCGGCCCACGGCTCCAGATACTCCGCGATCAGGTGCTCGGTGGCGGCCTCGGCGAGGTCGGCCGTCACTGCCTGGCGGCGGGCGCGGAGGAATTCGTCGGCGGTCGTCGTCCGTTCCAGCAGCCTCACCACATGCGGTGCCGGCCAGGAGTCGTAGGTGACCGAGTTGACCAGGGCCAGCCGGGAGATCTCCAGCGGCCCCTTGGCGAGGAAATGCTGGGCGACGGCCCCGCCGATGTCGTGTCCGGCGACGTCGATCGGCTCGGCGAGGTTCAGCGCCGCGGCGAACCGCGCCACCCACTCGGCGAGCGCCGGGACGGTCGCCGTTTCCAGGGTGAGCTCGCCGCCCGCACGCCCCATACCGGGAAAGTCGACGGCGATGGGCCGCAGCCCCGCGTCGGCGAGTCCGTTCAGGATGGGAAGCCATACGCGGCTCCAGTGAGTTCCGTGCAGCAGCAGGACGACCGGACCGTCCCGTCCGGCGGTCAGGTAGCTGATCGTCTCGCCGTCGACCCGGACCGTCGACCGCATGACGCCTGCTTCAGTGCCCTTGTCCATGAGACCACTGTGGATCGGGACCGATTCCCGGGTCGAGGGGCCGGAAAGACATTCATCGTCGCATTCCTGCCAGGGATCCGGTCAGGACCGGCGGGTGCCCATCCCGCGCCACAGGAGGTCGAGCAGGCTCGTGACGTCGCGCCGCCACTCGCCGTTCGGATCGAGGTACAGCAGCCCGCCCAGGCCACGCAGGACGGTCTCGGGCTTCAGGTCGGCTCGGACGGTGCCGGCGTCGACGTTGGCTTTCAGCAGCGTGAAGACCGCGCCGACCATCGCCTCGTAGGCTCCCGCGGGCAGCTCACTGCGGGAGCTGCCCGCGGCGCGCAGGGCGTCGGCCAGTCCGCGTTTGGTCATCATGTAGTGCGCCAGGTGGTCGGTCGCCCACGTGCGGAAGGCCTGCTCCGGTGCGTGCTTCTCGAGCAGGATCGGCACGATGTCGACGAGCTGGCGCACCTCGCGCTCGTAGACCGCCAGGATCAGGGCCTCCGGGGTCGGGAAGTGGCGGTACACCGTGCCGACGCCGACTTCGGCCTGCTTCGCGATGGCGTTGAACGAGAGCTCGCCTGATCCGGCCAAGGACTTCGCCGCCGTCGCGAGGATGCGCTCGTGGTTGCGTCGGGTGTCCGCTCGCCGGGGATTCACCGATCCCGTCGTCATCGCCTCTCCTGTCCGCCGATCCCGTTCTCCGGTGAATGTAGCCGACGGAACCGGGGACCTGGAGCGACTCCAGGAGACTGCCTCGACATTGCGGAGTGGATTGCGTTCCGCTAACTTGAAAATCGAAGCGGATGAATATCCGGTTCGCTCCCGAACGCGACCCCCACCACCTCAACCTACGCCGTCGGGCCCTTGGCCCGCATGACCGGCGGAAAGAGATTCAGTGGACATCTCACTCGAAGTCAACGGCCACACGGAACGGCTGAGCGTCGATCCCGGGGTGACCCTGCTGGACACCCTGCGCGAGCGGCTCGCCGTCACGGGCCCGAAGAAAGGCTGCGACCGAGGGCAGTGCGGTGCCTGCACGGTGCACGTCGGCGGACGGCCGGTGCTGTCCTGCCTCACTCTGGCCGCCACCGTGAAGAAGCCGGTGACCACGGTCGAGGCTCTGTCCACAGAGGACGGCCTGCATCCGGTCCAGCGGGCGTTCGTCGACCAGGACGCCCTCCAGTGCGGATTCTGCACCTCCGGGCAGATCATGTCGGCGGTCGCGGCCGTCGAGCAGAACGTCGAGGACGTCCGCGAGTTCATGTCCGGCAACCTCTGCCGATGCTCGGCCTACCCGAACATCGTCGCGGCGGTCGAGCAGGCGAGGAGGGCCGATGCGTCCCTTTGAGCTGCTCGCACCCGAGACCGTCGAGGACGCGATCGCCTCGCCCGGTACGTATCTGGCGGGCGGGACCACCCTCGTCGACCTGATGAAACTCAATGTCCTCACCCCCCAGCATGTCCTGGACATCAACGCGGTCCCGTTGCGCGGCATCGACACCGCCGACGGACTGCGGTTCGGCGCGCTGGAGCGGATGAGCGACATCGCCGGACACCCCGGCGTGTACCCGGCGATCTCCCGCGCGCTGCTGCTCAGCGCCTCCCAGCAGATCCGGAACATGGCCAGCATCGGCGGGAACCTGATGCAGCGCACGCGCTGCTCGTACTTCCGGGACGTCGCCATGCCGTGCAACCGGCGGGAGCCCGGCAGTGGCTGCCCGGCGATCTCGGGCGCCAATCGGATGCACGCCGTGCTGGGCACGAGCGATTCATGCGTGGCGACCCACGCCAGTGACGTGGCCGTCGCCCTGGTCGCTCTCGACGCGCGGCTCCGCTTGATCAGCGAGAGCGGGACCCGCACGGTCGAACTGGGCTCGTTCTATCGCCTGCCCGGTGACACCCCCGACGTGGAGACCGACCTGCGCCCCGGCGAACTGATCGCCGAGGTCGTGGTCCCGCGCCTGGATTGGGCGTCGAACTCCACTTACGTCAAGGTCAGGGACAGGCAGTCCTACGAGTTCGCACTGTGCTCGGCCGCGGTCGCGCTGCGGGTCGAGGACTCGCGCGTGATCGACGCCCGGGTCGCGGCCGGTGGCGTCGCGACCGTGCCATGGCGGCTGCCCGCCGTCGAAGAGGCCTTGCGCGGCGCGCCCGCGACCGTCGCCGCGTTCGACGAGGCGGCGGCGCTGGCCACCGAGGGTGCGCGTCCGTTGTCCGCGAACGGATTCAAACCGTCGCTGCTGCGCCGGACCATCGTCCGTGCACTGCTCGAACTGACCGAGGGGAGCCGCTGATGACCAGCCGGGTGGACGGGCCGCTGAAGGTCACCGGCCGGGCCGATTACGGGGCGGACCACACCTTCCCCGGATTGGTTCACGGGTACGTCGTGCTCAGCACGATCGCGCACGGCGAGATCGAGGCGATGGAGGTCACCGCGGCGAAGGGCGCTCCTGGCGTGCTCGGCGTGTATTCGCCGTTCGATCCGCTGGAGTTGCGCACACCGGCCACGGCGGTCCTGGGCGAGACCTGGGTTCCTTTGCAGAACAGGGAAGTCGCCTACTACGGGCAGCCGATCGGCTTCGTCGTCGCCGAGACCTACGAGCAGGCCCGCGACGCGGCGATGCTGGTCGAGGTCACCTATCGGTCCCGGCCCGCGCTGACGTCGTTGGAGGACGGCCTCGACTCGGCCGAGGACGCGCCCGAGTCGAGAGGGGTGCCGTCGTCCCTCTCGGTGCTCGCCCCCGGGGTCGAGTCCATCGAAGACGCGCTGGCCGCGAGCCCGGTGGTCGTCGAAGCCACGTACAGGACCGCGACCCAGAACCACGCACCGATGGAACCGCATTCCGCGGTCGCGGTGTGGGGGCCCGACGGTCTGACGATCCACAGTGGCAACCAGGGATCCGACATCCAGGCGATGGAGCTGGCCGCGGCGCTGGACGTGAAGCCGTCCGAGGTGCACGCGGTGAATCCCTTCGTGGGCGGAGCGTTCGGGGGCAAGGGCCGGACGTCCACGCCGGCGTTCCTGGCCGCGGCGGCGGCGAGGGCCCTGGACAGGCCGGTGAAGGCGGCGCTCAGCCGCGAGCAGGTCTTCACCGCGACAGCGGGGCGCGCCGCGACCGTGCAGAAGATCGCCCTCGGCGCGGAGCACGACGGCACGCTCAACGCCCTGCGTCACGACTCCTGGTGCAGCACGGCGGCGGACCGGTCGTTCGTCGAACCGACGTCACACGGCACTTCGCGCGAGTGGTACGCGACCCGGAACCTGGCCATCAGCCAGAAGATGGTGCCGCTGCACATCCCGCCGACGACGTTCATGCGGGCGCCGGGCGAGGCACCCGGGTCCTTCGCGCTGGAGAGCGCGATCGACGAACTCGCCGCGGCGCTGAAGATGGACCCGATCGAGCTGCGTCAGCGGAACAACTCGAACGCGCCACCCGGCAACGATCTGCAATGGTCGAGCAAACACCTCGACGAATGCTTCCGGATCGGTGCGGAGCGCTTCGGCTGGGCGGATCGTTCACCGCAGGGGAAGACCGACGGGGACTGGCTGGTGGGAATCGGCACGGCCACCGCAATGTTCCCCGCGCTGCGGTTCCCGGCCACGATCGAGATCACCCTGCTGCCCGACGACACGGCCGTCGTCGCGACCAGCGGGGCCGATCCGGGAACGGGACTGCTGACCGTCCTTTCCCTAGTGGGTGGGGAATCACTCGACATCTCACCCGATCGTGTGACGCCGCGCCTCGGTGACTCGACGCTGCCGCCCGGTGGCATGTCCGGTGGTTCGACGGCCACCGCGAGCGCGGGATCGGCCATCATGATCGCCGCCGCCAAGGCGATCGACGACCTGCTGAAGCTGGCGGCCGCGCCGGGAGCGCCGTTCGAAGGCCTCGACGTCTCCTACGCGGACGGCGAGGTGCTCGGCGAAGGCCGGACGATGACCTTCGGCGAGCTGCTGCGGGCGCTGAACCGCCCGTCGCTTTCGGTGGCCGGTTCGTCCGCGCCCGGCGAAGAGCTGTCGAAGCATTCCTTCAGCTCGTTCGGTGCGCAGTTCTGCGAGGTCCGTGTGCACAAGTGGACGCGGGAGATCCGCGTGTCCCGCATGCTCGGCGTATTCGACGCCGGCCGGATCATCAACCCGACGGCGGCGCGCAGCCAGATCGTCGGCGGCATGATCTGGGGTGTGTCGGCCGCCCTGCACGAGGGGCTGGAGATCGAGGCCAACGGGCGGTTCGCCAACGGTGACTTCGCGAGCTACCTGATTCCGGTCAACGCGGACATCCCCGACGTCGACGTCCACTTCGTCGAGTACCCGGACACGCTGCACAATCCCGTCGGCGCGAAGGGCCTCGGCGAGATCGGCACCGTCGGGATGGCGGCGGCCGTCGCGAACGCCGTTCACAACGCCACCGGCATCCGCGTGCGGCACATCCCCATCCAGATCGAGGACCTGCTCGAGGATTCGTAGGGTCTCGGGTACCGGCCGAAGTACGTCGTGTCCGGGTGAGTTGGGCGATCACGTGTGATCAGGCGGCGAACTCGCGTGATCAGAGGACGTTCGCCGTCTGATCACGCGAGTTACGCCCTCGCTCACCCGAACGGCTAGCGCGACGTCATGTGCGGCAAGAGGTGACGGAGGGCCTCGGAAGGCTCCAGTCCCAGTTCCTCCAGCAAAGTTCGCCGGCACTGCAAGTACTGGTGCTGCGCGGCCGCGCGGTTGCCGGCGGCGAGGTGCGCGTCGATGAGCGCCTGATGCGCGCTTTCCCGCAACGGCTCGGCGCGCACGGCCGCCAGACCGGCGGCGACGGCCTCGCCGTATCGGCCGGCCGTGGTCAGCCGTTTTGCCATCGCCTCCAACGCGTACAGCCGCAGCTGGTGGTACTGCTCCTTCCTTGGCGGCCGGGGGATGGGAACGGGCGACCGTGTGTTTCTTGTGCGCGATGTCCTTTTTCAGCACCGCGAACTTCGGGTCGCTGCCCGGTCCTCTGGCCAGCCTCGCGGCCACCGCGCCGTTGCCGACCTTGTCCTGTGACTCCTTCTGGGAAGGGTCCGCCGTCGGCTTCTTGTCACCGGCCCGCAACGCGGCCAGCGCCGCGGCGTTGGACGGCGGCACCCGAGCCGGTTTCCGTTGTGGTGGGCGCTCTTTCACCCTCACCGGTGCCGTGGCCTTGGCCGTCGTCACCCTGGGGCGCTTCGCACGAGCCCTCGGCGGCGGTGGCATGCGACAGCTCTCCTCCCGCTACGGGAACCTCGGACAGCGTCGCAGCCCGCCGTCACCAAGGCGTCGCGGAAACGTCCTCGGCGGTGATAATCGGCATGTCATTCCTCGACCACGAGAACCGGGGCCGAACACGATGTCCGCGAGGCAAGACGGAGACAGCTGGGATCTGGCTTCCAGCGTCGGTGCGACAGCCACCATGGCCGCGACGGCCAGAGCGATCGCGACTCGCGCGGATCGTTCGCTGATCGACGATCCGTTCGCCGAGCCGCTCGTCCGGGCGGTGGGCGTCGATCTCCTCACCCGGCTGGCGGCCGGCGAAGTCGCGCCCGGCGAGCTGGTCGAGCAGCTGTGGATCGACGTCGCCAAGATCCGCACCAAGTTCTACGACGAGTTCTTCCTCGACGCGACGAACGCGGGAATCGCGCAGGTCGTGATCCTGGCGTCAGGCCTGGATTCCCGGGCGTACCGGCTTCCTTGGCTCGCCGGGACCGTGGTCTACGAGCTCGACCAGGCGCAGGTCATCGAGTTCAAGACGCGCACACTCGCGGAGTTGGGGGCCGAACCCACCGCGGACCGGCGAGCAGTCGGGGCCGATCTCCGTGAGGACTGGCCCTCGGCACTGCGCGCCGCCGGTTTCGACCCGGCCCGGACGACGGCGTGGAGCGCCGAAGGGCTGCTGGGCTATCTCCCGCCCGAGGCACAGGACAGCCTGCTGGACACCATCACAGAACTCAGCGCCCCAGGAAGCCGGATGGCCACCGAAAGCAAGCCCAACCCTCGGCCGGGTGAAGAGGACAGGACAAAAGAACGCCTGGACAGCATCTCCGAGCGTTGGCGTGAGCACAGCGTCGACACCGACATGACGCGGCTCCGTTATTTCGGCGAACGCAACGAAGCAGCGCCGTATCTGGCCGAACTCGGCTGGACGCTGGCCACAGCCAGCATCCGAGAGCTGTTCGCTGTCAACGGTCTTCCGGCCTTGGAGGATGGAGGCATGCGCTTGGGTGACACGCTCTACGTCAGCGGCACGCTGGGCGCTAAGCGTCCAGCGTGACATCGGAGGTCGGTACCGACTGGCAGGTCAGGCAGTGGTCGTCGGGGAGGCCGTCCGGCGGCGTGACGAGATGGGCGGTGGTCCCCGCGAGCACGGAAACCGCGCAGCTCTCGCATTGGCCGAGGCGGCAACCGCTGGGCAGGGACAGCCCGCTCTTCTCCGCGAACTGCAGGAGCGTCCCGTCGGTTTTGCGCCAGACCTCTTCGCGACCGGAACGAGCGAACCGCACGGTCGCCGTCGCGTTGTCGGCGATGGTCACCGACGTCGGGGCGGCTTGGAACTTTTCCGCGAAGATGTCCGAGCGGGGCACGCGGCGGGCCAGCAGACCGGAGGTCACCTCCTCGATCATGGATCCGGGACCGCAAAGGTAGAAGCGGGCCCTTCGGTCGACGAGCGAAGCGTCGACGCTGTCGGCCGACACCCGTCCACGGACGTCGTAGGTATCGCCAGGTTCCGGTTGGCTGTAATGGTCGACGACGCGCACCGTGCGGAGACGTTTCGTCAGGGTGTCGATCCGTTCGCGGAAAGCATGGCTCCCGGAGTTCCGGTTCCCGTAGTGGAGAACGATTTCCGGCGCGCTACCGGACTCGTTCGCAAGTGTCTCCAGGAGGCTGAGGAAAGGCGTGATCCCGATCCCGGCGGCGATCAGCACCAGGGGCTGCCGGTGGCCCGGCGGCAAGGCGAACATGCCGGAGGGCGGTGACACCAGCACCCGGGCGCCCGCCTGGAAGCGTTCGTGGACGAGCGGCGAGAACTGTCCATCCGGCAACCGACGGACGGCGACGCTGTAGGCGGTGCGGGCGGTGTCGCGGGCGGCGGCTGTGAGCGAATAGCTGCGCGTCACCAGCGGTTCGTCGGCCGAGGCCAGGGTGATGTGCTGGCCGGGACGGAAGTTCGGCAGCTCGCAGCCGTCCACCGGGCGCAGGTCGAGCGTCAGGATGTCGTCCGTTTCCAGCGCCGCGCGGTCCACGATGAACTCGCGCTCCGCGGTCCACGGCGCCGGCCCGATCGGCCGGACGTCGCAGGCTGTCGAGCGGAGCGCGACCGAGCCGCTGATCGGGTCCCTGGTGTCGTCGCCGATCAGCAGGTTGTAGTTCGCCCCGCCGTCGCCGAGCGGGTCCGAACCCGGCAGCGCGAGATCGGGAGCCGATTGCCACCAGCCGTATTCGGCCACGACGACGTCGGGGTGCAGCGCCGGATCGATCCGGGCGCGCATCGCGACCGTCGCGGCGAGGGTCTTGATCTCGACCCACTGACCGGTGACTATGCCGCGGTCGTTCGCGAGTTCGACGCTGAGATCGACGGTCGGCTCGGGTGACCGGCGCCGCAACGAGGAGATCCCGTGATGCTGGCTGTGGCAGAAGTACCCGTTCTTCGCGCAGGTCAGGATCAAGGGGTACCGCGTGTCCACCTCCGGCGTGCGGGCGACCGGGACCGGCGACTGACCGTGCTCGGCGAGACGTTCGGAATACAGCTCGACCCGCCCGGTCGGAGTGGCGAAACCGGCGACACGGCCGTCGCGTTCTTCGGCGTACTTCCGGAATCCGGTCGGCAGCGGCACATCGACACCGCCCGACTCGTCGCGGAGCCGCTCCGCGGTGAGCTCCAGCGGAGCGAGCTGGTGGTCCCAGCCGGTTTCGATCCGTCCGCCGAAGAACTCTTCGGCCATGCCGAGACGGGCAGCGAGGTCGAAGACGAACTCGGTGTCCGAACGGGACTCGCCGACCGGTTCGATCATGCGTGGCCGGAGCTGGACCCGTTCCTGCGCCGACGGGGTGATCTCGAAACCCGCTCTGAAGGCTTCGTGCTCCCAAGGAGTGTTGACGGGCAGCAGAAGGTCGGCGAAGCGGGAAGTCGGGTTCTCGAAGAGATCGAGGTGCACGGAGAAGTCGAGGCTTCGCAACGCCTCCGCGGTCCTCTGTGGATCGGGCTGCGACAAGAGAAGGTTGCCACCGAAGGAGACCAGAGCCCGGACACGGTACGGATCACCGGCGATGGCGGCCTGGCAGAAGTCCCGGGAGTTGATCCATCCCTGCGACGGTGGTCCGATCGGGAAGTTGTTCAGCCCCAGGGCCTTTGCTCGTTGCCGTGGGTCGAGCTGGTCGTGCGATGTGACGGGATTCGTCGGCTGCTTGGGCAGCACGACGTTGCCACCGGGAGCGTCGTAACTGCCGGTGAGGGCGTACAGGGTCGCGATCGCCCGCTCGGTCTGCGTCGCGTTCGCGTGCTGCCCGATCCCGGTCCACGCGGCGTACGAAACACTCTCCG
Organism: Amycolatopsis sp. NPDC089917; assembly: GCF_040684635.1. Taxonomy (NCBI): domain Bacteria; kingdom Bacillati; phylum Actinomycetota; class Actinomycetes; order Pseudonocardiales; family Pseudonocardiaceae; genus Amycolatopsis; species Amycolatopsis sp. NPDC089917. The sequence goes on along the minus strand of NZ_JBFBGL010000001.1, from coordinate 312,221 downwards.
CGGCAAGGAGTTCATCGACGAACGCCGCGATGGAGGCGGCGTCGATCGTGGTGGTGGCGGCTGTGCGGTCGAGCGGCCAATCGGCGCACGCCTGCGCGTACAGAGCGAAACCTGGGACGCATTCGACGATCCCGTCTCGCGTCGGTACGCGCCTCGTCCCGTGCAAGGCGAACTGCTCGGCCTTCGAGGACAGGACGGTCGTGTCGACAGGCTCGGCCGCGCTCGTCGTCTCGTTCCACGCGACGAAACCGGCGAGACCCGGTTCGAGGTCGGCGGCCCGCAGGAATCGGCCGGTGTCCCGCCGCACCAGGAGTGGCCCGTTGGTCCAGCGCCGGACGAAGTGTTCGTCGTGTCCTCGCCGGTTCAGGAGCTGATGGGCGACACCGAGGGCGAGGGCGTCGTCCGTGCCGGGCTGGATCCGCAGCCAGAGGTCCGCCTGCAGCGCACCGGTGGACCGGCGAGGATCGACGACCACGAGCCGTGCCCCGCGCGCCTTGGCCTCGGCCAGCGCGGCGGACTGCGCGAGCCACGACTTCGCCGGATTGTGACCCCACAGGATCGCCAGGTCGGTCCTGGCGTAGTCGGGCCCCGGGAGGGCGCTGCCGAAGGTGAAGGCGTGGGCGAAATCCTTGTGCCAGTTGCAGATTTCGGTGCTGTACAGCGTGTTCGGGCTGCCGAACAACCTGATGAACCGCTCCACCCAGTCGATCGAGTCGGACATCGGCGTCCCGCTCGGCGAGGTCACGGAGAACGCGACGGATTCGGCGCCGCTTTCGGCCCTGATGGTTCCCAGCCGGTCGGCGATCTCGGCCAGCGCCTCTTCCCAGCCGATCTCCGTCCACTGTGGATCGGCGGCGGATTTGGGCGTCGTCCGCCGCAGTGGCCTGGTCAGCCGCTCGGGGGAGTGGACCAGCTCGGGAGCGGCGCGGCCCTTGGGGCACATCGCGGCACCGGTCGGATGGACGGGATCCGGGCGGACACCCGTCATCATCCCGTTCTCGATCGTGTAGATCGCGCCGCATCGTGAGCGGCACAGAGTGCAGTAGCCTCGAACGTCGGCCATAGGGCTCACTTCGCCCGGTCGAGAAAGGCTTCAGCGAGCAGGTTGGCGATCGCCCAGTCCTGCATGGCCACCCCGACGCTCTTGAAGACCGTCCGGCCGGCTCGTGCTCCCATTCCCGTGGCCAGCGCGTCTCCCAGCTCGACGAGGTCGTCCTCGGTGATGGCGCCCGTCCCGAGAGCGTGGATGATCTCCCCGGCTTCTTCGAGGATCGCTTCTCGTTCGTCGATCACGACGGTCGCGCCGGCGAGCAGCCCGTCGGGGAGTTCGCGCATGGTCGGGCGGAAGGCGCCGATGGCGTTGACGTGCGCGTTCGCGGTCAGCGACGTGGGGGAGAACAGCGGAGTGGTCGACGTTGTCGCGCAGCAGACGATGTCCACACCGCGGACCGCCTCGTCGGCGTCGGCGACGCCGAGGACGGTGTCGATCCGCAATTCGGCACCGAGGGCCTTGGCGAGCGTGTCCGCACGGTCGAGGCTGTGGTCGACGACCCTGAGTTCGGTCAGCGGCCGTACGGCGTGCACGGCGCGGACCTGATCGGGGGCCTGCCCGCCGGCACCGATGAGAGTGCAGGTCCGGGCCTCGGCCGGGGCGAGCAGATCGGTGGCGACGCCGACGATCGCACCGGTCCGGATCCGGGTCACGTCGGCTGCGTCGGCGACGAGATGACGTCCGTGGCCGAGTTCGCTCCACACGACGGTTCCGACGATGGCAGGCACGCGGTCGGTGAAGTTGAGGCTCAACGTCTTGATCATCGCCGAGGCGGTCGGGCGGTGGTGTGTCGACATCACGAGGAACGCGCCGTCGCGCAACGCGGTTCGCGTCGGCATCTCGAATTCGCCGCGACGCAGCGCGAGAAACCCGTTTCGGACCGCGTCGATCGCGGCGGACATGGGGACGGCGGAACGGATCTCTTCCGGGCCGACAGTGACGACGTCCATGAAGTCCTCCTGATCATTCGTCAGCGCAGTACGAAACCCGGGACGAGGTCGTCATCGGGGTCGACGACGAACCGGTGGTCGCCGGTGTGGAACGCTCGCCCCGACACGACAGGGATCACCGCGTCACGTCCCTCGACCTCGGTCGTGCCGGCCACGCGAGCGCGCCAGGTGGAACCGACGATCGACGAATGGACGAGAGTGTGGTGGTCCGCCAGCCGTCCGGACGCGTGCAAAGCCGCCACGCGGGACGCGGTCCCCGAACCGCAGGGTGATCTGTCCACCTGACCGTCGGCGAAAACGGTCACGTTGCGCTGGCTGAGGTCACCGTTCTCTTCGACGCCGAGTTCGTCGAAGAAGATCACGCCGTAGATCCCGCTGAGCCTCGGATCGTTCGGGTGGTCGGCGTACGCGCCGGCGTTGAGCCGGTTCTTGATCTCCCGGCCGAGTTCGATCAGCTCGGGGAGCGAGGCCTTGTCGACGGCGAGACCGAGGTCGGCCGCGGACACGTGGGCGTACATCGCCCCGCCGAACGCGATCACGCAGTGCGCCGTGCCGCGTGACGCCTGAACGACGACGTCGTCGTTCAGGAGATAGCTCGCGACGTTGACGAAGTCGACCGAGGTGACCCTGGAGCCGACCGTGGTGACGCGCGCGGTCACTCGGCCGGAGGGAACGTCGATCACCACGTCGGTGACGCCGCCGGGATCGGCGGGCACCAGACCGGTCCGCACCGCCCAGGTGCCGAGACACATCGTGCCGTGTCCGCACGCCGCGGAGAAGCCGTCCTTGTGCCAGAAGAGGACGCCGAAGTGGGCCCCCGGGTCGTCCGGCGCCACGACGAAGCCGCCGTACATGTCCGCGTGCCCGCGCGGTTCGGAACAGAGCAGCCGCCGGAGTCCGTCGATTTCGGGGTCGGTCGTGGCCGCGACACGCTTCTCCGCGACCGTCGGAGCGTCCGGTTCCGCCAGTTCGGTGACGATCCTGAACGGTTCGCCTCCGCAGTGGTAGTCCACTGCGAAGTACTCATCGCTCGTCATGCGACCTCCCGTCGAGTAGTATGTGACATTGTACAGTCGCGGTGGAGGGATTTCGATGGCTGAAGACGAGTTCGCAGGGCTTCCCCGGGTCAGCGGCCGCCGCAACCTGCGGGACGAGGTCATCGAGACCCTGCGCGGCGCTGTGATCTCGGGCGGGATGCGGCCCGGCGTCGTCTACTCCGCGCCCACGCTGGCCGAGCGGTTCGGCGTGTCCGCGACGCCGGTGCGCGAAGCGATGCTCGACCTGGTCAAAGAAGGTCTCATGGAGACCGTGCGGAACAAGGGTTTCCGCGTCACCGAGCCCACCGAGCACGAACTCGACAACTTCACCGAATTGCGTGCCCTGATCGAGGTGCCCACCGTGCGCCGGATCGCCGAGTCCGGTGTCGACCCGGACACGTTGAGGCGTCTCCGCGAACTCGCGGCCGCCGTGGAGCGGGCGGCTGCCGCGAACGACCTCATCGGACACGTCACGGTGGACATGGAGTTCCACCTCGCGCTGCTCGGCCTGGCGGGCAACGAGCACCTCGTCGACGTCGTCCGGTCGCTACGGGCCCGATCGCGGATCTACGGTCTCAAGGTGCTGGCCGAACGCGGACGCCTGATCCCCTCGTCGCGCGAACATTCCGAGCTCGTCGATCTGATCGAAGCCCGCGACGCGGATGGTGCCGAGGATTTGATGCGTCGCCACATCGGACACGTGCGCGGTATCTGGGCCGCCGGCTGGTCGTGAGTGGCGATTCGGGTTAGGTGGGGAAAAAGGAAAACCCAACAACCCCCCCCCCCCCACAGGAGCCGCCCCGGCGGTTGTAAAAGCCCGCGCCCCCCCCCCCCCGCCGCCCGCGC